>NZ_FNCU01000072.1:0-35324 GCF_900099855.1 Bradyrhizobium sp. Rc2d | reverse complement strand
CGCCAAGACCGCCCGGATCATCTGGGCCATGCTGGTCAAAGGAGAAACCTACCGAGACCGCGCGAGCGCGCCGGCTGCGGCCTAGTTGAGGGGCAACAGCCGCCGCGCTCGTGCTCCATGCCTATCGGAAGGGCACTAAAGGTGTGATGGCAAATGGTCTGGAAACCGGGATCGAAACACTCCGCATCGTCATCGCGCGTCACAGCGCGCCGCAATGATTGGAATTCGATCAGCGATCTCCATCAGGGCCCGCGGTCAATGGCCGCTTCTCGAGGCCGTATACATGACCGCTCCCCGATTCATTTGCTGAAGCACCAAAAAGCCCTTGCCGAGAGGGGGCCGTCCATACATGACGATGTTGAAGCAGCTGCGCGCCAAACCTCGCTCTCGTGCCCCGGACGCAGCGCAGCGCTTTTTAGCGGTGCGCTGCAGAGCCGGTGCTCATGTTGCACCGAGTTGCGCGGCTTGCTGGGTCCCGGCTCTGCGCCGCAACGCTAAGGACGTTGCAGCGCGTCCGGGACACGCGAGAGACGAGCGCGGCCGAATGAATTCACAAATACCGCGTCAGCTCGGCCTTGAACTGGCCGTAGACCGCGTCCTCGATCTGGCTGCGCGTGATCCCGATGTCGCGCAGGGCGCGGTCGTCGAGCTCGTTCAGCGTCTTGACAGCGGAGCGGCGCTCCAGGCGGTCGAACAGCGCGTAGACGGCGATGGCGAGCGTGCTGAAAAATCCGCTCGATGAGGATGGGCGTAAACTCCGCCCGGCAGTTTGCGAGATAATGGTCATTGTTCTTCTCCGGCCTATCGTCCCGCGCGGCGAAGCCGATGCCGTTGGCGCAGACGCTTCGAGCGCTTGCACCTCATTTGCCGTCGGATTGCTCTCGCTCTCCTCGGCTCAATCGCGGAACTTGATGGAACTTAAATGCTCCAGTACATTGCTCGGAGCAAGGAAAACATTGCTCTCGGTGCAATAATGTCCAAGTTCGAGTACGTGAAGCTTGCCGATGCCATTGCCGTCGATATCGCTAACGGCACGTTAAGGCCCGGCGATCGGCTGCCGCCGCAGCGCAATTTTGCCTATGACCGCGGCATCGCGGTCTCGACCGCGAGCCGCGTTTACACCGAATTGCTCCGCCGCGGGCTCGTGGTCGGCGAGGTCGGCCGCGGCACATTCATCTCCGGCGACATCAGGCGCGAGGTCGAGACGATCAGCGAACCGGCCGACGCGCGCATAAACTTTGAAGTCAATTACCCGCTGCTGCCACAGCAATGGGCGATGATCGCCAAGAGCCTTGCGGGTCTCGAGCGCGTCGACGCGCTCGAATCCGCGCTGCGCGTCTCGACCAGCACTGGCACCAAGAGCGCGCGTGTTGCGGCCGCCGCCTATCTCTCGCGCAAGGATTTTACGCCACAGGCCGAGCAGATCGTCTTCACCGCCAACGGCAAGCAATCACTCGCGGCCGCGCTCGCGGCGCTCGTTCCCGCCGGCGGGCGCTGCGGCGTCGAGGCGCTGACCTATCCTTACATCAAGAGCATCGCCGCGCGGCTCGGCGTGACGCTGGTCCCGATTCCCGTGGACGAGCACGGCGCGCGGCCCGACGCGATCCAGAAGGCGCATCGCGAGGCGCATCTGTCGGCGCTGTATCTCCAGCCCATCATCCAGAACCCGCTCGGCGTCACCATGAACGCGACGCGGCGCGCCGACATCATGCGGGTTGCCGAAAAGCTCGATCTCACCATCATCGAGGACACCGTCTACGGCTTCCTCGCCGACGACACGCCGCTCGCCGCACTCGGTCCGGACCGCTGCATCGTGATCGACAGCCTGTCCAAGAAGGTCGCGCCGGGCCTCGCGCTCGGCATCCTCGTCGCACCGCCTCACTTGCGCGAAAGCGTGATGAGCGCGGTCCGCACCGGTGGCTGGATCGCCTCCGGCCACGCGCTCGCATCCGGGCAGCGGCTGATGGCCGACGGCACCGTCGCCGAGCTGACGCGGCTGAAGCGCATTGACGCCGCGCGCCGCCAGCAGACCGCGGCAAGGCTTTTGGCGGGCTACCAACTCGCCGCCGACCCGCGCTCATACCATCTCTGGCTGACACTGCCGCCGCATTGGCGCTCGCAGACCTTCGTCGCGGCGGCGGCCCGGCGCGGCATCGCGCTGACGCCGTCCTCGACCTTCGCAATCGCGCATGGTCATGCACCGAATGCGGTGCGGCTCGCGCTCGCCCCGCCCTCGCCCGAGCAGCTCGATTCCGGCCTACGCACGATCGTGTCGCTGCTCGGCACCAAGGAAGAGGATTTCGACTCGACGGAGTAGCGATCGGTCTATGGCAGCAAGGATCGGGGCAGTTGATCGAAGCTGTAGCTCCGCGGCTGGTTGCGCCACACGAAGCCGCCGACCTGCCAGGCGAACAGTGCGGCAAAGCCGAGGATGAACAGCGCGCCGGCGAGCTCGCCGATCATCAGCGCGCGGATCAACAGACCCGCCATCGCCACCGTCAGCGCCGCCAGGAAGCCCAACACCGCCGCATAGGTCTTGCGGCCGAGGCCCGCGCTCAGCGTCGCCCGGCCCCCCGCCTTCGCCATCCGTTCATGCAGCGCGACGAGAAAAGCGCGAAAGCCGCTGTCCTGCGGCGCCATCAGCGCCGCGGTCTGCCAGCTCGTCGACAGGATCGCGATGCGCCCACCGCTGGCGTGGCTGACATCGGCGCGAAAGCGGTGCTGCTGCATCGACACCGGGCGAAACGACAGCCGGATCGCCGAGATCTCGTCGTAGCGCCATAGCGCGGAGCGCCCGGCGACGTGCCAGGACAGCCCCTGCTCCGTCAGCTCGAAGCGATGTGCCGAGCCGATCAGCGACGGCTTATAGGCATAGCTCGTGACTGCCTCAGCATCCGAAACCTGCATCTCGACAATCAATCCCGTCCGCGCGATCCGTATGCGATCCGCTTGCGCGACCGCCCTCGCCCATCCTACAAGCGGGGCATGGCTGAGACGACCTTTTTTCCGCGTCGCCTGATTCTCGGCGCCGCAATGATCTCCGGCGTGCTACTCGCGCTCGCGGTGCACATGCTGGGCGCGCGCTACGGGCTCGACCTCGGCGGCCTCTGGCGCTCCGACGCGCATGAGTTCATCCCGGCCGGCGCGGCAATCGCCTGGTGGCTGATCGCGACCGTCGGCTTTTCCGGCGGCTATTTCACGGCGACCATGATGCAGAGCGCGATTTCCGGACAGATCCCGCAACGGATGCGCCAATTCCTGATCGCGGTCGGCGTGCTGCTGCTTGCGGGCGCGGGCCAGGTGGCCTCGGCACCGAGCCCGATCCCGACCGTCTCGAGCGTGCTGGCCGGGCTCGCTGCGCTGTGTCTCGGCGCCGTGATGGCATTTTGCGGCGCGCATTTCGCACTGCGCCGCGGCTAGACCATCAAGCCGACGCGCGTAGCCGCGGGCCGTCCAGCATCATCGCCACATCGGAAGCAGGCCGCGGCTTGCTGAACAGATAGCCCTGCGCCTGGGTGCAGCCTTCGCGCCGGAGCAGCTCGAGCTGCGCGTCGTTCTCGACGCCTTCCGCAGTCGTGACGATACCGAGGCTGCGGCCGAGGCCGGTCACGGCGCGGATGATCGCCATGGAATCTTCGCGCGTCGCCAGCTCCGACACGAACGAGCGGTCGATCTTAATCTTGTCGAACGGGAAGCTGCGCAAATAACTCAGCGACGAATAGCCGGTGCCGAAATCGTCGAGCGAGATCCGCACGCCCATGGCGCGCAACTCGTGCAGGGTCGTCAGCGTCGCCTCGCTGTTCTGGAGCAGCACCGATTCGGTGATCTCGAGCTCGAGGCGGCGCGCATCGAGTCCCGAGGCGGCCAGCGCCTCGGTCACCGATGCGATCAGGTTCGGGCTCTTGAACTGCACCGGCGAGAGATTGACGGCGACGTCGACATCGTCGGGCCAGGTGGCCGCGTCCGTGCAGGCGGAACGCAGCACGAACTCGCCGAGCTGAACGATCAGTCCGGTCTCCTCGGCCAGTGGGATGAAGCTGATGGGCGCGATCAGCCCGCGCTGCGGGTGGTTCCAACGCAGCAGCGCCTCGAAGGCGACGACACGGCCGCTCGCGACGTCGCGGATCGGCTGATAATACACTTCGAACTCGTCACGCTGCAGCGCCGCGCGCAGATCCATTTCCAACAGGCGCCGCGCCTGCGCGCGGGCATCCATGCCGGTCTCGAAGAAGCGATAGGTGCCGCGGCCGTCCGCCTTGGCGCGGTAGAGCGCGAGGTCCGCGTTCTTCAGGAGTTCGTCCGGATTGTTGCCGTCCTGCGGCGCCAGCGCGATGCCGATCGAGACGCCGATCACGATCTGATGGTCGTCGATCTCATAAGGTGCCGAGATCACCTCGACGAGGCGCCCGGCAAGGGACCTCGCAGCGGTTTCCTCGGAACGTCCGATCTGGACCACCGCGAACTCGTCGCCGCCGAGCCGCGCCACGGTATCGTGTTCGCCGACGGTCGTCTTCAGCCTGCGGCCGACCTCCTTGAGCAGCGCATCGCCGATGGGATGGCCGAGCGAGTCGTTGATGTCCTTGAAGTGATCGAGATCGAGACAAAGCACCGCGAGCTGATCGCCCGAACTGGTCCGGCGCAGCCCCTGCTCGAGCTGTTCGTGGAACAGCACGCGATTCGGCAGGCTGGTCAGTGCGTCATGGCGCGCCATGTGCGAGATCTTGGCCTGCGCCTCGAGCCACTCAGTGATGTCCTCGAAGGTCGCGACCCAGCCGCCGCCCTGCATCGGCTGGTTGACGACGCGGATGGAGCGGCCGAACCGGTTGACGACGTCGGTCGTGGTGCGGCCCTCGCGCGCGTCGGCGACGAGGCGAGTGAAGAATTCATCCGCGTCGCCCTGCCACTGGCCCTTGGCCTGCTCTTCCCTGAGCACGTCGACCAGAAGGCGGCCGGCGAGCAGGATGTCGGTGCGACGGAGCATCGCGGCGTAGCGCTCGTTGAACAGGATGATCTTGCCGTCCGCGTCGAACATGCACAGTCCCTGCGACATGTTCTCGAGCGCGCTGTCCAGCACGATCTGCTGGCGCCCCAGTGCGCCCTTGGCGCGGCGGTCGAGCAGCGCGGCCACGAGCGCAATCGCGATGATCGCGACCGCGGCGCTGGCGGTGAGGAAGGACAGCGAGGCCGGCGGGATGGAAAGCCCGCTGATCGCGCGCGTCGGGTCCGGCGTCAGCAGCACCGCGCCCATCGCGGTGAAATGATGCGCGACGATGGCAACCGTCAGCAGGGTGGTCGCCGACAGCGCATGGGAGAGGTCGTCGCGCCGCGCGGCGATGAACAGTGCGAGGGCCGCAAAGAGGATTCCGAACAGCACCGAAGCGGCAACCGTGCTTCCGATCCAGTCCACCCGTGCCGGTATCTCCAGCGCCGCCATACCGGTGTAATGCATCGCGGCTACACCACTGCCCACGATCGCGCCGCCAAGGGCGATCCACACCGGGCGCGAGGACGATACCGCGATGCTCAGTCCCACGAAGGTCACGGAGATCGCAAGGATCAAGGAGAGGAGCGTCACCGGGATGTTGTAGGCGCCGGCGCCGCCCGGCCCATAGGCGAGCATCGCGATGAAATGCGTCGCCCAGATGCCGCATCCGCTGACGGCGGCATCCAGGGCGATCCAGGCCAGACGCGCGGGGCCGTGCGTCGCGCGTGCGCGCTGAAACAGGCTGATCGCCGCCGCGCTGGCGAGCAGACACACCGCGCCGCCAAGCGCGACCAGTCGCCAATCGTGCTCGTCGGTGAGACAAAAGAGAACTTGATACATTGCCGGCCCCTATCAACCGGCACTTGACCCGACAGAGATGGACGATCGGTAACTGGCTACAAACCTGTTCGGGGAATGGTGAACGGGAGATGTGTGTGTTCGCTCACATTGTTCATCCTCGCGCCGGCGCGCCGATTCCGATCACGCCGGCGGCGATCAGCAAGACGGCCGCCGAAATGACCAGCGACAGATGCAGCCCCGTCATGAACGCACGGTCCGCCACCAGGGAACCAAACAGAGCAACGCCGAGCACGCTGCCGGTCTGCCGCGTCGCGTTCAGGACGCCGGCCGCGATGCCGGAACGCGCCTTCTCGACGCTGCCGAGCAGCGTCGACGTCAGCGGCGGCACCAGGAGGCCGAGCCCGCCGCTGATCGCGATCATCTGCGCGCAGACCGCCCAATAGCTGGTCCCGGCTTCGATCCAGAGCAGGCCGAGACAGCCGAGGGCCGAGATGCAGGCGCCGACGACGATGGTCGGACACGGACCGATGCGCTCGGAAAGGCGCGGCGCCAGCAGATTGACCGGCAGCACCGCCGCCATCATCGGCACGAAGGCAAGTCCGGTCCACCACGCCGACAGCCCGTTGATCCTCTGGAAATACAGGCTGAGCACGAAGATCAGGCCGTAGATCGCGATGTTCACCAGCAGCCCCACGAGCGAGGTCAGCGTGAACAGCCGGTGGCCGAACAACGACAGCGGCAGCATCGGCTGCGCCGCGCGACTCTCGCGCCAGACAAAGAGCACGGCGAGAACGGCGGCTCCGACAAAGGCTGCGATCACGGCTGGATGGTCCCAGCCGAGCGCCCCGCCTTCGATGATTGCGCCGGCGAGCGCGCCCAGCGCACCGATCGCGGCCAGCTGGCCGAGCAGATCGATCTCGCGCGAGCGCGCCCGCGTGGTCTCGCTGGCGTAACGCCAGCTCAGCCACAGGCCGGCGAGCCCGATCGGCAGATTGACCAGGAAGATCGCGCGCCAGCCGACCAGTGTGATCAGCGCGCCGCCGACTAAGGGACCGGCGGTGAGCGCAAGGCTTGCTCCGGCGGCCCAGACTGCAACGGCGCGACCACGCTCGCGGTCGTCCGCATAGGCATGATTGAGCAGCGCAAGAGAATTCGGCACCAGGATCGCCGCCGCCAGGCCCTGAACCAGCCGTGCTGCGATCAGCACGACCGCATTGGGCGACAGCGCGCAGGCGAGCGAGGCCGCGGTGAAGATGGCGAACCCCGCCATGAAGACGCGCTTGGCGCCGATCCGGTCGCCCAGCGCGCCGGCCGTCAGGATGAAAGCGGCAAACGCGATGGTGTAGGCGCTGACCACCCATTGCAGCTCGGCAACACCGCCGCCGAGCGCCCTGCCCATGGCATCGAGCGCGGTGTTGACGATGGTGACGTCGAGCTGCACCACGCCGTAGCCGAGGCTCATCGCGGCAAGCGTGAGCGAGGTTGCACGATGCGAGCCGGCACGCGGGGCGGCGCGCGCGTTGTCCACGGTTTGATATTTGATGGTGCTTGCTCGCATGCTGCCACCTCGATTGCAGCCCCATGCGAAATATACGCTTCCGGCCCGCCGTCATGTTTCGATAATGGACGAATGATGGATGGAGCGGTGCAGCGCAATCGCCTCCCAACGGGGTCATCGCCCGCCTTGTGCGCAGTTGCGCACTGGGGCGGGCGATCCAGTACTCCGCGGCGGGAATTGTGAATCCAATTGGCGCCACGGAGTACTGGATGCCCCGCCTTCGCGGAGCATGACAGTGGATGGTGAAAAAGCAGAAGCGCCGCGCGAACCATCGCGCGGCGCTTCGTTGACTACACCTTCATCAGCTCGCCGCGCGCAGATTCACCTTGCTCTCGGCGAGTGTGGTCAGCTTCCTGTCGGTTGCCTTCTCTTCCTCAAGCGTCTTGGCCAGTACCGCCGCGCAGTCATTGCGGCCGAGCTGCTTGGCCCAGGCGATCAGGCTGCCGTAGCGGGCGATCTCGTAATGCTCAGCGGCTTGGGCCGCATTGATCAGCGCGGCATCGAGCACGGCCCTGTCGGCAACCTCGCCGGCCGTCTCGTCGGCTTCCTTGATGATGCCGTCGATGGCCGGGCAGTCGACTGCCTTCACGGCGACGCCGTGCATCTTGAACACCTCCTCGAGACGCGTGACATGCTGTTTGGTTTCATCGAGGTGCGTCAAAAAGCCCTGTTTCAGCTGCGGATCGGTAGCCTTGCTTGCCATCTTCGGCAGCGCCTTGGTGAGCTGCTGCTCGGCGTAATAGATGTCCTGGAGTTGGTGCACGAACAGGTCGTTCATGGTTTTGATGTCTTTTGTGAACAGTCCCATCGTTCCGTCCTCTCGGTTTCGGGAACACGGCGGTATCGGCCTGCACGAAAGGCCCCATTATTCCGCCATGTTCGGTTGCTGATCGGGCCCAACGAGCACGCGGCATCGACGTTCCAAAACGCCCATCGCTTGCGCTGGAACAATGTGGATGGCGGCAGGATTTGAAACCATCCTCTTGAACATGAATGCGCCGTCTCTTGAACATCAATGCGCCGTCCGAACCGCGTTTCGCGACTCATATGCTTAACGCGCGTCAGATGTGAACCTCATATGACAAAAGTGGCTGGTCCAACGTAGAACCTATTGTTGTCAAGGGCTGCACAAGCCGCTGTTTTTGCCTTAAATGAGCTGGATCATGCCAACCGATCGACGCCTGCCTTTGGCCGTCATCGTACCCGACCGGCCAATGCCTGGCTGGATCGGTCTTGCCCCCCGCCGGGAGGATGAATGCACGGACTGCTGCCCGCGCTGAGACGCGGCTTCAATAGATGGATCGGCTGGCGACGGCTCGGCATTGCCGCGAGCGTCTGCATCATCGCCTTCGCGGTCACCACGCTGGTGCGGACCCTCAAGGGCATCGAGACCGGGATCATCCTGACGGCGTTGACCGAGATTCCCCGTGGAAGTATCGGGCTGGCGGCGATCTGCGTCTTCTTCGCGTTCTGCACCCTGACCTTCTACGACTTTTTTGCACTGCGAACGATCGGCAAGAAGCACGTTCCCTATCGCATCGCGGCGCTCTCCAGCTTCACGTCCTATTCGATCGGCCACAACATCGGCGCCACCGTCTTCACCGGCGGCGCGATCCGTTTCCGGATCTATTCGGATTACGGCCTGAACGCGATCGACGTCGCGAAAATCTGCTTCCTGTCGGGCCTGACCTTCTGGCTCGGTAACATCTTCGTGCTCTCGATCGGCATGGCCATCCATCCGGATGCGGCGTCCGCGATGGATCAGCTGCCGTCGTCGATCAACCGACTGATCGCGCTCGGCGGCCTCGCCTCGATCGGTTCTTATTTGGTCTGGCTTTGCATGGGCGAAAAGCGGCGCGAGCTCGGCCAGAAGGGTTGGAAGGTGGTGCTGCCCTCGACGCCGCTGACGCTGGTGCAGATCCTGATCGGCGTGGTCGATCTCGGCTTCTGCGCCACGGCGATGTACCTGCTGATGCCGGCCAATCCGCAAATCGACTTCATGTCGCTCGCCGTGGTGTTCATCCTGGCAACGCTGCTCGGCTTTGCCAGCCACGCGCCCGGCTCGATCGGCGTGTTCGATGCCGCCATGCTGTTAGCGCTGCCCGAATTCGGCCGCGAGCAGCTTCTGGCGACACTGCTGGTGTTCCGCCTTCTCTATTTCGTGATCCCGTTCGGCCTCGCCATCTCCATCATGGGCACGCGCGAACTCTGGATGAACGTGGTCGCGCCGTGGCAGGAGCGGCGACGGCTGGCGGAGGCCTGCGCCCAGGCCAACCTGCCCCAGCAGGTGGCCGCGATGGAGCGCGAGCGGACGCTGCGGCAGGCCGGCAAGCGATAGGCGGGTCAGCAGGAGCGTCAGACTAAGGTTGCGGGCGGGGCAGCAATCCTCTCTTATTTCCGCCCCAACTTTGCCGTTGAACACGCGGACCATGATCCCTCTCCCCTTTCGCACCCTCTGTGCAGGCGCCCTGCTGCTTGCCGGGATTCTGTCCGCCTTGCCGCTCGAGCGCGCCGCCGCGCAGGACGCCGGCGCCATGCAGATCAGTTGGGAGGTGCGCAACCGCTTCCGCCTGTTCCGCGAAGAGCGCGATTTCCTGCTCCATGTCGAGAATGCGCGTAACCGCAGCATCCTGGCCGCCGAGCAGTCGCTGGAGCTTCAGAGCGAGGGCCGCGGCTGGGCCCGCAACATGGTCAATCGGCTCTGCATCGACCTCCAGGGCCGGGTCAACCAGCCCTGCACCCGCGACAATGTCAAGGAGAACTACCTCACCCCGATCGACCATCCCGTCACCGTGCGCCTCGTCGGCGGAGTGCCGGTCGGCGCCACCTGCGCCTGGTCGTTCGACGATGGCGACGGGCCGCAAGCCTCGACTTTCGACTGCGCCGAGCCGGTCAATTTGCGCGTCCGCTACGGCAAGCAGACGGTCGCGACCGTCGATGTCTCCTCCGGCTCCGATCCGACCCAGCGGGTCCAGGCCGAGATCCAGGTCCGCGACATCTTCGTCGCCGGCTTAGGAGACAGCATCGCCTCCGGCGAAGGCAATCCGGACCGGCCGCTGGCGCTGTCGGACGAAGGTTTTTGCTTCCGCTCCTATCTCGGTACCGCCGGCGCGCAGTACTACCGGCCGAGCCGCCACGGCTTCAAGGGTGGCCGCGCCTGCGAGGCGCCGGATACGCTCGCCAACTGGCAACGCTACAGCGCGCTCTGGTTCAACGCGCCCTGCCACCGCTCGCTCTACAGCTATCAGGCCCGCACCGCGCTGGCGCTCGCGGTGCGTTACACCCACATCGCCGTGACCTTCCTGCCGCTCGCCTGCACCGGCGCCAGCATCGGCGACGGACTGCTCGGCTCGCAGCGCGCCCGCGAATGCCCGCCCGGCAAGACCGGCGTCTGCAACACCAGCGTGAACGCGCAGGTCGCCGAGCTGCGCGAAGCGCTCACCGCGGCGAAGAAGCGCCAGCCCGATCGCACGCTCGATCTCGTGCTGTTGTCGGTCGGTGCCAACGACGTCTATTTTTCCGGTCTCGTCGCCGACGTCATCGTCGACACCGCGACCGAGCGCGCGCTGTTCCGCCGCTCCGGCGTGATGGCAAGCGTCGACGATTCCCGCGATGCGCTGACGCGCGAGCTGCCGCAGAATTTCGTCAAGCTGCGCGAGGCGCTGAAGCCGCTGGTCGGTGGCGATCTCTCGCATGTGGTTTATGTCTCCTACGCCAACCCGGCGCTCGCCGATGGCGGCGTGCCCTGCCGCGGCGGCCGCGCCGGCTTCGACATCCATCCATCCTTCAACGCCGACCCGCAGCGCCTGGCCCGCGTCTCGACCTTCGTCGACACCGAATTCCTGCCGCAGCTGAAGGGGCTCGCCACCTGCACCCGCGGCGCGCTCTGCCGTGATCCCGAAGCCGACCGCATGACCTTCGTCGACACGCATCAGGCGGCGTTCGCCGATCACGGCTTCTGCGCTCATTCGGGCAACGATCCCGAATTCGACCGCACCTGCTTTGCCGAGAACGGCCAGAGCTTCAATCCCGACATCGTGACGGCGGCGAGCCAGCCGATGCTGTGCGGGCGCGGCGCTTCGGAATACCGCGCCTATCTGCCGCGCGCACGCTGGATCCGCGACGCCAACGACAGCTATTTTGCCGCGATGACCTATCCGCAAGGATTGCCGGCCGCGAGCCAGCCGACGGACATCCACGACGCGACCTGGGGCGTGCTCTCCGCCGTCTATGGCGGCGCCGTGCATCCAAGCGCCGAGGGCCACGCCGCGATGGCGGATGCCGCACTGCCCGCCGCGAGCGCCGTGCTCGGCCTTGACGCCGCTCCGCCGGATGTGACGCGCGGATTTCTGCCGCAGCTGCTACCGAGTGCGCGGCAGTAGTTCACGCTAGCTCCACACGATCGGTGTCATCGCCCGCGCAGGCGGGCGATCCAGTACTCCGCGGCAGGCGTGATTAAATCGAGGAGCCGCGGCGTACTGGATTCCCCGCCTTCGCGGGGAATGACAGCGGAGTGCGTGGAGAGCGCGTTTGCAATTTCCACGTAACGTTCCCCTCTCCCTGCCGTTCCATCAATCCAAAAACGGCATCGATCGATACTGCCTTCAACTTGGACACTTTGCCGCGCGCGCCTCTAGGAGTCGCCTTGAGGAAATGTTCGAGTTCTAAGGAGGCGCGTGATGAGCGCAGTGGTGTCCGCAGCGGACGTGAAGAGGTCTCGCGTCAGGCTGTTCATCGTGACCATGTTGTTCCTGGTCACCACCGTCAATTATGCCGACCGCGCCACGCTGTCGATCGCAGGCTCCGCGCTCTCCAAGGAGCTGCATCTCGATCCCGTCGCCATGGGCTACATCTTCTCGGCGTTCGGCTGGTCCTATGTGATCGCGCAGGTGCCGGGCGGCTGGCTGCTCGACCGCTACGGCTCGCGCCTCGTCTATGCCTTCAGCATCATCGTCTGGTCGGTCTTCACGATGATGCAGGGCTGGGTCGGCTTCTTCAGCGCCGGCACCGCCGTTCTTGTGCTGTTCGCATTGCGCTTCCTGGTCGGCATCGCCGAAGCGCCCTCCTTCCCCGCTAACGCCCGCATCGTCGCCGCCTGGTTTCCCGGCAATGAGCGCGGCACCGCGTCGGCGTTCTTCAACTCGGGACAGTATTTCGCGACCGTGATCTTCGCGCCGCTGATGGGCTGGATCGCGCACGCCTATGGCTGGCGTTTCGTGTTCTTCGTAATGGGCGCGCTCGGCATCGTCATGGGCCTGGTCTGGATCAAGAGCATCTATGGCCCGAAGGAGCACCCTTCGATCAACGACGCCGAGTTCGACTACATCAAGGAAGGCGGCGCGCTGGTCGATCTCGACGCGCCCAAGGACGATCTGCTGCGCGAGCGTGCCCCCGGGGCCGGCTCCGGCTGGGACCACATCCGCCAGTTGCTCTCCAACCGCATGATGCTCGGCGTCTATCTCGGCCAGTACTGCATCAACACGCTGACCTATTTCTTCCTGACCTGGTTTCCGGTCTACCTCGTCAAGGAGCGCGGCCTGTCGATCCTGCAAGCCGGCTTCGTCGCGACGCTGCCTGCGCTGTGCGGCTTCATCGGCGGCGTGCTCGGCGGCATCATCTCCGACGCCATCTTGCGCAGGACGGGCTCGCTGACCATGGCGCGCAAGATGCCGATCGTCGGCGGCATGCTGCTGTCGATGTCGATCATCGCCTGCAACTATGTCGACGGACAGGCGCTCGTGGTCGGCTTCATGGCGCTCGCCTTCTTCGGCAAGGGCATCGGCGCGCTCGGCTGGGCGGTCGTCTCCGACACCTCGCCGAAGGATGCCGGCGGCGTCTCCGGTGGCCTGTTCAACACCTTCGGCAATCTCTCCTCGATCACCACGCCGATCGTGATCGGCTACATCCTGGCCGCGACCGGCTCGTTCAACGGCGCACTGGTGTTCGTCGGCCTCAACGCGCTGGTGGCGGCGTTCGCCTATCTCGTGGTCGTCGGCAAGATCGAGCGCGTGACGCTCAAACGTTCCTCCTGAGGGCTCCCATGGGAGCTTGACCAGGCAACTCAACGGCGGCTTCCCAGCCGCCGTCTTTGTTTTGGGGGTGATCGATGCTAGAAGTGCCGGGGAAACGCCTTATCCATCTAAGGCATGTATCGATGTTCGACCTCAACCAGCTCCGCTGTTTCGTCACGGTGGCGGAGGAACTGCATTTCGGCCGCGCCGCCGCGCGGCTGAACATGACGCAGCCGCCACTGTCCCGGCAGATCCAAGTGCTCGAGCACATCATCGATGCGCCGCTTCTGGAGCGCACCAGCCGCTCGGTGCGCCTGACGCCTGCGGGGCGCAGCTTCCTGCCGGAGGCGCGGCGCATCCTCAAGCTTGCGGAAAGCGCCTCGCAAGTCGCACGCCGCATCGCGCTCGGCAAGACCGGCTCGCTGAAGATCGGCTTCACGGCCGCCGCGGCTTACGGCTTCCTGCCTGAGCTCGTCGCCGCCTGCCGCGCGAAATTGCCGGAGGTGGACTTCTCGCTGAAGGAGATGGTGTCGGGCGACCAGTTCGAGGCGCTGACTTCGGGCCAGATTGACGCCGGCCTGCTCAGGCCGCCGATCGCGCGGCCCGAGCTTGCCAGCCGCCGCGTCGTCGCCGAGCCCCTGCTCGCGGCGATCCCCAAGAAACATCCGCTGGCGGGCGCCGACAGCATCACCATCAAGGATTTCGACGACCAGCCCTTCGTGATGTATTCGCCCTACGAGAGCCGCTATTTTCACGATCTGCTGGTGGCGCTGTTCACTCGCGCCGACGTGCTGCCGCGCTACGTCCAGCACCTCAGTCAGATCCACTCGATCCTCGCCATGGTGCGTGCCGGCCTCGGCCTCGCCATCGTGCCGGCGGCGGCGGCAAGCCTGAAGATCTCCGACGTGCGGCTGCGGCCGCTGAAGCTGCGTACCCGCGTGCCCGTCGAGCTCTTCATAGTCTGGCGCCGCGACGACGAGAATCCGTTGCTCTCGGCCCTCGTCAAAATCGCCGGTGAATTGTCCTCCGTGGAGGTGGCAGAGGATTGATACTCAATCTGCATCGGTCGATATAGGCTTTGGCTTGGACGCGCATCGAACGGTCTCCTAAACACCGGGCGCATGGACGCGCAGGCTTGCGTCCTCCACAACACGCAAGAAGGGAGCCGCGCCCATGAGCAAGATGACCCCGCAGGAAATGGCCCAGAAGATCGGATCGGGCCTCCTGTCCTTCCCCGTCACGCCGTTCAGGGCTGACTACTCCTTCGATGAGGCGACCTACCGCGCCAACATGGACTGGCTGTGCGGCTATGACGTCGCCGGCCTGTTCGCCGCCGGCGGCACCGGCGAGTTCTTCTCGCTGACGCCGACCGAGGTTCCGCAAATCGTCAAGGTCGCCGTCGAGGAAACTAAGGGCCGCGTGCCCGTGCTCGCCGGCACCGGCTACGGCACCGCGATCGCCCGCGAGATCGCCGTTGGTGCCGAGAAGGCCGGCGCCGATGGCCTGCTGCTGCTGCCGCCCTATCTGACCCATTCCGAGCAGGAGGGCCTCGCCGCCCATGTCGAGGCGGTCTGCGCCGCCGTGAAGATCGGCGTCATCGTCTACAACCGCGACAACGCCATTCTCCAGCCCGACACGCTGGCGCGCCTCGCCGAGCGCTGCCCGAACCTCGTCGGTTACAAGGACGGCATCGGCGACATCGAGCTGATGACCCGCGTCTACACCAAGCTCGGCGACCGCCTGACCTATATCGGCGGCCTGCCGACCGCGGAGACCTTCGCGCTGCCCTATCTCGACATGGGCGTGACGACTTATTCCTCGGCCGTGTTCAACTTCGTGCCGGAATTCGCCACCAACTTCTACGCCGCCGTGCGCAAGCGCGACCATGAGACGATCCATGCCGGCCTGAAGAACTTCATCCTGCCGCTGATCGCGATCCGCAACCGCAAGAAGGGCTATGCGGTTTCGATCATCAAGGCCGGCATGAAGGTGATCGGCCGCGATTCCGGTCCGGTCCGTCCGCCGCTCACCGATCTCGCCGAGCAGGAGACGGCGGAACTGACCGCGCTAGTGAAGAATCTGCCCGCCATCCGATCGACACAACAGGCGGCAGAATAACGGACGACAACAGGAGGAGCGTGCGATGGCCCAGACTGAGATCTCCGGCGCGCCAGTCGCCGGCGCACCGGTCGTCACGGCGATGCAGGTGATCCCGGTCGCGGGCCGCGACAGCATGCTCCTCAATTTGAGCGGCGCGCATGCGCCGTTCTTCACCCGCAACATCGTCATCCTTACCGACAATTCCGGTCATACCGGCGTCGGTGAGGTGCCGGGCGGACAAAAGATCTGGCAGACGCTGCAGGACGCCCGCGATCTCGTGATCGGCAAGACCGTCGGCGCGATGAACAACATCCTCGCCGATATCCGCACCGCCTTCGCCGACCGCGACGCCGGCGGCCGCGGCAAGCAAACGTTTGATCTTCGCGTCATGATCCACGCGGTCACGGCGATCGAATCCGCGTTGCTCGATTTGCTCGGCCAACATCTTAACCTGCCGGTCGCGGCGCTGCTCGGCGAAGGCCAGCAGCGCAGGAGCGTCGAGACACTCGGCTATCTCTTCTTCGTTGGCGACATCAGCAAGTCCCGCCTGCCCTATGTGGAAGGCGAGACCGGCAAGGCCGAATGGTTCAACCTCCGCCATCAGGTGGCGATGACGCCCGAGACCGTGGTGCGGCTCGCGGAAGCCACCCACGACCATTACGGCTTCGCCGATTTCAAGCTCAAGGGTGGCGTGCTCCGCGGCGAGCAAGAGATCGAAGCCGTCACTGCGATTGCCAAGCGCTTCCCTAACGCACGCGTCACGCTCGATCCGAACGGCGCCTGGTCGCTCGATGAGGCTGTCAGGCTTTGCAAGGACATGCACGGCATCCTCGCTTACGCCGAGGATCCCTGCGGCGCCGAGGCCGGCTTCTCCGGCCGCGAGATCATGGCCGAGTTCCGCCGCGCAACTAGCTTGCCGACCGCAACCAACATGATCGCCACCGACTGGCGGCAGCTTTCCCATGCGCTGCGTCTCGGTGCGGTGGACATTCCGCTCGCCGATCCCCATTTCTGGACCATGCAAGGCTCGGTCCGCGTCGCCCAGACCTGCCGCGACAACGGCCTGACCTGGGGCTCGCACTCCAACAACCATTTCGACATTTCGCTGGCCATGTTCACCCATGTCGGCGCCGCCGCCCCCGGCAAGGTCACCGCCATCGACACCCACTGGATCTGGCAGGATGGCCAGGCGCTGACGAAAGAGCCGCTTCAGATCAAGGGCGGCAAGATTGCCGTTCCCGACAGGCCGGGCCTGGGTATCGAAATCGACAGGGCGGCCATCGACGCCGCGCATGACCTCTACAAGCAGCATGGACTTGGCGCCCGTGATGACGCTATTGCCATGCAGGACCTGATCCCCGGCTGGACCTTCGACGACAAGCGTCCCTGCCTCGTGCGCTAAGAAACTTCAGGCATGATCCCGGAAAAGTGGACACCGGTTTTCCGAGAGGATCATGCCCCTTGAACAAGGAGGAATACATGACGGCAATCCTGAAGAACTTCATCGGCGGCGAATGGGTCGACGGCTCAGGCGTCACCAGGAACATCAACCCCTCCAACACCAACGACCTCGTTGGCGAATATGCCAAGGCCGACAAGGCGCAGACCGAGAAGGCGATCGCTGCCGCCAAGGCCGCCTTCCCCGCCTGGGCGCGCTCGACGCCGCAGGAGCGCTATGACGCGCTGAACAAGGTTTCTCTCGAAATCCTCGCCCGCAAGGAAGAGCTCGGCCGCCTCCTGGCGCGCGAGGAAGGCAAGACGCTGCCGGAAGGCATCGGCGAAGTCGCCCGCGCCGGCCAGATCTTCGCGTTCTTCGCCGGTGAAGCGCTGCGCCTGATCGGCGAGAAAGGCGCCTCGGTGCGTCCCGGCCTCGACGTCGAGCTCACTCGCGAGCCGGTGGGCGTTGTCGGCATGATCACGCCCTGGAATTTCCCGATCGCAATCCCCGCCTGGAAGATCGCGCCAGCGCTTTGCTACGGCAATACGGTGGTATTCAAGCCGGCTGAGCTCGTGCCCGGCTCTGGCCATGCGCTCGCCGAGATCATCACCCGCTCCGGTATTCCCGCCGGCGTGTTCAACATCGTGGTCGGCTCCGGCTCGGTGGTCGGCCAGACCCTGCTCGACCACCCGGATGTGGCGGCGATCTCCTTCACTGGTTCGGTGCAGACCGGCCGCAAGATCGCGCAGGCCTGCGTGCTGTCGAACCCGATGAAGAAATTCCAGCTCGAGATGGGCGGCAAGAATCCGCTGGTCGTGCTCGACGACGCCGACCTCAAGACCGCCGTCGAGGTCGCCGTCAACGGTGCCTATTTCTCGACGGGACAGCGCTGCACCGCCTCGTCGCGCCTGATCGTCACCGAGGGCATCCATGACCGCTTCGTCGCGGCGATGGCCGAGCGCCTGAAGGGCCTGTCGGTGGACGACGCACTCAAGGCCGGCGTGCATATCGGCCCGGTGGTCGACCAGAGCCAGCTCGACCAGGACCTGCGCTACATCAAGATCGGCCAGGACGAGGGCGCCAAGCTTGCGTGGGGCGGCGAGTTGCTCAAGCGCGAAACGCCCGGCCACTACCTCCAGCCGGCGCTGTTCACCGAAGCCAACAACAACATGCGCATCGCCCGCGAGGAGATCTTCGGCCCCGTCGCCGCCGTGATCCGCGCCAAGAACTACGAAGAGGCGCTCGCGATCTCCAACGACACCGAGTTCGGCCTCGCCTCCGGCATCTGCACCACCAGCCTGAAATACGCCTCGCACTACAAGCGCAACAGCGAGTCCGGCATGGTGATGGTCAATCTGCCGACCGCCGGTGTCGACTATCACGTGCCGTTCGGCGGCCGGAAGGGTTCGAGCTACGGCGCCCGCGAGCAGGGCTCCTATGCCCGCGAGTTCTACACCGCGGTGAAGACGGCCTATACCAATCCGGGTTGATAGGCCGGCATCGTAGATATCGTAGGGTGGGCAAAGCGAAGCGTGCCCACCGCTTATCTTCGGTGTGAAGCATGGTGGGCACGGCGCGTTGCGCCTTGCCCACCCTACGATTCAGTCTCTGAGGCAAGAGCAGATGGACCAGTCAGTCGCAGCGAAAGAGCAGCCCCGCTACATCAAGCTCAACGAGCGCGACAATGTCGCGATCGTCGTCAATGATTTCGGGCTTCCCGCCGGCTCCCGCTTCACCTGCGGACTGACGCTGCGCGCCTTCGTGCCGCAGGGACACAAGACGGCACTGGTCGACATCGCACAAGACGCGCCGATCGTCCGCTATGGCGAGGTGATCGGCTATGCGCTGTCGCCAATCCTGGCCGGCGAATGGGTGGACGAAGCCCGCATTCGCATGCCGGAGGCCCCCGCTCTCGACAAGCTCGAAATCTCGACCGCCGTCCCCGCGCCGCTGCCGCCGCTCGAAGGATTCACCTTCGAGGGCTATCGCAATTCCGACGGCTCGGTCGGCACCAAGAACATCCTCGGCATCTCCTCCTCCGTGCAATGCGTCAAGGGCACGATGGAGTATGCGGTCAAACGCATCCGCGCCGAGCTCTTGCCGAAGTACCCGAATGTCGACGACGTCGTGCCGCTGACGCACGCCTATGGCTGCGGCGTCGCCATCACCGCGCCCGACGCTGTGGTGCCGATCCGCACGCTGCAGAACATCGCGCTCAACCCGAATTTTGGCGGCGAGATTTTGGTCGTCGGCCTTGGCTGCGAGAAGCTCGCGCCCGAGCGGCTGGTGCCGGAAGGCGTCAGCGATGCCATCGTGCGCATGCAGGACGAAGCCTTCGACGGCTTTGGCGCCATCGTCGATGCCATCATGACTCAGGCCGAGGCGCGGCTGAAGGTGCTCAACACCCGCAAGCGCGAGACCTGTCCGGCCTCCGACCTCGTCATCGGCCTGCAATGCGGCGGCAGTGACGCCTTCTCCGGCGTCACCGCGAACCCTGCCGTCGGTTTTGCCGCGGACCTCCTGGTGCGCGCCGGTGCCACCGTGATGTTCTCGGAAGTAACCGAGGTACGCGACGCCATCCAGCTACTGACGCGGCGCGCGATCAACGAGGACGTCGGCCGCGCGCTGGTGCGCGAGATGGCCTGGTACGATTCCTATCTCGCCCGCGGCGGCGCCGATCGCAGCGCCAACACCACGCCCGGCAACAAGAAGGGCGGCCTCGCCAACATCGTCGAGAAGTCGCTGGGCTCGATCGTCAAGTCCGGATCGTCTGCCATTACCGGCGTGCTCTCCCCGGGCGAGAAGGCGACGCAGAAGGGCATGCTGTTCGCGGCGACACCCGCGTCCGACTTCATCTGCGGCACGCTCCAGCTTGCCTCCGGCATGACGCTGCAAGTGTTCACCACCGGCCGCGGCACGCCCTACGGCCTTGCGGCCGCGCCCGTGATCAAGGTCGCCACCCGCAGCGAGCTTGCCCGCCGCTGGAAGGACCTGATCGACTTCGACGCCGGCCGCATCGCCACCGGCGAGAAGACCATCGAGGAAACCGGATGGGACCTGTTCCGCCTGATCCTCGACGTCGCCAGCGGCCGCACAAAACCGTGGTCGGACCGCTGGGGCATTCACAACGACCTCACGCTGTTCAATCCGGCGCCGGTGACCTGAGGCCGGCGAGCCGGCCTCACTGACTGTCGATCAGGTGCATGTCGCCCAGCGTGACGGGCAGGCTGCGCGTGATGAGATCGGCGATCGCTGCACGTAACCGTTCGCTTGACGTCGGACCGTCAAACGTGTCGTCGATCGCGCCGCTCGGACCGGCGATCCTCATGGTCCCGGTGTTGTCGAGCGGCGCGCCCGCCCTCTTCTCGATCACGTCGAACGACTTGCCCTCGATCACGCGGATCTCGTACAGGGCGTGGATCAGGCCGTAGTTTGCAAGCAGCGTCCGGTATTCCGCGAATCCTACACCCTCGACGGCCCGACCGTTTCCAAGCTTCGATTTTGCTCGTGTAATGACGATGTAGGCATCTAGCCCCTGTGGGTTGACGTCGCTGCGGACCAGCTCCTTGAACGGATCACTGCGCAGAAGATTGACGGGCGCAACCGCCGAATCCCGGATCGCGGCGAAGGCTGCGCGCCTGTAGTTCACCGGCTGCACGCGAAAACGTCCGCTCAGCAGTTTCGTCGCCTGCTGCACGATCAGCTCGTCCAGCCCCCATGCGCTGATCGGGACGTTCTGCGCAGTATTGCCAAGGCCCGTCAGGCCGGCTTGCGTCAGGCTCATCTCCTCGCCGATCGCCGACACGATACCGACGGTCTTGATCGCTTGGAGGCGGCTGGCGCGCGTCTCGAACGCCGCGGCGGCGCCGAGAGCGACGCAAGCGGCCGCGAGGCCAATCCATAGAAAAGCAATGCGGCGCATGGCGAGCTATCGAATCCTGAAATCGAAAGAATAGGACGCACCGAGCCCAACGGTGGTCTGGTTCGACGATCCCCGCAGCTTCACCAGCGGACTGTCCGCGGCGTCGCCGAGCAGCTTCTCGTATTCGACATAGGCATGGACCTCCCACTGCGGATTGATGCGATAGGAGATCTGGCTGCCGAAGCCGACCGAGTGCGCGCCGCCTTTGGCATCGTACATCGGTAATCCCGACGCCAGCGCCTGCGCGGCGTCGACGCCGAAATACGGCGCGGTCGCCTTGGTGCTTTTCCAGGTGAAGCGAGGGCCGGCCGAGATGGTGAGCCTTTGAATCAGCGGCACGATGACGTCGGCGGAGACATCGGCGACAGTGCCGGTATGGCCACCCATGCCCTGGCGCAATTCGCTGCGCAGGCGCAGCCAGTCGACCGGATAATACTCGACGAAACCGCCAAGCTCGTATGCGGCCTTGACGTCGCCGAGGCCAGTCAGCTCGGCATATTTGTCGCTCTTGCGCGAAGAGACGTACTTGAATGCCGGCCCGGCGCGAAAATTGCCGACGTCGAGCAGCGCGATGCTGGCGCTGTCGCGCGGCCCGCGAAACTGGTCGATGGATCCGGCGCGGCGGATGGTGAAGATCGGAATGGGGAGAAACTTGCCGTTCTTCGATCCGACGAAATCAGGGGTGTATTCGCCGCCGATGCCGACCATGACGGTCCAGTTTCCGGACGGCGAAGGCAGCATCGGCAACTCGAACGGCGGCGCCGGCAGGGTGAACGCCGTCTGCGCCGATGCGCATTGTGCTGTCGCCATGATCGTACCGAGCGCAACAAGGAAGGCGGTCGTCAGCCGCGCATTCACCGTGAGGCGGAGAGCGGCTTCGTCAATATGCTTCATTTCGGGGCCCCGGACCGGCGTTCCTGGCCGGTCGACTGATGTGGTTAGAAGCCACAGCATGTGGTCCGGCAAAATTGCCCCAAGATTGCAAGGCGAGAGCCGCTGGCCCAATCCGTTCCCGGCGCGCGGTCGTCACGGGCCGCCGAACCAACATTGCCCGAACATTGCAGGACCGCGCTCACGCGTCGAAACTTTGACTGGCAGTGCCGGTCAGCCCCGCTCGCTTCTGCCTTTTGTTCGCCAAGCTCGCTGCCTTAATGGGAACTCTGCGCACGAGCCGAAACGCCAGACTTCGGCCAGGGAGCGTCACGCTCGGGGTTTGTTGCCCAGCAGATTCAAGGACGACCCGCGTGCGCTCCCTCGTGATCGAAGACGAACCGCAGATCGGCGCTTATGTCAGCCGCCTGCTCGGACAATTGCACGGCGTCGTCGACCTCGTCGGCTCGATTGCCGATGCCCGTCAGGCGCTGGACAATTTCAAATATGATCTCGCCATCGTCGACAGGATGCTGCCCGACGACGATGCGCTCGAGATGGTCACGGCGCTGAGCCAGTCGCCGGAGCGCCCCGCGATCATCATGCTGACGTCCAAGGACGCCAAGGAGGATGTGGTCGACGGCCTCAACGGCGGCGCCGACGATTATCTCGGCAAGCCGTTCGAGCCGCAGGAATTGATCGCGCGGGTGCGCGCTGTCCTACGGCGGCCGCGCCTGCTCGCACCCTCGGTACTATCGCTCGGCAATGTCGAGCTGCATCTCGGCAGCAACGAGGCGGTGGTCGCCGACACCAAGATCCTGCTGCGGCGGCGCGAGGCGCTGATCTTGGGAGCGCTGCTGATGCGGCGCGATCGCGTCATCACCCGCGCCGCCCTGATCGAGGAGATCTACGGCTTCGACGACGAGATCGAATCCAACACGCTCGAAGCGCAGGTCTCGCGTCTGAGGAAGAAACTGGCTGAGCTTGGCGGCGACGTCGAGATCCGCAGCATGCGGGGCATCGGTTACATCCTGCGGCTGGCAACACCGCGATGAGGTCGATCGCCAGAACCTTTGCGCTGTCGCTCGGCATCGCCGCGACGACGATCTTCCTGATCATGCTCGGCCTCTTCATCTGGCGCTATCCGATGGAGGAGCGCGAGTTCAGGGCTTGCCGGGTCGTGGTTGCCGTCCTCGATCGCGCCACCGATATCGAAGGGCAGAAACTCACGGTGCGCCCGACCCCCGCCCTCGAAGAGCTGAAGGCGGACAGCCCGAACCTCTGGTACGTCGTGTCCGCAGGCGACATGGTCAGCGAGTACGGCAGCGAACGCCGGCCGGCCCTCCCCTTCGCATTTCCCTATCACGGGCCCGTCGGCTCATCGGTCTTCAACACGCTCGACCAGAAGAGCACCTTCTGCCTCGCCGTCGTGCAAAGGGGTCCGTTGCAGCTCGCGATGATGGTCGGCGAGCCTCAAGTCCGTTTCGGCCGGATGGCGAGAAACTTTCTCATCCGCAGTGTCTTTTCGATCATGCTGCTGGCGCTGGCCTTTGCCGCGACCGTTGCCGTCGGCGCGGCGCTGGCCGCGCGTTTCGTCTCACGCGGTATCGAACGGGTGGCGCTTCGCGCGCTCGCGATCGACCCTGCGGCGCCGCAAGGCCTGATCTCCCTGTCCGAAGTTCCTCGCGAGCTGAAGCCTCTGGTGGAGGCCCTGAACCGTGCTTTCGGCGAGATCGATGCCTATATCAGGATGCAGCGCCGCTTCCTCGGCAACGCCGCCCATCAGCTGCGCACTCCACTGACGCTGCTGCGTGCGAAGATCGAGGACGTGCCCGAGCCGGCCCTCCGGACTGAATTGGTGCGCGACGTCCGCCGCCTGACCTCGCTGGTCTCCGCCATGCTCGACCTGGCGCGGCTGCAAAATCATGCGATCGAGAAGCGGCCGATCGATCTTGCCCAAATCACGCTGGAGGTGCTGGCCGATTTCAGCCCCTCGGCGCTGGACGCCGGTATCGAGCTTGCGCTCGAGCAGGACGGCGAAGGTCCGTTCCTGGTGCAGGGTGTGGACGCTGCGGTTCGCAGCGCGCTTGCCAATCTCGTCGGCAATTCGCTCATCCATGCCCATGGCGCGCGACGCATCGTCGCTACGCTCAGCCGCGATGGCATCTCGATTCACGATGACGGCGCGGGCCTGCCCGATGGCGCCGAACACAAGCTGATCGAGCCGTTTCAGACCGGCAACACCACGGGCGATGGCGCAGGCCTTGGCCTGTCGATCGTCCGCGAGATCATGGCCGCCCACGGCGGCGAGCTTGTCATCTCCTCAGTCCCCGGCCGCGGCACGACGATGAGCCTGCGCTTTTCCGCGGCTATCGCGCCGGCAAAAACTTCGCAGCTTGATCTGCAAGAGCGCTAAGCGAGGCGCGTCGGCTCTTCCGCGAAACCGTCCGGAAACATTGGCGCGAAAAACTTCTTCCGCGTTTCGTCCTTTCGCATCACGCAACCAATATATTCGCCGGGAGCAATGGGAATGTTCGCACCCGAGCGAACCTGGCCCGGCATCGACGCGACCAAACCTCCGATTGAGATCTTCCACGGAGATTTTCCAATGCGTGTTCTCTCGATGATTGCCTTTGCCGGCGCCATGATTGCAAGCTCGGCCGGCTTTGCCAGCGAGCTTCCCTCTTACGAAGTGACCTCGTTTCCGATCTCGGCGACGCAAGTGCAGGTGCTCGGCGGCGCCGGCGTCGAGGAGCAGTCGGCAAGCCCTGCGATGATCGTCGCCGGCATGCCCGCCTCGCCCGCGCAGGTTTCGGTGCTGACCCCGCGCGTCAAGCGGCTCGCGAGCGCGGGTTCGGAGAACCAGGCGCACTAAGCTTCGCTTTGTCATTCCGGGTTCGGCGCTCCGCGCCGACCGGAATGACACGCGGGTCTACGTCATGCTGCCCGGCATGAAGCAGCGCACGCGCGGATGGCCATCGATATAGTGCTTCCACACCATGGTGCGGCCGATCTTGTTCGGCACAGTGATCACCGCGCCGTCGGGCACCACGACCCATTCGTCGTCGATGCGGACGCGGTAGCGGCCACGATCGGACTCCCAGTCGACGTCGGCAATGACGTAGCCGTCGGCGTCGGTGCAGCACTGCCCGAATTCGCTGTGCAGGCTTTCGAACCAGGGTTTTAGCGGCGAGTTGGCGTAGCGCCCGTCGTCGCGCGCCAGCGCCGATGTTGCCAAGAGCGCTGTCAGGGCCAGCAATGGCGCCGCACACCATCTTGCAAGTCGCATATCGTCTCCGCGGGTCGACATGATCGCCGCGGGGGGGACAACGCGCGCCGACCGCCTTCCGCGGCTCGGCGAAAGGCGTGAAGGCAGCGACTCGTTCCCCCAGCAGCTTTGCGGGTAGCTATGCAAATCCGGCGCCAGCTTGCATTCCGGGCAACTACTGGAGCGGGCCCGCGGCGCGTTCGTCTTTCGACGGATATGACCGCCGCCGACTTTCCGTCTTCCCCGCCAGTACGAGGAATGATGATGATGTGTGGAGCGACCGCCGACCAGGCGGCACAGTGCGCGAGGGACGCCCTTACTGCTTGGGCGCCGGCGCCATCATCGCGCCGCCCTTTTTCGTCGCGGGTGCCGCCGGCTTCGTGGCAGCGGCCTGCGCAGGGAGATATTTTGCCACGATGGCAGGATCGACCTGCGCGATGTAGGCATCCGGCAGTCGCGTCCAGGTCTCGTCCTTGCCGAGCAACGCGATGCCGAGATAGCCGCGCAGCGTCAGGGTCTGGCCATCAGGACTGACCTTCATGTTGGCCTTCCAGATCTGGCCGTCGCGCGGATTGAGCACGTTGCCGCCTTCGTACTTCAAGCCTTCGCGCTTCATGTTGCGGACGAAGGAGATGCCGAGCACCGGCGCGTTCTTGCGATCGTCGGTGCACTTGGAGCAAACCTCGTTCGGATCGTCGGTTGGCCGCGGGAAGGTTTTTGCGATCACGCCTTCAAAGATGCCGTTGTGGTCGACGAAGAGGAACCATCCCACTGTCTTGCCGTCTTCGACCTTCTGCCAGAGGCCCGCCGCCGTAGGCTCGGCGGTCTGTGCCGCAGACGGTGTCACCGCAAGAAGCGACAACGCGAGCGCGAGGAAGGGAAGCAGCCGAGAGCTGGACAGGAAATTCCGCATTAGATCACCTTGCTATTCCACGACTGGAATGGCCGCAGACTACGGCGATTTCGCGAATGGTTCCAGCACCAGAAACATGGGGCATCGCCTCCCTGCTCAGCGCCGTCAGTTGACACCGAGCTTCTTTTGCAGGCTGGACGATGAGGTCGTGTACTGGAACACCAGCCGCTTCTCCGGATAGACGTAGCGATGGGCTTTTTGCGACATCAGCGCGCCCTCGTGGAAGCCGCACAGGATCAGCTTGATCTTGCCGGGATAGGTGTTGATGTCGCCGATGGCGAAGATGCCTGATACGTTGGTCTCGAACGCCGACGTCTCGACCGGCACCAGGTTGTTCTCCAGCGCAATGCCCCAGTTCGCGACCGGGCCGAGCTTCATGGTCAGACCGAAGAACGGCAGCATGGTGTCGCAGGCAATTTCGGTCATGGCGTTGTCGTTGCCCTTGATGGTGGCGCCGGAGAGCTTGCCATCAGCGCCCGAGAGCGCCGTGACCTGCCCGAGCCTCAGATCCATCTTGCCGCCTGCGACCAGCGCGCGCATCTGCTCGACGCTGTGGGGCGCGGCGCGAAACTCGTCGCGCCGATGCAGCAGCGTGATGCGCTTGGCAATCGGATGCAGATTGAGCGTCCAGTCCAGCGCGGAATCGCCGCCGCCGACGATCAGCACGTTCTTGTCGCGGAACGTCTCCATCTTGCGCACGGCGTAGTGCACCGAAGTGCCTTCGTAGGCCTCGATCCCCGGAACCGGCGGGCGCTTGGGCTGGAACGAGCCGCCGCCGGCCGCGATCACCACCACCTTGCATTCGAACACCTTGCCGGCGTCGGTGGTGCAGCGAAAGGCGGGATCGCCGATCTTCTCCACGGTCTCGATCATCTCGCCGAGATGGAAGGTCGGATGAAACGGCTTAATCTGCTCCATCAGCGCGTCGGTCAGCCCCTGGCCCGAAACCTGCGGAATGCCGGGAATGTCGTAAATCGGCTTTTCCGGATAGAGCTCGGCGCACTGGCCGCCGACCTTGTCGAGGATGTCGACGAAATGCGCCTTCATGTCGAGAAGGCCAAGCTCGAAGGCGGCGAACAGACCGCAGGGGCCGGCGCCAATAATCAGCACATCGGTTTTGATCACGTCGCTCATGTCGTCTCTTTATCGGTCGTTATCGGTTGGACGGCGCCCTTTGGGCCGAGGTGACCCCGCCTGTCTAGCCAACGGGGATGGAACAGGGAAGGCATAAAAGCGGGAGCGCCCCGCTGCCGCACCCACTTGCCGGGTCAAAATAACTGGGTTGTAACGAGAAAGGATATGACGGAGATCAATCGGTGAACGCACCAAGCCGCCTCGATACGACGCCGCGCCTGGAAGACTACCCTTATCGCCTCAGCGACAACGTTCGCTTCGGCGATCTCGATCCCAACCAGCACGTGAACAACGCCGTCTACGCCACCTATTTCGAGACCGGCCGTGTCACGCTGATGAAGCTCCCGGAATATGGGCTGACGCCGCCGGGTCTTGCCTGGATCATGGTGCGGCTCGACATCCATTTCCGCGCCGAGCTGCACTGGCCGAACACGATCGAGCTCGGCCTTGGCGTGGTGAAGCTCGGACGAACCTCGGTGACCTTCGAGCAGGTCGTATTCTCGCAAGGAAAGTGCATCGCGTCGGCGAATTCGGTCGGCGTGATGATCGACGAAGCGTCGCGGCGGCCGACGCCGCTCACTGCAGAAGTGGTCGCGAAGCTACGACCCTGGCACAAGCGCGGCATCGAGGTCGCGCCGCCGCGCGCCTAATCGATGATCCGGACCCGAAGGGCCGCGCTAGCTGCAAAGCGTTTAGTGGTTTTCCGGAAAGTTCATGCCCTATTGAAGGGAAGATCAGGCCTGGCGTTCCGGCGTCCCGACGACGAGCCCGTCGAGATCGTCGGAGACCTTGATCTGGCAGGACAGGCGCGAGTTCGGGCGCACGTCGAAGCCGAAGTCGAGCATGTCCTCTTCCATCGGCGTCGGGCTGCCGACCTTCTCGCGCCAGGCTTCGTCGACATAGACATGGCAGGTCGCGCAGGCACAGGCGCCGCCGCACTCGGCCTCGATGCCGGGAATGCTGTTGCGGATGGCGGCTTCCATCACGGTTGCGCCGTTCTCGATTTCCACCGTGCGGGTTTCGCCCTTGTGGTCGACAAAGTGAATCTTGGCCATGTGTGCTCGTGCTGCCGCGGTGCTTGGAATGAAGGAGGGGTCCCGGCTGTCCTATAACGGGTCGGTCCGCCCGGCGCCATAGCGTTTTCGCGCGACCTGAATCCCGCTTCGTGGCAAGAAAACGCGTCAAAACAAAAGAGTAGAACCTGGTTCTGACAGTCCGTGCTTAAGGCTTCAGCATCGCCTCGATGGCGGTGCGGGCCTCGGTTACCGCCTCTTTTAAGGCAGCAAGGGCGTGGGGCCGGCCATGGCCGGTCCGGATCGCGGTCTCCAGGCTGGCTGCGGCATCGGCCACCGCAAAGGCGCCGATCCCGCGAGCCGAACCCTTGAGCTTGTGGGCAAGTGCGCCGGCCTCTGCCGGCAGCGCCGTCATCGCCGCAATCAGGCGGGCCGCCTGCTCGGCGAACATCGCCAGCACTTCCCGTTCCAGCTGGGCATCGCCGAGCGTCATGCGCGAGAGGTGATCGAGGTCGAGCGGGCTGTCGATGGGTGCAAGCGGGGGCGAGGGCATCCAATCCATCCGTTGCAGTTCAGGCGTCATGACCCAGGCCCCGGTATCGCGCGATGGTCCCGCCGGTCCGGCGGTCAGGTTCCCCCCACCCAAGCATGAAAATGGTTAACGAAATGTTTGGGTCGTTTGACGCAGATCCGCCGGTTTGTTGACTAAAAGTTGCCGTAATCTGCCAAGTTCGGTGGAGAATTGCATTTATTGCTAAGGCGTTACGGCCTGATCCTGTTAACGATGATTAAGATTGTCTTAATCGCGGGCATTTCATTCGAGACGCTCTGCCAATAGGATGTTGCAGAAATTGGCGGACAAGCCGTCCGGGTGGGGACGGCTCGGAGATCCGCGCAAGCGGCATGATCCGGTCTGTGGGCTTGCGTAACGCGCAGGGCTCGCGGGGGGACGCGTACAAGTAACGAGGGCTCGGACTGACATGGCGAACACTCCGAAAAAGGTCAAAGACCCCACAGAAGTTGCGCTTTCTGCGATCCAGGAAGCCCTCAACATCAGTGACACCGCTGCGGATACGAGCCGCAACGCCGCGATGCGCAACGAAACGCCGCCTCCGGTGGCGCCGCCCGAGCCACCGATCTTCGACGAGCCGAGCTTCGAGCCGCGCCCCGCCGCCAACGAACGAGCAACCGCGTTCGACCCGATCGAAGAGCCGCGCACCTCGCGCCGCGCCGCCAATGACGACCGCGAGACAATCGGCCAGCTGCTCCAGGCGCTTCAGAAGGGCCGCCCTGCCCGCAGCGTCTACACCTTCGCCACCATCTTTGCCGGCGTCTGGCTCGCCGCCTGCGCCGCGCTGACGTTCGGTTTCCTGCCCTCGATCCAGGCCGCCCTGGGCCAGAGCGGCGGCGTGCTCGTCATTGCCGGCCTGATCGCGATGTTCTTCGCGCCCATCATGCTGTTCTACTTCCTGGCGAGCCTCGTCTGGCGCGGCCAGGAAATGCGCATGATCGCGCAGGCGATGGCGCAGGTCGCGATCCGCTTCTCCGAGCCGGAAGGCTCGGCCTCCGATTCCATGGTCACCGTCGGCCAGGCCATTCGCCGCGAGGTCGCGGCGATGGGCGACGGCATCGAGCGCGCGATCGCGCGCGCCGGCGAGCTCGAGACGCTGGTCGCCAACGAGGTCGCGGCGCTCGAGCGCGCCTATTCCGACAACGAGGTGCGCATCCGCGCCCTGCTCCAGGACATCGCGCATCAGCGCGACAATCTGGTCGGCCAGGCCGAGCAGGTCCGCAGCGCCATCTCCGGGGTGCAGATCGACCTGCGCCACGACATCGCGCTGATCTCGGACGCGATCGCCTCGCGCGTCGACGAGGTCGCCAAGTCCATCACGGGCGCGCTGGAAGAGCGCGGCGCCCACATCACCAGCGCCTTGAGCAATGCCGGCGACAACATGATCCTGGCGCTCGGCGAGCGCGGCGGCGACCTGCTCGACCGCCTTGAGGAGGCCAGCAACGAGACCACGCGCGCCGTGCTCGATGCCAGCGAGCGGCTGACCACCAGCCTCAACTTCAAGACCGGCCACGTCCACGACGAGTTCGTCGACCTCGCCGACCGCGTCCATGAGATGTTGAACGAGCGCATCGACCGCATCACCGGCGAGTTCGAGCAGCGCTCCGCCGCGATAGTCGACGGCATCTCGGAGCGCACCGAGCAGGTGCACGATTCCCTGAAGAATTCGTCGGATTCGCTGCTGCTCGAGCTCGAGCTGCGTTCCAACGACATCTCCGCCAAGATCGACGACGCCGGCAACCGGCTCGCCGGCCAGATCATGACGAGCGGCGACAAGGCGAGCGAGGCGCTCGACGCCACCGTCAACACCCTGGTCGCCAAAGTCGTCAGCCAGACCGAGACCGCGCACGATTCGCTGTCGCTCCAGATGAGCGCCTTCGACGAGCTCGTGAGGAACCAGGGCACCGAGCTAGTCGAGAAGTTCGCCCGCGACTCCGGCACGCTGGGCGCGCTGATCACGCGTCACATCTCCGAGTTCGACCGCACCGTGAAGACCTTCGGCGGCGAGATCGTGGATCGCATGGGCCAGCGCACGCAGGACATCGCCGAGACGCTGAAGACCTATGTCGACAATTTCGACACCCGCTTCACGTCCAATGGCGGCGCGATCACGGCCGTGCTCGACCAGCGCCTCTTGCAATTCGAGACCACGATCGGCGAGCGCGTCAGCAACTTCGACGCCTCCCTGAACGGCAAGTTCGCCAGCCTCGACGGCACGATCGAAGGCCACATCAAGACCTTCGACGAACAGCTCATCGGCCGCGTCGCCGCGCTCGAACAGTCGTTCGACAGCCGCGCCAGGTCCATGACCGAAACCATCGACGGACGCATCAATACATTGGCGATGTCGCTGAGCGACGGTGCCGCGCAGGCTATCCAGTCGATCGATGGCCGCCTCACCCATCTCACGACGTCGCTGACCGGCGGCGCATCGCAGGCCATCGAAAAGATCGATGCGCGGCTCAACCACCTCACCACCTCGCTGACCGACGGCGCATCAGAGGCCATCGAAACGATCGACACGCGCCTCAACCACCTCACCACCTCACTGACCGACGGCGCATCGCAGACGATCCAGTCGATCGACACGAGGCTGACGCACCTCACGACGACCCTCACCGGCGGCGCGTCGCAGGCGCTCGAGTCCATCGACTCCCGCCTCACCTACCTGACCACCGCCGTGACCAACGGCGCCTCGCAGGCCGTGCAGTCCATCGACACGCGCCTTACGCTGCTGACCTCGACCCTCACGGACGGCACAGCGCAGGCGATCGAGGCGGTCGACCGCCGCATCACCGGCGTCACCGAGATCATCGACGGCCGCAGCACGCATCTGGCCGACACGGTCACGGCGCGCTTCCAGGAGATCCACCAGGCCATCGAGACCAAGGTCGGCTCGGTCGCCAACGACATCGACGTGCGCGTGGCGCAGTTCGAGGACCTGCTCGGCTCGCGCGTCGAGGCCGTCGCCGGCCGCATCGAGAGCAGCGGACGCCAGGCCAGCGAGGACATGATGTCCCGCGCCGAGATGATCTCGACCGCGATCCGCTCGCATGTCGAGGACGCCGAGCGTTCGCTCACCAACCTCGTCGTCAACACCAGCGAGACCATCCAGACCGGCGCGCGCACCGCTCAGCAGTCGCTGATGACGGTCTCCTCCGACGTCAACGCCCAGCTCAAGATGACCTCCACCGAGGTCGAGCGCGCGCTGACCGCGGTCGGCACCGGTGCTGCGAATTCGATCCTGACCAGCGCGCGCGAGGCGCAGTCGACCCTGGTCGCCGCATCGGGCGAGGCGTCGAACCAGCTCAAGGGGCTCGCGACCGACGTCGAACGCACGCTGTCCGCGGCGGGCTCGGCCACTGCGGCCTCGATCCTGGCCGGCGCCCGCGAGGTGCAGACCACGCTCGTCACCGCCTCTTCGGATGCGACCAACCACGTCAAGACGCTCACCGCCGACGTGCAGCGCTCGCTGTCGCTGGCCGGCACCAGCACGGCGGAGTCGATCGTCGCCGGCGCCCGCGATGCGCAAGGCGCGCTGATCGCGGCCTCGACCGAGACCGCCAACCAGATCAAGTCGCTGTCTTCCGACGTGCAGCGTTCGCTTTCGATGGCGGGCACCTCGACCGCCGAGACCATCATGAGCGGCGCCCGCGAGGCCCAGAGCACGCTGGTCACGGCATCCTCGGATGCGGCGAGCCAGGTCAAGTCGCTCGCGGCCGAAGTGCATCGTTCGCTCTCGCAGGTCGGCGTGTCGACCGCCGAGACGATCACCACCAGCGCCCGCGACGCCCAGAGCACCCTGCTCGCGGTCTCGGCCGAGCAGACCAGCCAGGTCCGTTCGCTCGCGGCCGAGATGCAGCGCGCGCTGGCGACCGCCGGCGGCGCCACCATCGAGGCGCTCACCGGCGGCATCCGCGAGGCCCAGGGCACGCTGATCTCCGCCTCGACCGACGCGGCGAGCCAGATCAAGTCGCTGACCACGGACATCGAGCGCACGCTGACCGCGGTCGGCGCCGACACCGCCTCGACGATCCTCAACAGCGCGCGTGAGGCGCAGACGTCGCTGACCTCGACCTCGGCGGACGCCGCGAGCCAGATCCGCACGATCTCGACCGAGATCGAGCGTACGCTGAGCGCGGCCACCGCGAATGCGACCAACGACATCCAGACCAGCGCGCTGAACGCCCAGAACGCGCTGATATCTGCCTCCAACGAGGCGAGCTCGCGGGTCAAGTCGAGTTCGGCCGACGTCGAGCGCTCGGTGCTCGCCGCCAGCAGCAGCTTCGGCCAGGCCATGACCGGCAAGACCGACGAGATCGTCACCTATGTGCAGCAGCAGGCCGACCGTCTGTCGAACATGATCGACGCCAAGCGCGGCGCTCTGGTCGACGCGATCGGCTCCAAGACCAGCCAGCTCACGCTCGACATCGACCGCGTCACCTCCGACGCGCTGAAGTCGATCGAGACGCGCGGCCAGGCCTTCTCGCAGACCATGATGGGCAACGGCTCGGAAGTCGCCCGCGCCATCAATACGGCGAGCGAGATCGCCACCGGCGCGGTCGGCAAGTCGCTCAAGGACCTCGAGCAGGCCTCGCGCTCGGCGATCGACCAGTCGCGCCAGGTCTCGATCGCGGCCGTCACCGAGATGCAGGAGACCAGCAAGATCCTGCGCACCGACACGGTGGCGCTGTTCGAGCGGCTGCGCGAAGGCAACATCCTGCTCCAGGAGGTGCTGACCGGTGCGCACGACAACCTCAACTCGCTCGAGCGGGCGCTGGTGACGCGCGTCGCCGACTTCGTCTCGGCCATGAACGACGTCACCTCGCGCAACGGCGCTGCGACGCAGAACCTGGAAGACCAGCTCAACGTCTTCAACAGCAAGACCACGAAGGCGCTCCAGGATCTCGGCGAGCTGTCGACCCAGTTCGACAAGCATGGCAAGGCGCTCGTCGAGGCCGCGCAGGTCGTCGAGCAGAGCAACAAGAACACCACCGCCTCGCTCGCCGAGCGCAAGCAGGCGCTGGAATCGCTCGTCACCACGATCGACCTGCGTACGGCCGATCTCGACCAGCGTCTGTCGCGCTTCACCGGCCTGCTCGATGAATCGCTCGCCGCAGCCGAAGAGCGTGCCCGCGACATCGCCCGAGTCGTCGCCGAGACCGCCGGCGCAGGCTCGGCCGCGATCACCCGTCAGTTCGAGGCGGTGCGCGCGGCGTCCGAGGAGGAGCACCGGCAGACCATCGAAGCCATGCATGACATCTACCGCCAGACCACCGACGAAGCGGATGTGATGTTCAAGCAGTCGACCGAGAAGTTCTCGAACCTCGTCTCCAGCATGAAGCAGATGGCGCTCGAGATGCACAACGAGCTCGAGGCCACCCGCAACGAGCTGCGCCGCGGCGTGCTCGAGATGCCGCAGGAGGCCGCCGAGAGCACCGCGCAGATGCGCAAGGTGATCGTCGACCAGATCGAGGCCCTCGCCGAGCTCAACCGCATCGTGGCCCAGCATGGCCGCGGCCTCGACGTCACCACGACGAGCCGCGCCAGCGTGCAGCGCCAGGAAGAGCCGGCGGTGCTGGCAGCCGTCGGCGGCCGCGCCACCGAGACCCGCATGCGCGACACCGGCAGCGCCTCGACGCTGCCGCCGCCGGACCTCGGCATGCCGGCTGCACGCCGCACCGAGGCGCCGTCGGTCGCGCCTGCCGGCAACGACCAAGGCCGCGACGGCTGGCTGTCGGACCTGCTCAACCGCGCCGATACCGGTCCTGCCACTCCGAACGGCCGTGAGGCTCCCCGCGGCCGTGCGGCACCCGCCCCGCAGCCGCAGGCGCCGCAAGGTGGTGGCAATCCGCTGGAATCGCTGTCGCTCGACATCGGCCGGCTGATGGACCGCAACCTCGCCGCCGAGATGTGGGACCGCTACCAGCGCGGCGAGAACAAGGCCTTCAACAAGCGCCTCTACACGCCCGCCGGCCAGAAAGCCTTCGACGAGGTCGCCCGCAAGTATCGCGCCGACCGCAACTTCAAGGGCACGGTCGACCGCTATGTCGCGGAGTTCGAACGCCTGCTCGACGAAGTCGCCCGCGACGGCCGCGGCCCGCAGGAGCTGCGCAGCCACCTGATCTCGGAGACGGGATTGGTGTACACGCTGCTGGCCCACGCGGCGGGACGGCTGGGATAAGCAGCAGGTCTCGCAGGACAGCACGATGAAAACGGAGGCCCTGCGGCCTCCGTTTTGTTTGGGCTTGTCATTGCACCAGCAATTTACCGCGCGGTAGGAACTACGCGGCCCCAACAAGCACCGTCATTGCGAGGAGCTCTTGCGACGAAGCAATCCAGACTGCCTCCGCGGAGACAGTCTGGATTGCTTCGCTTCCGCTTTCGCTCTTCGAGCTACAGCGGACAAGTCGCTCGCAATGATGGGATGGACGGCCCCCGAACGGCATCGGTGTGCCAGACTGGTGATGTTGAGTCGAACCAGACAAAGGGAGCCGTCCATGACGAAGATTAGCACGATTGGGGTTGATCTGGCGAAGAACGTTTTTCAAGTCCACGGGATTGACGCGTCGGGAGCTGTGGTGGTGAGGCGCCAGCTCAAGCGAGCCTCGGTCGAGAAGTTTTTCGCACAGTTGCCGCCGTGCCTGGTGGGCATGGAGGCTTGCGGCAGCGCTCATCATTGGGCGCGCGTGATCGGCCGGTATGGCCACGAGGTGCGGTTGATGCCGCCGGCCTATGTGA
>NZ_FNCU01000027.1:0-105874 GCF_900099855.1 Bradyrhizobium sp. Rc2d | reverse complement strand
GCCATGGTGGCCTTCGCCGCCAAGACCGCCCGGATCATCTGGGCCATGCTGGTCAAAGGAGAAACCTACCGAGACCGCGCGAGCGCGCCGGCTGCGGCCTAGTTGAGGGGCAACAGCCGCCGCGCTCGCGCTCCATGCCTATCGGAAGGGCACTAAAGGTGTGATGGCAAATGGTCTGGAAACCGGGATCGAAACACTCCGCATCGTCATCGCGCGTCACAGCGCGCCGCAATGATTGGAATTCGATCAGCGATCTTCATCAGGGCCCGCGGTCAATGGCCGCTTCTCGAGGCCGTATACATGACCGCTCCCCGATTCATTTGCTGAAGCACCAAAAAACCCCTTGCCGAGAGGGGGCCGTCCATACATGACGATGGTGGAGGCAGCGGTGGGCGATCTCACCGGTGTCGCCGGTGTGTGCCGTAGAGGCGCGCCTAATGCGACCGCGCTAGGCAGAACGCCACGACCTGCTCCAGCGCGCTCTTCATCGGCGAGGACGGGAACAGTGCCAGTGCGTCGACCGCCATGGCGCCGTAGTGCTGGGCGCGGCTCAGCGTGTCCTCGAGGGTGCGGTGCTTGTTCATCAGGCCGATGGCGTGGTCGAGATCGGAATCGCCGATCTCACCGCGCTCCAGTGCCCGGATCCAGAAGGCGCGCTCGGTGTCGTTGCCGCGGCGGAAGGCGAGCACGACCGGCAGGGTGATCTTACCCTCGCGGAAATCGTCGCCGGTGTTCTTGCCGAGCTTGGCGCTCTTGCCACCATAGTCGAGCACGTCATCGACGAGCTGGAAGGCGATGCCGAGATTCATGCCGACCGAGCGGCAGGCGGTCTGCTCCGCCTTCGGGCGGTTGGCGATGACGGGGCCGACCTCGCAGGCGGCCGCGAACAGCTCGGCGGTCTTGCCGCGGATCACGGCGAGATATTCATCCTCAGTGGTCGCGGTGTTCTTGGCGGCCGCGAGCTGCATCACCTCGCCCTCGGCGATGGTGGCGGCGGCCGCGGAGAGGATGTCGAGCGCGCGCAGCGAGCCGACCTCCACCATCATGCGAAAAGCCTGGCCGAGCAGGAAGTCGCCGACCAGCACGCTCGCCTCGTTGCCCCAGAGCATGCGCGCCGACAGCTTGCCGCGGCGCATCTCGCTCTCGTCGACGACGTCGTCGTGGAGCAGGGTCGCGGTGTGCATGAACTCCACGGAGGCGGCGAGCTTGATGTGGCCGTCGCCGGTGTAGCCGGCGAGGTTGGCCATGGCGAGCGTCAGCATCGGCCGCAGGCGTTTTCCCCCCGAGGAGATCAAATGATTGGCGACCTCCGGGATCATGGTCACATCCGAACCGGTCCGTGACAGGATCGTGGCGTTGACGCGCTCCATGTCACCGGCGACAAGGGCAACCAGCTCTTCGATCGACGCGCCGGGAGTTTCGAAAGGTACGATGACGGCCACGCCGGTCTCCAATATTTGCCCCGGAAGGGCTATTCTGATGGAAAGACAATAGAAACTGGCGGCGGATGCGGCAAGTGCTGCGGAACCATTGACATTCGTTGCTTACCCCCTTTTCCAGGCAGGAGACCTGCGTTTTGCGTGAACTGGTTCGGACCAACGACATGGTGCTGGTGTCGGCGATTGGCGCGCTGCTCGACGGTGCCAACATCCATCATCTGGTGCTGGACCAGAACATGAGCATCATCGAGGGCTCGCTCGGCATTTTGCCGCGGCGGATCCTGGTCCATGAGGACGACGCCCTCGAGGCCCGCCAGCTCCTCACCGAGGCCGGCCTCAGCCACGAACTGCGCGGCGATGATTGAGGCCTCAGCAGACATCACCGAGGACGCCTTTCTCGGCGGGCAGTTGCGCCTGAAGCAGAAGCGGTCCGGCCATCGCGCCGGGCACGACGCCATCTTGCTCGCCGCGGCGACCGAGGCCAGGGCAGGCGATCGCGTGGTCGATCTCGGCGCCGGCATCGGCGCGGCGGGCCTCGCGCTCGCCCGGCGCGTGGCGGGGATCAACCTCAGCTTGGTCGAGATCGATCCGAAGCTGGCGGAGCTTGCGCGGGCCAACGCCGCGGCGAATGGAATTGCCGCCGAGGCGATCGTGCTCGACGTCACGGCCGATGCCCAGGCGTTTGCGGCACATGGGCTCGTGCCCGACAGCGTCGACGTGGTGCTGATGAACCCGCCTTTCAACGATCCGGCTCGGCATCGCGGGTCGCCGGACCAGGCGCGCCACACCGCCCATGTCGCGAGCGACGAGACGCTGAATGCATGGGTGCATGCGGCGCGGCGCATCCTGCGATCGAATGGCGAGCTGACATTGATCTGGCGTGCAGATGGGATCGCGAACGTCCTGGCAGCGCTGTCACGCGGCTTCGGCAGCCTGTCGATTCTTCCGGTTCATGGGGAAGCCGGACGGCCCGCGATCCGGGTGCTGGTGCGCGCGGTCAAAGGCGGCCGTGCGCCGGCGCGACTGCTGCCGGGTCTCATGCTCAACGACGAGTCAGGCGTGCCTAAAAAAGGGGTGAAGGAGATTCTGGAGGGGAGGGCGGTGTTGCCGCTGGCGGAGCCGTGACGGCCTACTGCGGAAGCGATTCCGACTGCTGTTCCTGCGGCGTCGTCAGACGGATCGCCATGAATAGCGCACCGATCAGCAGCATCAGCAAATAGATTTTCATGGTGTTCTCCGCTGCCTCATTGCAGCCTCCCAACGGAAAATCTGCAAAACACGTTCCAGGCACTTCCAATGACAGTCGCGTGATAAGAAATGGTTAAGCAGAGGTAACGGCATGGCCGAACAGTTGAACGATCGTGAGAGTTCCGGCCTGGCCGACAAGCTCATGCAATATCTGCCGGCGCGTTTCCGGCCCGGCGCGGCAATCGTGCCGGTGGTCCGGCTATCCGGCGTGATCGGCGCAGTGACGCCGCTGCGTCCGGGCATGACGCTCGCGACCGTGGCGCGGGTGCTGGAGCGGGCGTTTTCGTATCGGAACGCCAAGGCGGTGGCGCTGGTGATCAATTCCCCCGGCGGCTCGCCGGTGCAGTCGCGCCAGATCTACCTGCGCATCAAGCAGCTCGCGGCGGAGAAGAAGCTGCCCGTGCTGGTCTTCGTCGAGGACGTCGCGGCCTCGGGCGGCTACATGATCGCCTGTGCCGGCGATGAGATCATCTGCGATCCCTCTTCGATCCTCGGCTCGATCGGCGTGGTCGGTGGCAGTTTTGGTTTCCAGGAGGCGATCAGGCGGCTCGGCGTCGAGCGGCGCCTCTATACCGCCGGCGCCCACAAGGCGATGCTCGACCCGTTCCTCCCGGAAAACCCGGATGACGTCGCCAAGCTGAAGGCGATCCAGCGCGAGATCCATCAGATCTTCATTGCCCTGGTGAAGGAGAGCCGTGGCGCGCGGCTGAATGGCGCGGACGACACCCTGTTCACGGGAGAATACTGGGCCGGCGAGAGCGCGATCGCGCTGGGGCTCGCCGACAGCATCGGCGATCTCCGCTCAACTCTTCGTGCCCGCTACGGCGAGAAGGTTCTCACCCCTGTGATCGCGCAGCCGACCGGGCTCCTCTCCGGCCTTCTGGGCCGGAAAGCGCCCGGCGCGGGGCAGCTTTCGGCCCTGGAATCAATGGCCGGCCTGCCGGACGAGCTGATCTCGGCAGTCGAGACGCGGGCGATTTGGGCGAAATTCGGGTTCTAGGGCTCGCGCTCCCGCGCCATTTGGCCCCTCGACGCTCCGATTGCGGTGCAGGTCCATCTGCGCAACAATGCGCGTGGGGGCTGAGCACTAGACAAGGATCGACCGATGCCGCCGTTCGTCGCTTTCGCGGGCGTCCTGGGCGGGCTTGCCGTGGTCCGCTGGGCCTACAAGACCGCTGTCCGGATCAACCAGGAGCTGGAAGAGATGCGCCTGTCGCGCGTCACCGAGGCCGCCCCTATGGGGGACATCCAGACGCTGAAACGTGACCCCGTGACCGGAGCTTACCGGCCGGGGTAGCTCTTCCCGCGCGCAAGGTGCGCCCCCTCTTCCGCTTGCGGGGGAGGGTGGGGAGGGGGCTCTCCACAAACGAGAACCCCCAAGAGGAGAAAGCCCTCACCCGGCGCTTCGCGCCGACCTCTCCCGCAGGCGGGAGAGGTAAGAAAGCCCCCTTCGCCTTGATTCCCATCCCCGCCGTCGATACGGTCCCGCGCGATTCAAACCCCCGCGAGAGCCTGATCTGACGATGGACGCCTCATTGCCCGCCCATATGCGCCCGGAACGCTCGTTCCAGGGCTTCATCCTCGCGCTCCAGCGGTTCTGGGCCGAGCAGGGCTGCGTGATCCTGCAGCCCTACGACATGGAGATGGGCGCGGGTACTTTCCATCCGGCGACCACCCTGCGCGCGCTCGGGCCCAAGCCATGGAACGCGGCCTATGTGCAGCCCTCGCGCCGGCCCAAGGACGGCCGCTACGGCGAGAACCCGAACCGGATGCAGCACTACTACCAGTTCCAGGTGATCATGAAGCCGTCGCCGCCGAACCTTCAGGAGCTGTACCTGAAGTCGCTCGCCGCGATCGGCATCGATTCCGCCGTGCACGACATCCGCTTCGTCGAGGACGATTGGGAGAGCCCGACGCTGGGCGCCTGGGGCCTCGGGTGGGAATGCTGGTGCGACGGGATGGAAGTCAGCCAGTTCACCTATTTCCAGCAGGTCGCGGGCTTCGAATGCGCGCCGGTGGCGGGCGAGCTCACCTACGGGCTCGAGCGCCTCGCGATGTACGTGCAGGGCGTCGATCGCGTCTATGACCTCAACTTCAACGGCCGCGACGGCGACGCCAAGGTCACTTATGGTGATGTGTTCCTGCAAGCCGAGCAGGAATATTCGCGGCACAACTTTGAATACGCCGACACCTCGATGCTGTTCGAGCAGTTCAAGATGGCGGAAGCGGCCTGCAGGAAATATCTCGACGCAGGCTGGCGCGAAGGCAGCAACAGCAAGCAGCATCTGATGGCGCTGCCGGCTTATGACCAGTGCATCAAGGCGAGCCATGTCTTCAACCTGCTCGATGCGCGCGGCGTGATCTCGGTGACCGAGCGGCAGAGCTACATTTTGCGGGTGCGCGAGCTGGCCAAGGCCTGTGGCGAAGCCTGGATCCACACTGAAGCGGGCGGAGCGGCCTGATGCCCGATCTTTTGCTTGAACTGTTCTCGGAAGAAATCCCCGCGCGCATGCAGGCCAAGGCGGCCGACGATCTGCGCCGCATGGTCACCGACAAGCTGGTCGCCGAAGGTCTCGTCTACGAGGGCGCCAAGGCGTTCGCGACGCCGCGCCGCCTCGCGCTGACCGTGCACGGCATCCCTGCGCGTCAGCCTGACCTCAAGACCGAACGCCGCGGACCGAAGATCGGCGCGCCCGATGCGGCCGTGCAGGGTTTTCTGAAGGCGACGGGTTTGACTTCGCTGGAGGAAGCCAAGATCCAGCGCGACCCCAAAGGCGACTTCTACATCGCGCTGATCGAGAAGCCGGGCCGCGACGCGATCGACGTGCTCGCCGAGATTCTGCCGGTGATCATCCGCACCTTCCCCTGGCCGAAATCGATGCGCTGGGGCGCGCGCTCGGGCAAATCAGGTTCGCTTAACTGGGTGCGTCCCCTGCACGCGATCACCGCGACCTTCGGCCTCGAGACCGAAGAGCCCGATGTCGTAAAATTCTCGGTCGATGGCATCGAGGCCGGCCAGACCACCTACGGCCATCGCTTCCTCGCGCCATCAGCTATTTCTGTCCGCCGTTTCGAGGACTACGAAGCCAAGCTCCTGAATGCGAAGGTCGTGCTCGACCCTGACAGGCGCAAGGACGCGATCCTGATCGACGCCAAGCAGCTTGCCTTCGCGCAAGGCTTCGAGCTGGTCGAGGACCAGAACCTGCTCGATGAGGTCGCAGGCCTCGTCGAATGGCCGGTCGTGCTGATGGGCTCGTTCGAGCCGGAATTCTTGACGACGCCCGCGGAAGTCATCCGCGCCACCATCCGCAACAACCAGAAGTGCTTCGTGGTGCGCGACCCCAAGACGGGCAAGCTCGCCAACAAGTTCATCCTGATCGCCAACATCGAGGCCACCGATGGCGGCAAGACCATCATCGGCGGCAACGAGCGCGTGATCCGCGCGCGGCTCAGCGATGCAAAATTCTTCTACGAGACCGATCTGAAGACCAAGCTCGAGGACCGGCTGCCGAAGTTCGAGCAGATCGTGTTCCATGAGAAGCTCGGCACGCAGGCCGCGCGCATCAAGCGCATCGAGCGCCTTGCCGCGGAGATCGCGCCGCTGGTCGACGCCGATGGTGGCAAGGCCACGCGCGCTGCGCATCTGGCAAAGGCCGACTTGCTCACCGAAGTCGTCGGCGAATTCCCCGAGGTGCAGGGCCTGATGGGCAAGTACTATGCGTTGGCGCAGGGCGAGGACGCTTCCATCGCTGCCGCCTGCGAGGAGCACTACAAGCCGCAAGGACCTGCCGATCGCGTGCCGACAGATCCGGTCAGCGTCGCTGTGGCGCTCGCCGACAAGATCGATACGCTGGTTGGCTTCTGGGCCATCGATGAGAAGCCGACGGGCAGCAAGGATCCGTATGCGCTGCGGAGAGCTGCTTTCGGGGTGATCAGGTTGATTGCCGAGAACGCGCTGCGTTTGTCGCTCATGAAGGTGGCGGCGTCCGCACTCGCCGGTTTGTCGGTCAAGCCGGCCGATGCGCAAAAGCTTCCGAGCGATCTCCTCGCCTTCTTTGCCGATCGCCTCAAGGTCCAGCTCCGCGAGCAGGGCGCGCGTCACGATCTCGTCGACGCCGTGTTCGCACTCGGCGGTCAGGATGATCTCCTGATGATCGTGCGCCGCGTCGAGGCGCTCGGCAAGTTTCTCGACAGTGACGACGGCAAGAACCTGCTCGCCGGCACCAAGCGCGCCAGCAACATCCTCTCGATCGAGGAGAAGAAGGACAAGCGCACGTTCGACGGCGCGCCGGATGCGGCGCTTTACAGCCTCAACGAGGAAAAGGCGCTGGCGAAGGCGATCGGCGAGGTCAAGGCGGAGGCGAACTCTGCCGTCGCCAAGGAAGACTTTGCCGCCGCGATGAGCGCGATGGCGAAACTGCGTTCGCCGGTCGACGCGTTCTTCGACAAGGTTCGCGTCAATGACGACGATGCGAAGGTGCGCGAGAACCGCCTGAAGCTGCTGAACGAGATCCGCAGCGCCACGCGTGCGGTGGCGGATTTCTCGAAGATCCAGGATTGATCGCGCAGGAGCCTGTCATTCCGGGGCGCGCGGAGCGCGAGCCCCGGAATCCATTCATCCTCATGCGCTGCGGCCCGATGGATTCCGGGTCCACGCCTTCGGCGTGTCCCGGAATGACAGCTATTGCTGTGGCACAAAAAAGCCCCACCCGGCGGGGGGAGGACCGGGCGGGGCCTGATGTCCGATTAACACTGCTCGCGCCAGCCTGATGTGGCGCGCCGGACATCTAGTCGATCTCAGGTCGTCGATCTCAGTTCAGCACCTCGACGATGCGGCGCGAGCGCGGCTCGACCAGCACGGTCTCGCCGTTCACGACGGTGTAGCGATAGGTGGTGGCGCCGAAACGTTGCGGCACGTCATAATAGGTGATGCCGCTCTCGGGTAAGATGGCGCCGACCACCACGCGATCCGGGATACGGAACGGCGGCACACGTTGTTCGACGACATAGTCGCGGAAGGCCAGCCGCTGGTCGGCCGCAATGGTCGGGCTGCTGTCGACCACGGCGGGCGCGCGTCCCACCGTGACATCGCTTTGCGCCTGTGCCGCGAGGGGCGAGCCGATCGCAACGCACAGCGCCGCGAGGGCAAGAATCCTGTTTCGCATGGGCAACTCCTTCGAAGTGATGTTCGGCAAGCGCCAGTGGCGCAGTCGGTTGCCAATGCATGCGACTTCGCAATGTTCCGGGAAAGGGCCTGCCGTATCCGCGGCAATTTCGGGCAGTTTTCGCGAAGCCGGGAACTCGCATCGGTCTTACGCGTCTCTACTCGCGGAACCGGGACCGCTATGATCCGCCCGCGATTCGTCCACCTCCACAGAAAGATAATTCATGCACATCACCGTCGCCCACATTTCGCCGATCCTGTCGTTGATTGCGGGCGTGCTCATCCTGATCATGCCGCGACTCCTCAATCTGATCGTCGCGATCTTCCTCATCGTGAATGGCGCGATCGGGCTTGGGCTCCTGAAGTGGCTCCACCTCTAGGCGTTCACTTTTCGGAACTGTCCGTCTTGCGCGGGCCCGCCCAAAATGGTGTAAGGCCTGCGATTTCCCATTCCTCTCGCAGGTTGTGTGCAAGCTATGGCCAAAGCCGCTTCGAAGCCGAAGAAGATGCCAGCGAAAATCCCAGCGAAATCAAAGTCCTCCGCCGCGGCGAAGGCCGCGCCGCCGGCCCGCAAGGCGCTGGCCAAGAGAGCGCCGAAGCCGGTCGCCAAGCCCGCTGCCAAGTCCGCCGCCAAGCCGGCGGCAAAGGCTGTGACCAAGGCGGCTCTGCCGAAGGTCGCTGCGAAGCCGGCACCGAAGAAGGCTACGCCCGCGAAAGCGGCGCCAGCAGCGGCCAAGGCCGGCAAATGGGTGTTCACATTCGGTGACGGCAAGGCCGAGGGCCGCTCGGAAATGCGTGACCTGCTCGGCGGCAAGGGCGCCAACCTCGCCGAGATGGCCAATCTGGGCCTGCCGGTCCCTCCGGGCTTCACCATCCCGACCTCGGTCTGCACCTATTTCTACGCACACGACAAAACCTATCCGAAGGAACTGCAGTCTCAGGTTGAGAAGGCGCTGGATCATGTCGGCAAGTTGACCGGCAAGGTGTTCGGCGACACCAAGAACCCGCTGCTCGTCTCCGTGCGCTCCGGCGCGCGCGCCTCGATGCCGGGCATGATGGACACCGTGCTCAATCTCGGCCTCAACGACCAGACCGTGGAAGCGCTGGCCGAGCTGTCGGGTGACCGCCGCTTTGCCTATGACAGCTATCGCCGCTTCATCACCATGTATTCGGACGTGGTGCTCGGCTTCGAGCATCATCATTTCGAGGAAATCCTCGACACCTTCAAGGACGGCCAGGGCTACACGCTCGACACCGATCTGTCCGCCGACGATTGGGTCGAGCTGGTCGGCAAGTACAAGGACGCGGTCGCGCGCGAGACCGGCAAGGACTTCCCGCAGGATCCGCACGACCAGCTCTGGGGCGCGATCGGTGCTGTGTTTTCCTCCTGGATGAACACGCGCGCGGTGACCTACCGCAAGCTGCACGACATTCCGGAATCCTGGGGCACCGCGGTCAACGTGCAGGCCATGGTGTTCGGCAACATGGGTGAGACCTCCGCAACGGGCGTTGCCTTCACACGCAACCCTTCGACCGGCGAGAGCAAGCTCTACGGCGAGTTCCTGATCAACGCGCAAGGCGAGGACGTGGTGGCGGGCATCCGCACGCCGCACGACATCACCGAGGAGGCGCGCAAGGAATCGGGCTCCGACAAGGCGTCGATGGAATCGGCGATGCCGGAGGCCTTCAAGGAGCTGACGCGGATCTACACGCTGCTCGAGAAGCACTACCGCGACATGCAGGACATGGAGTTCACGGTAGAGCAGGGCAAGCTCTGGATGCTCCAGACCCGCGGCGGCAAGCGAACTGCGAAAGCAGCGCTGCGCATCGCGGTCGAGCTCGCCAATGAAGGTCTGATCTCGAAGAAGGAAGCGGTGACGCGCATCGATCCGGCTTCGCTCGACCAGCTCTTGCATCCGACCATCGATCCCAACGCCAAGCGCGACGTGATCGCAACCGGCCTGCCGGCCTCGCCCGGCGCTGCCTCCGGCGAGATCGTGTTCTCCTCGGATGAAGCGGCCAAGCTCCAGGCCGACGGACGCAAGGTGATCCTGGTCCGCATTGAGACCAGCCCGGAAGACATTCACGGCATGCATGCCGCCGAAGGCATCTTGACCACGCGCGGCGGCATGACCTCGCACGCGGCGGTGGTCGCGCGCGGCATGGGCAAGCCCTGCGTCTCCGGCTGCGGCACCATCCGCGTCGATTACGGCCGCGGCACCATGAGCATCGGTTCGCGCACCTTCAAGACCGGCGACGTCATCACCATCGACGGATCGCTCGGCCAGGTGCTCGCGGGGCGCATGCCGATGATCGAGCCGGAGCTGTCCGGCGAGTTCGGCACGCTGATGAATTGGGCCGACCAGGTCCGCAAGATCGGCGTGCGGGTCAACGCCGACACGCCGGAGGACGCGCACACCGCGATCAAGTTCGGCGCGGAAGGCATCGGCCTGTGCCGCACCGAGCACATGTTCTTCGAGGAGACGCGCATACGCACGGTGCGCGAGATGATCCTCTCCGAGGACGAGCAGTCGCGCCGTGCCGCGCTCGCAAAGCTGCTGCCGATGCAGCGCGCCGACTTCGTCGAGCTGTTCGAGATCATGAAGGGCCTGCCCGTCACGATCCGCCTGCTCGATCCGCCGCTGCACGAGTTCCTGCCGCACACCCATGCCGAGGTCGAGGAAGTGGCGCGCGCCATGAACACCGACCCCAGGCGCCTCGCCGACCGCGCCCGCGAGCTCTCGGAGTTCAATCCGATGCTCGGCTTCCGCGGCTGCCGTATCGCGATCGCCTATCCTGAAATCGCCGAGATGCAGGCGCGTGCGATCTTCGAGGCGGCGGTCGAGGCGCAGAAGCGCACCGGCAAGGCCGTCGGTCTCGAGGTGATGGTGCCGCTGATCGCGACCAAGGCCGAGCTCGACCTCGTCAAGGCGCGGATCGATGCCACCGCACAGGCGGTGATGCGCGAGACCAATACGAAGCTCGCCTATCAGGTCGGCACCATGATCGAGCTGCCGCGCGCCTGCCTGCTCGCGGCCGAGATCGCGCAGTCCGCCGAGTTCTTCTCGTTCGGCACCAACGATCTCACGCAGACCACCTACGGCATCAGCCGCGACGACGCGGCGAGCTTCCTCGGTCCGTACGTCGCGAAGGGTATCCTCTCGGTCGATCCCTTCATCGCGCTCGACCAGGAAGGCGTCGGTGAGCTCGTCAAGATCGGCGTCGCGCGCGGCCGCAAGACGCGGGCCTCTCTCAAGGTCGGCATCTGCGGCGAGCACGGCGGCGATCCCGCTTCCGTCGCCTTCTGCCACACGATCGGCCTCGACTACGTCTCCTGCTCGCCCTACCGCGTACCGATCGCCCGCCTCGCCGCCGCGCAAGCCGCGCTCGGCAAGGAGATCGCGAGCCAGGCGTAAGGCGATTTGAAATGTTGAATGCGAAGAGGCGGGGCCCAACCCCGCCTCTTTCATTTTGCGCCGTGCTGTATCCAGACCGTCATTGCGAGCGCAGCGAAGCAATCCAGAATCTTTCCGCGGAGCGATTCTGGATTGCTTCGCTGCGCTCGCAATGACGAGATTGTGGGACGCGCTCGCCACTTGCTCACTGTCATCGCCCGGCTTGACCGGGCGATCCAGTACGCCGAGACGGCAGTGTCTGAATCGAGAAGCCGCGGCGTACTGGATGCCCCGCTTTCGCGGGGCATGACACCGGTTATGAGGAAACGCTTTGCGCAAACGCCAACAACGGAACTCATCACACGTCCCGTAATGATACGTGCGTGCAAGAGTTCCTTCACCATTTGCGTTGACCCATTGTTTACCGCTTCACCTCGCTCGGCATTTACCAACACGCGCGATCAACCCGTGAGAACACCTGTGTTCGCTTGAGTGTGCCGTGCGCGCAACGTCGATTAACGCCCCGGCAACCTAAATTAGATACTTACGATAAAGATCGAATTGCACGGACGTACTGCGGTCCGATTTTTCTGGCGTAAGCGTAGCGTGAGCGTATCGATGTCAGTGTTGCGTAACCATCCGAAGGGCGCGCGGTTCGCGTCCTTCGGCATCGGTCTCTGCATCTTCGCATTGATGCCGCGAGAGACCGGCTATCAGGACATTGCCTCGCTGCTGGCGCGCCAACCCGGCGTCGCCGAGCGGTGGCAGAAGCAGGTGTATTCCGCGGCGTCCTCGATCCAGCTCGCCACCTACAGTTTTTCCCTGCCGATCGGCACCTCGGTTCCGCAGAGCGCGATGGTTCGCCTCGCCAGCATCGATGGCCGCGACGTCACCGGCGCGATCAGCCGCAATCCGGCGCTGCAGGCGCCGCCGCGCTACCAGGCCGCCGATTTTCCCAAGGTCGATCGATCCATGAAGGGTGATCGTCTCGCGATCGTTGCGCCGACGACGTCTCCCGATGCGGCTACGCCGCCGGCAGCGCCCGCGAAGGAAGATCCTGCGACGTCGAACAGCTCCGTGTTCGGCGCCAAGACCGCCACGCTACCGCAGCCGATGTCGCCGGAGTCCGCGGCCGCGCTCGATCCCGAGCTCCAGGAAGCGCTGCGTGCGCCGCCGCTGCCGCAATATACCAATGCGCCGCAGGCGAGCGATAGCGCGCGCGCGTTCGCGGTGCAGCCGCCGGAAGCGCTGAAGCAGGCCACCGCGCCGGCGCGCGATCCCTTCACCGTCAAGACGTCGAACCTGTTCTTCGGCAGCTCCTCGCTCGGCGGCAATCTCGAAAGCATCGAGAGCTGGCAGCCCGGGGCCGAGCCGCTGATCGTGATGCCTGATCCCGACATGAAGGTGACGGCCTCGCTGTCGCCGCCGACAGCGGAGATTGCCAAGGACATCGAAAGCGGTGAGAGCGTCGCGCCGAAGGGCGAGGTCAACGCCGACAATCAGCGCGCCAGATCGCCGGCGGAGCGGCTCGCGCTCGACGAAAAGTCGCGCGCCAAGTCCGAGAAGTGTCTCGCCGAAGCGGTCTATTTCGAATCGCGCGGCGAGGCCGTGCGCGGCCAGATCGCGGTGGCGCAGGTGGTGATGAACCGCGTCTTCTCCGGCAAATATCCCGACACCGTATGCGGCGTCGTCTACCAGAACAAGTACCGGCATTTCGCCTGCCAGTTCACCTTTGCCTGCGACAACAATCCGGACGTGATCCGCGAGCCCGAGATGTGGGAGCGCGCGAAGAAGATTTCGAAGGCGATGCTGGATGGCCAGATCTGGCTGCCCGAGGTTGGCAAGTCGACGCACTACCACGCCTATTGGGTGCGCCCCTCCTGGGTCGCCGAGATGAAGAAGATGTACAAGACCGGCGTACACACCTTCTATCGGCCGCGCAACTGGGGCGACGGCAGCGAGGAGCCGAGCTGGGGCACGCCCGCGCAGACCGCGGCGCTTTCCGCCGAGCTCGCCCAGGAAGCCAAGAGTTCCGCGGAGATGGGCGAGCGGAGGTAGTTTTCTTGCCTCGCCCCGCAAACGGGGAGAGGCAAGGACGATCACGCCTCGATGTCCAGTGCGCAGTCGAAATTCGGCGCCGAATGCGTCAGCGCACCGGCAGAAGCGTAGTCGACGCCGGTGGCCGCGATCGCCGCGATCGAGTCCAGCGTGACGCCGCCGGACGCCTCCAGCTTGAGGCGGCCCTCGGTGAGCCTCACCGCCTCGCGCAACGTCGCGGTATCCATGTTGTCGAGCAGCACCGCGTCGGCCATTCCAGTGGCCAGTACCTCGCGCAGTTGCGCAAGCGTGTCCACTTCGATCTCGATCTTGACGAGATGGCCGGCATGAGCGCGGGCGCGCTCCAGCACGGGCCGGATGCCGCCGGCGACCGCGATGTGGTTGTCCTTGATCAGGATCGCGTCGTCGAGGCCGAAGCGGTGATTGAACCCGCCGCCGCAGCGCACGGCATATTTCTCCAGCACTCGCAATCCCGGCGTGGTCTTCCGCGTGCAGCAGATGCGCATTTTCGTGCCTTCGGTGCGCGCGACATAGTCGGCCGTGAGTGTCGCAACGCCCGACAGGCGGCCGACGAAGTTCAGCGCGGTCCGCTCCGACGTGAGAATGGCGCGCGCGGGCCCTGAGATCGTCAACACCTGCTGTCCGCGGGCAACCCGCGCGGCGTCGCGGACATGCGCGCGGACCTCGATGTCGGGTGAGAGCTTTTGCAGCGTCGCCAGCGCCAGCGGCAATCCGGCGATCACGCCGGATTGCCGCGCGACCAGGATCGCCTGCGCCGTCGTGGCTTCCGGAATCGTTGCCAGCGAGGTGACGTCGCCGGCGCGCCCGAGGTCCTCGTCGAGCGCGCGCTGCACGGCCTCGTCGATGGCGAGCGGCGAGAGAAAGGCGTCGGGATAGAGCAGTGAGGTTGCGGTGATCATGAGAACTCCGTCAGGCCATGATGGGTTGCGCGCTGTGCGGCATTGAGCGATCGGCGAGGCTGTCGGCCACCTCGCGCACTGCGGCGAGCGTGGTCATCATTCGTCGCGCCAGGGCGGGGACATCCGCCGGATGGTCAGAGCGGAAATGCGCGCCGCGGCTCTCCTGCCGGCTCCAGGCCGCGGCCGCGACGAGCAGCGCAGACGTCGCCATGTTGCGTAGCGCGATGCTCGTAGCCTCGCGTTCGAGCGCAGCGAAGCTGTGGACGGCCTCGGTAAGTCCGTCACCGTGGCGGATCACGCCGACGCGTGCGGTCATCATCGCCCGCAGCCGCTTCACGGCCGCAGCATCCTGCGCGCTGCCGCGCGGCGTCACCAATGCGTCAGGCAAATGGGCAGGCGAGGGCACCGTGCGACCGGCGATGTCCTCAGCGATGCGCGCGGCGTAGACCACGGCCTCCAGCAGCGAATTCGACGCCAGCCGGTTGGCACCATGCGCGCCGGTGGAGGACACTTCGCCGCCGGCCCAGAGCCCGTCGATCGAGCTGCGCCCGCGTGCGTCCACCGCGATACCGCCCATGTGATAGTGCGCGGCCGGCGCGATCGGGATGGCTTCTGTCGCGGGATCGATTCCGGCGGCGATGCAGCTTGCATGCACGGTCGGAAACTTTTCGGCGAAGCGTGCCCCCAGCGCCCGCCGTGCATCGAGGAAAGCGCCGCGCCCGGCCGCGATCTCGGCGAACACGCCGCGGGCGACGATGTCGCGCGGCGCGAGCTCGGCGAGCGGATGGCGCGCCGTCATGAAGCGCTCGCCATGGCGATTGATCAGCGCCGCCCCTTCGCCGCGCAGCGCCTCGGTCGCAAGCGGCGCCGGATCACGCCCGACCATGATGGCAGTCGGATGGAACTGCACGAATTCGGGATCGGCGATCACGGCGCCGGCGCGTGCGGCGATCGCAAGGCCCGAGCCGCTGGCCTCGAGCGGATTGGTGGTGGCGGCATAGAGATGCCCGAGGCCGCCGGTCGCGAGCACAATCGCGCGCGAGGCGAGGATGATCGGCCGTGCAGCGGGATTGCCGGCCTCGCGTAATTGGAGGCCCGTGACGGCGCCGTCCTCGCTCAGCAGCGTTTCGGCGACGAGACCTTCGATGATGCGGATCGACGGCGTGCGGCGCACGGCCTCGCTCAAGGCCGCGATGATCGCCGCGCCCGCGCCGTCGCCGCGCACATGCACGATGCGCCGGGCCGAGTGTGCGGCTTCGCGTCCCACGGCGAGCTTTCCTTCGAGGTCGCGATCGAATGGGACGCCATAGGCGAGAAGGTCATGGACTCGCGGCGCCGCCTCCCGCGCGATGCCAAGTGCGACGGCTTCATCGACGAGACCGCCCCCGACGGCAATCGTATCCGCGGCATGCGCTTCCGGCGTATCGCCTTCGGCCACCGCCGCCGCGATGCCGCCTTGCGCCCATGCGGAGGATGCGCCCTGTCCGAGCGGCGCCGCCGAGATCAACGTCACCGGCCGCGGCGCGAGCTTCAGCGCGCAAAAGAGTCCGGCAAGGCCGCCGCCAACAATGACGACGTCGTCGGTAGCGCGGGTGAGATTGTGGATCGTGTTCGTCATAGTTCTCTCCAAGCTTTCCGCCGTCGTCCCGGCGAAAGCCGGGACCCATACGCCGCGGCGGTTGTTGTTTTGCGAAGCTCTGTAATGACGTTCTTCGCAACCACATCGTTCGGTGGTTATGGGTCCCGGCCTTCGCCGGGACGACACCGAGTGTGTTGCTAATTCTTCAGATTGATCATCCGCTCGACCGAGCGCCGTGCGCGCATCGCGAGCGCGGGATCGATCGTCACTTCCTCGCGGAGCGTCCGCAGGCTTTCCAGGATGTTGGCAAGCGTGATGCGCTTCATGTGCGGGCAGAGATTGCAGGGGCGCAGCATCTCGACGTCGGGCAGCTCCGCCCGCACGTTGTCGGCCATCGAGCATTCGGTGATCATCACCAGCCGCCGCGGCCGCTTGTTGCGGACCCAGTTGATCATGTGCGCGGTCGAGCCGGTGAAATCGGCCTCCGCCAGCACGTCCGGTGGGCATTCGGGATGCGCGATGATCTGCACAGTGGGATCGCCATCGCGAAGGTTGCGCAGCTCGTCGCCGGTGAAGCGCTCGTGCACTTCGCAGGCGCCCTTCCAGGCGATGATCTTCACGTCGGTCTTGGAGGCCACGTAGGTGGCGAGATAGCGGTCCGGCAAGAAGATCACGCTAGGCGCATTCAGGCTCTCGACCACCTGCACCGCGTTGGACGAGGTGCAGCAGATATCGACCTCGGCCTTCACCTCGGCCGAGGTGTTGACGTAGGCGACGACCGGCACGCCGGGGAATTTTTCGCGGAGCAGGCGAACGTCTGCGCCGGTAATGCTGGCGGCGAGCGAGCAGCCGGCCCGTGAATCCGGGATCAGCACCGTCTTGTCCGGGTTGAGCAGCTTCGATGTCTCCGCCATGAAGTGCACGCCGCATTGGACGATGATGCCGGCCTTCACCTTGGTCGCCTCGACCGCGAGCTGGAGCGAGTCGCCGCCGATGTCGGCGACGCAGTGGAAGATCTCCGGCGCCTGGTAGTTATGCGCGAGGATCACGGCGTTCCGGGCGCGCTTCAGCTCGTTGATCGCCTTGATGGTCGGCGCCAGCAGCGGCCACTCGATCGGCGGGATCACGTGCTTCACGCGTTCGTAAAGGGATGCAGTGGCGCGCTCGACCTCGGGCGTCCATTCCAGCGAGGGCATTGGCAGCGCGGCTCCCGCTCGGGAGGGCGCGGCGCGAGGGGAGCTGATGTCTTGGACATTGACTTGACCATTGATTCGGCCGTGCGGCCGGCTGGCGAAGTCGTCGGGACCGTAAATTCCAGTGATCGGCATCGAAGCCTCCCTTGCGTGCCAATTATGCTCAATATGAGTATATTTTGAGCCCGAGTAATCCGGCCGAAAGGCCGGAGCTGGATGTCATCGAAGCTCTAATATGCTCAATATGAGTAAATCAAAGATAACACGCCCCGCCGAAGATCGCTAGGCCGCTTCGCACACATTCCCGTCAAGTCGCCCCGACGCGAGTCAGAGAGGCCGCGTGAAACGCAATGCTCCCGCGACAGCTCCTCGTGGAATGCAACCGTTTTTGACTTGGGATTTTCATGCAGATGCATTAAACGGCCTGACCGTGGCTTCCTATTTGCGAATCCGCCAACGACAGACGAGGAACACCATGTCGACACAGATAGGCGAACTCGGTCCGGTCTCACGTTCCTCGACCTGGCGCACCCCGGCCGTCATTATTCTCTGCGGCTGTGCGATCGGCATGCTCGGCTTCGGCCCGCGATCGGCGCTCGGCTTTTTCGTGCAGCCGATGAGCCATGAGTTCGCCTGGGGCCGCGACGTGTTCGGCCTTGCGATCGCCGTGCAGAACCTGCTGTGGGGCTTGGGCCAGCCCCTCGCCGGCGCGGTCGCCGATCGCTTCGGCCTGTTCCGGGTGATGTGTGTCGGCGCTCTGCTCTATGCCGGCGGCCTGCTCTTGATGCGCTACTCCTCGACGCCGCTGTCGCTCGACCTCGGCGCCGGCGTCATGATCGGCTTCGGCCTCGCCGGTTGCTCGTTCAATCTGGTGCTGTCGGCGTTCAGCAAGCTCCTGCCGGCCGAGAAGCGCGGCCTTGCGCTCGGTGCCGGCACCGCGGCGGGATCGTTCGGGCAGTTCCTGTTCGCGCCGATCGGCGTCGCGCTGATCGATAATTTCGGCTGGCAGCAGGCGCTCTCCGTGTTCGGCTTCCTGATGCTGCTGATCATCCCGCTATCGCTGGCGCTCTCGACGCCGCCGGTCGCAAGCGCGGCGACCGCGGCGCCTGCGGATGAGCAGACCTTCACCGGGGCGCTGGCGGAAGCCTTCGGTCACCGGTCCTACGTGCTCTTGGTTCTCGGCTTCTTCACCTGCGGCTTCCAGCTCGCCTTCATCACGGTGCATCTGCCGGCCTTCCTGGTCGATCGCGGCATCTCGGCGCAAACTGGCGGCTGGGTGATCGCGGCGATCGGCCTGTTCAACATCATGGGCTCGTTGAGTGTCGGCTACCTCCAGAACACTCTGCCCAAGCGCTACATCCTCTCGACGATCTATTTCACCCGCGCGCTCGCGACGCTCGCCTTTATCTCGTTCCCGATCACGCCGTTCTCGGCGATCGCATTCGGTGCGATCTCCGGCCTGACCTGGTTGTCGACGGTGCCGCCGACCTCGGCGCTGGTGGCGCTGATGTTCGGCACGCGTTGGCTCGCAACGCTCTATGGCTTTGCCTTCGTCAGCCATCAGGTCGGCGGCTTCCTCGGCGTCTGGCTCGGCGGCATCGTGTTCGAGCGCTTCGGTTCCTACACGCCGATCTGGTGGCTCTCGATCCTGTTCGGCGTGCTCTCTGCATTGATCAATCTTCCGATCGTGGAGAAACCGGTCGCACGGGCGGTTGCGCAGCCGGCCTGATCGGCTAAACATTCCCGACAAACAAGTCAGGGAGTTCAGTCGTGGCCACGTTCAAGGCAATCCGGATCGACAAGGCGGACAAGGGCACCACCGCGCAGCTGACGCAGTTCGACGAAGCCGAGCTGATGGACGGCGACGTCACCGTGCGTGTGGAATGGTCGACGCTGAACTACAAGGACGGCCTCGCACTTACCGGCAAGGCGCCGGTGGTGCGCCGCTTCCCGATGATCGCCGGCATCGATTTCGCCGGCACGGTCGAAGCGTCCTCGCATCCGCAGTGGAAGGCGGGTGACAAGGTGGTCTGCACCGGCTGGGGCATGGGCGAAACCCATCTCGGCGCCTATGCCGAGAAGGCGCGGGTGAAGGGCGACTGGCTGGTCGCGCTGCCGCAGGGCCTGTCGGCGCGCGACGCCATGGCGATCGGCACCGCCGGCTTCACCGCGATGCTGTCCGTGCTGGCGCTGGAGAAGCACGGCATCTCGCCGAAGAGTGGCCCGGTGGTGGTGACGGGCGCCGCCGGCGGCGTCGGCTCGGTTGCGACCGCGGTGCTGTCGAAGCTCGGCTACCACGTCATCGCTTCGACCGGTCGCGCCTCGGAGGCAGACTATCTGAAGCACCTGGGCGCAGCCGAAGTGATCGACCGCAACGAATTGTCGGCACCGGCGAAGCCTCTGGCCAAGGAGCGCTGGGCGGGTGGCGTCGATAGCGTCGGCTCGACCACGCTCGCCAACCTCTTGTCGATGACAAAATACGGTGGAGCGATCGCGGCGTGCGGCCTGGCGGCCGGCATGGACCTGCCATCTTCCGTCGCGCCGTTCATTTTGCGCGGAGTGTGCCTTCTCGGCATCGATTCGGTGATGTGCCCGATCGAGCCGCGGAAAGCCGCCTGGCAGCGCCTAGCGTCCGATCTCGACCGGACGAAACTAGCTGAAATCACTCATGAAATTCCGCTTGCCGAGGTGTCCGACTGGGGCGCGAAAATTCTGGCCGGCGCGGTCCGCGGTCGCATCGTGGTAAAAATAGTCTGACGGCGTTCAGACTTTACCAACCAAGCTGCTCCAATCTTGCCATGGTTAGTATGGTAAGCAGCGGGTAAAGAGAGATAAGGCATCGCCCGCCGCGGGGTTGGTTCGGAGTTGAGCATGCTTGCGCGTATTGTGTTGGGGGCTGTCACGGCGGCAGCGACGTTTGCGCCGGCCATGGCCGGAAGCATGAATGCAGACGAGGCGCGCCGCTTCGTCGCCGGCAAGGTGTTTGCTTTCACCTGTTTCGACGGCACCCGCGGTGCGGGGCGCATCCTCGACGACCTCGGCGCCGCCGGCGCGGTGCAGTTCTCCGGCGCAGGCCCGGTGAAACATCTCCGCCTGCCCGGCAACACGCTCCAGATTCGCGGCCAGAACGTCTGCGCCTCGATCAAGGGCATTCCGTTCGAGCCCTGTTTCAACCTGGAAAAGACCGACGAACGCAGCTTCCGCGGCTCGGTGTCGGGCATGGGCTTCGCCTATTGCGACTTCCACCATCAGGGCGGCAATCAGATGCTGATGGCACGCGCCGTCGCGCGTCCGCGCTCGCTGCGCTCATCGGAGCGCACAGGTTCGATCGGCGCGCCCAACACAGAGGTCGCCGCGCGGGTCGAGACGCCGCGTGTCGAGAGCGGGCGCCTTGAGCCGGTAAAGTCGGAAGCCAAATCGGAACCGGCGAAGACCGAAGCCCCGCTGGAGCTGCGCCGCTCGACTCAGTGAGCTGGCTGCGCGGGGCAGGCCGCGCACTTTGTCGTTGAAGATCCCTATCGAACACGAAGCCGCCGCGCCGTAGTCATACGGACGGCGGCTTTCATGCGTTGGTAGCTGTTCGCGTCCCAGTTTGCGTACGGCCGGGGGACGCGGCCCTATGCAAGGGTTCAACGATGTCGCTGTACTTCTTCCGCATCAGCACCGGCCGCTATTCCGGCGCGGCCGACCAGCCTTACGAGTTCGAGGATCGCGCAGCGGCTTGGACCGAGATGACCGAGGTTTGCGCCAATCTGCTCGGCGGCATCGCCCGCGGCCTGAAGCCGAATGCCGAGTGGCGGATGGAGCTGCTCGACGAGAACAAGCAGCCGATTTTTCGCGTCAGCCTGGTTGGAGAGGCCGTCGGATGCAAAACGTCCTAGGTCCGACTTCAAGCTGCAATTTACAACTATGACGAGATTATCCTCCTTCAATTTCAATTATTTAGCGCGCAAAATCAGTATTTCTGCGAGGGCGCCCGTTAACCAAAAGAGGAACTCTGACCGATAGGTTCTCACGGTAAGGGCGATCAACGTCCAAGCGGACAGCAATGACTTGGCAGCTCGTTGCTTGGGAAACGTACCATGTTGAGCCTTTTTCAGGAGATGCGGATCGGGACCAAGCTGGCGATCGCTTCAGCTCTCGGCGTGCTCCTGGTTGGAGCCATGATTGCGAGCCAGATGCCCGGCAATGCGAGCATCCGCGAGACCAGCCGAAGCGCACTTGCACAGCAGGAGATCGCGCGCGACGCAGTCAGGGCCGAAGTTGCAGTTCGCGGCATGCAACTCGCAGTGCGCGACCTTCGTCTCGCCAATAGTGCGGCCGATCTTCACAAGGCCAGCCAGAGTCTCGGCGATCACCAGAATTCGATGAGCATGCTGGTCGAGGCGATGCTGAGGCTTTCTCACGCGGCTGAGAATCGTGTCCGCATGGAGAAACTGAGATCGCTCGCGGCGGACTATGGCAAAGCTGCACAGCAGATTGCCGGCGTGCGCGGCGAAGCCGTCGCCCTTGCCGCGTCTGGCCCAGACGGCGCGACGCGCGCCGCGAAGCTCAATGACGAAGGCATTCGCATCGCGCGGGAGGTTACGCTGCCGATCGCAGCCCAACTCGACGCGCTGATCAGCCAGATCGCCGACTATGCGAGACATAAATCCGACGAGGACAATGCCGCGGCTGCCGCTCAGATGAGATCGAGCGAGCAGATCGGAACGGCGGTCGGCGCCTTCGCGGCGCTCGTTCTGATCGGCTCCTGGCTCCTCTCCTTCCTCAGCATCGCGCGGCCGATCCGCGCGCTCACCGTGGCCATGGACAAGCTCGCCGGCGGCGATTTTTCAGTGGTGCTACCCGGGCTTGGTCGCAAGGACGAGGTGGGCGGCGTTGCCGCTGCCGTCGAGAAGTTCAAGATCGTGTCCGAGCAGAAGGCGCAAGAGGAGGCCGAAGCCAAGATCAGGCAGGACCAGATCGCGGCCGCGCGACGCAAGGCCGAGATGCACAAGCTCGCCGACAGTTTCGAATCCGCCATCGGCGAGATCGTCGAGACCGTCTCTTCGGCCTCGACCGAGCTCGAGGCCTCGGCTTCGACGCTCACCTCGACCGCCGAGCGCGCGCAGGAGTTGACCACGGTGGTTGCTGCCGCCTCCGAAGAGGCCTCGACCAACGTGCAGTCGGTGGCATCCGCGACCGAGGAAACTGTCCTCATCGATCAACGAGATCAGTCGTCAGGTTCAGCAGTCCGCGCGCGTGGCCAACGAAGCGGTCGGCCAGGCTCGTGTCACGACCGAGCGGGTCAGCGAGTTGTCCAAGGCGGCGACGCGCATCGGCGACGTGATCGAGTTGATCAATTCGATCGCCGGCCAGACAAATCTGCTCGCACTCAATGCCACGATCGAGGCCGGCCGCGCCGGCGAAGCGGGCAAGGGGTTTGCGGTGGTTGCCTCCGAGGTCAAGGCCCTGGCCGAGCAGACGGCGAAGGCAACCGGCGAGATCGGGCAGCAGATTTCCAGCATCCAGACCGCGACCGAGCATTCGGTCGGCGCGATCAGGGACATCAGCGACACCATCGAGAAGCTGTCGGAGATCTCTTCGACGATTGCGGCGGCCGTGGAAGAGCAGGGCGCCGCGACGCAGGAAATCTCCCGCAACGTGCAGCAGGCGGCAGAAGGCACTCATCAGGTGTCGTCCAACATCACCGACGTGCAGCGCGGTGCGAGCGAGACCGGCTCGGCATCCTCGCAAGTCCTGTCTGCCGCGCAAATGCTGTCCGGTGACAGCAGCCGCCTCAAGCTCGAGGTCGGCAAGTTTCTCGGCTCTGTGCGCGCCGGCTGACGGTGGCGTCTTGAGCAGACCCCGATCTGCAACCGCCGCGCGCGAAACTGCGATGGTTGCGCGCGTTCGTATTTCGACGCCGCGCCGATGCGCGCAGGGTTAACCTTCCGGAAAAGCGATGCAGGCATGATCTCCGCAATATTCCGGGCGCTGAGTCGCCCTTCATGTATTGCGTCTCAGTCGTTGGAGCACATTCAATGAGCGGCATTTCCATTCGCCTCACCCATAAGGTCATGGCGATCGGACTCTTCGGCCTTATCGGTCTCGCCGCCTTCGGTGTGATCTACGAGATCGGCAGCCTCTCCCAGGATGCGTCGCGCGATGTTGCCAGCCGCGCCCGCGCGATCGCTGATCTCGACAAGCAGCTTTCGATCGAAATGCTGGAAGCGCGCCGCAACGAGAAGAATTTCCAGCAGCGGCGAAACGAAAGCTTCGCCAAGGCGCATGCCGAGCTGATCGGACCGATCAACCGTGATTTCGACGATGTGGAGCGGCTGATGACGATTGGCGGCATGAGTGCGCTGTCCGACAGGATGAAGCAGGCTCAAAACGGCTTCAAGCGCTATGCCTTGGATTTCGGCGCCCTGGTGGCGGCCGAGACCAGGCTCGGCCTGAGCGAGACGCTCGGCCTGTCCGGCTCGCTTCGCGCCGCGGTGCACGACATCGAGGCCAAGCTGAAGCAGATCGACGATCCGCGGACGACGAGCTGGATGCTGATGATGCGCCGGCACGAGAAGGACTTCATGCTGCGGCGCGATCCAAAATACATTGCCGAGATGAAGAAGGCCGCGGCCGAATTCTCCAAGGCGATAGAAGTCGTCGCGGTCCCTACGGCGGTGATGAACGACATCACCGCCAAGCTGCAGAAATACCAGTCCGAGTTCGCGGCCTGGGCGGAGACCGCGCAGCAGAGTGCGGCCCTCGACGCCAGCATGATGAAGACGTTTCGCGAGCTCGAGCCCGTCATGGCGGAAGTGCAGAGCGCCGTCGATGCCATGTACAAGCAGGCCGATGCTGCCGAGGCCGCGACCCGCGATGCCGTACGTCTGTGGATGATGGTCGCCTTCGGCGTCACCGTCGTCGTGCTTGCGGCGGTCGGCTTCCTGCTCGGACGCTCGATCTCGAACGCGCTCGGCGCCATGGTGGGCGCGATGACGCGGCTGGCGCGCGGCGAGCTTTCGATAGCCGTTCCCGGTGTCGGACGCAGGGACGAGATCGGCGAGATGGCCGGCGCGGTCGAGGTGTTCAGGACCGGCATGGCGGAGGCCGAGCGGCTGCGCCTCGAGCAGGCGGAGGCCGATGCACGTGGGCGTGAACAGCGCAAGGCGGACATGCAGCGGCTTGCCGACGCCTTCGAGGGCGCGGTCGGCGAGATCGTCGAGACCGTATCATCGGCGGCAACCGAGCTCGAAGCGTCATCCAACACGCTGACTGAGGCCGCAGAGCGCGGCAACGGGCTCGCCACGGCTGTGGCTGCGGCCTCGGAGGAGGCCTCCGCCAACGTTCGGTCGGTGTCGGCTGCAAGTGAAGAGATGACCTCTTCGATCACCGAGATCAGCCGTCAGGTGCAGGAATCGGCGCGGGTCGCCGACGTTGCGGTGGAACAGGCGCAGCGTACCAATGCGCGCGTCGCCGAGCTGACAAAAGCGGCCGGCCGCATCGGCGACGTGGTCGATCTGATCAACACCATCGCCGCCCAGACCAACCTGCTGGCGCTGAATGCGACGATCGAGGCGGCGCGGGCGGGCGAGGCCGGCAAGGGCTTCGCCGTGGTGGCGACGGAAGTGAAGGCGCTTGCCGAGCAGACCGCCAAGGCGACGGGCGAGATCGGCCAGCACATCGGCGCGATCCAGGCCGCGACGGAGGACTCCGTCGGCGCGATCAAGGAGATCGGTGACACCATAGCGCGCATGTCGGAGATCTCGTCGACCATCGCCGCCGCGGTCGAGGAGCAGGGGGCTGCGACGCAGGAGATCTCCCGCAACATCCAAAACGCCGCGCAGGGCACCTCGGAGGTCTCGGCGAACATAGGCCATGTCCAGCGCGGCGCCGGCGAGACCGGGGCTGCTTCTGCGCAGGTGCATTCGGCCGCCCAGTCGCTCTCGCAGGAGAGCAACCGGCTGAAGAGCGAAGTGGCGCGTTTCCTGGAGTCGGTGCGGGCGGCATGACGACGTCGGCCCTGGCGATGTTGCTGTGCATGAAGCACGGCGCCGCGCGAGATCTGTGCAGCTGCAGCGGATGGTCGGGGAAAATAGCGATTGTCGGGACGTCCAATAGTTTTACGTAGGACCATGTTAACGCCTGCTTGCGAATATAGGGCGCAATTCTACGGAATAAGAACCAGCCAGCATTGTTGAACTGACCTCCGCCCGGTCGTCCGTCGTGACGCTGTGGCGCAGGTGACGTGCGCGCTGCCAGCTATCATCGGGATTCGTGTGATGTCGAAGTTGTCGATCGTCTTCAAGCTGCTGACCGTGTTGTCGGTCCTCGTGCTCTCGCTCGCCGGTGTCGGCGTGACGGCGATCGGCACGATGCAGAACATCAACGCCCACACCGTCGAGATTGCGCAGAGCTGGCTACCGAGCGTGCGTGCGCTCGGCTCGATGCGCGCCGACATCAACGAGTTGCGCGTCGCGCTGCGTCTGCACCTGATGCAGGACACAGCTGAAGGCAAGGAAGCCGCAGAGAAGCGCCTGGCCTCCTTGCGCGAACGTATCGAGAAGACCCGCAAGGTCTACGAGCCGCTGATCACCGCTGCCGTGGAGCGCTCGCTCTACGAACAATGGACCAAGGCGTGGGCCGAGTATCTGAATGGCGTTCAGGACGTGATGGCGCTGTCGCGCAAGAGCGTCGGCCGCTTCCCGACCGATGCCAACGAGCTGTTGCAGACCAAGGTCGCGAAGATGGCTCAGGCCGCCGATCCCCTGCTCCAGAAGGGCATCGAGTTGAACAATCAGGGCGCCGAGCTGGAGACGAAGCAGGCGGCCGACAGCTACGCCACGATCTTCCGCGTGCTGGTCGGCATCATCGTGCTCTCGGTCGTGATCGCGATCGGCGCCGCCTATTATCTCGTGCGCGACGTCTCTCGCGGCATTGCTTCGATCATCCGTCCGATGCAGTCGCTCGGCGAAGGCGATCTCTCGGCCGAAGTGCCGCATCGCGGCGAGAAGACCGAGATCGGCTCGATGGCCGATGCGCTGCAGATCTTCAAGGAGGCGCTGATCGCCAAGAAAGCCGCCGACGAGGCCGCGGCGCGCGACGCCGAGGCCAAGATCGAACGCGGCCGCCGCGTCGACGCCATCACCCGCAAGTTCGAAGCCATGATCGGTGAAGTGGTCGGGACCGTGTCGTCGGCCTCGACCGAGCTGGAGGCCTCGGCGACGACGCTGACCAACACGGCGCAGCGCGGCCAGAAGCTCGCGACCGTCGTCGCGGCTGCCTCCGAGGAGGCCTCCACCAACGTCCAGGCCGTGGCCTCCGCCTCGGAGGAGCTGTCCTCCTCCATCACCGAGATCAGCCGCCGCGTTCAGGATTCGGCGCGGATGGCCGCGGAAGCCGTCGAACAGGCGGCGCGGACCAACGAACGCGTCAACGCGCTGTCGCAGGCGGCATCCCGCATCGGCGACGTCGTCGAGCTCATCAACACCATCGCAGGCCAGACCAATCTGTTGGCGCTGAACGCGACCATCGAGGCGGCACGCGCCGGCGAGGCCGGCCGCGGCTTCGCCGTCGTTGCCTCGGAAGTGAAGGCGCTCGCCGAGCAGACCGCGAAAGCGACCGGCGAGATCGGAGCGCAGGTGTCGGGCATCCAGGCCGCAACGCAGGAATCCGTCAGCGCCATCCAGGAGATCGGCGGCACCATCGAGCGGCTGTCCGAGGTCTCCGCGGCGATCGCCGCCGCCGTCGAAGAACAGGGCGCGGCGACGCAGGAAATTTCGCGCAACGTGCAGCAGGCTTCGGTCGGCACCCAGGAGGTCTCGATGAACATCACCGACGTGCAGCGCGGTGCGACCGAGACCGGCTCGGCCTCGACCGAAGTGCTGTCGGCGGCGAAATCGCTGGCGACCGACAGCACCCGTCTGAAGGTCGAAGTCGCGCAGTTCCTGGAGTCGGTCCGCGCCGCCTGATCCTCAACTGCCCGTCTGTGGAGCCGGCGGCGGTGCGACCTGTCGCCGGAACAGGATGCGCTGGTAGAGCCAGCCGATCGCGACCAGCACGATGCCAAGGCACATGAACGACAGCGCGCGGTAGACGCCTGTCAGCGTCGACATGTCGATGACGAAGGCCTTGAGGATCGTCAGCGCGATGACGGCGGCAGAGGCCAGCCGCGCGCGCTCCGAATTCACCAGGATGCCGACGCCCAGCAGCACCACGCCGAAGGCGAGCCAGCCGATCGAATAGGTGTATTGCTCCGCGCCCGTGGTGCCGCCGTAGAGCAGGACCGGGCCGTGATAGCAGCGGCGGATCTCCAACGTCACGTAGGTGAGCGCGAACACCAGTGCTCCGCCCGCGATCGTGTTGGCATAGGCGACCGGGCGATGTCCTGCCACCGCGTAGGACAGCAGCAGCATCAGCACCGCGGGGAGCGCATAGCCGAGCAGCAGCAGGTTGAACACGAGGCCGCCGACATTGACGCTGGAGAGCAGCAGCGGGTTCTCCAGGATCAGCAGGCCGAACACGCTGATGAGCGCGGCGATCGCGGTGAGCGCGATCGCGCCGACATTGTGCACGATGCTGTGGCTGCGCAGCCGCAGGCGCTCCAGCCCGATGGCCATCGCGAGCGTGACGCAGACTTGCAGGGCGAATTCGAGCAGCGACGGCGGCGAGATCATGTCGCCACCGGTCGCAAAGTGCCGGATCTCCATGAAGGCGAGCAGCGCGGTGAACAGGATCGCGGCGGTCTCGACCATGCGCAGCGGCGCGTCGTCGCCGCGGCGGCGCAGGAACATGCTCGCCGCCCAGAACGATGCCGCCGGCAGGCCATAGCCCCACAAGAGCCAGTTCAGAATCGGCGTGGTGCCGACGGCATCGCCGACGATGCGCGGATCATAAACAATGCGCGCGGTGACGATGCCGGCAAAGATGGCGGCGAGCCAGCGCAGGAACGGGATCGGCCGCTGCATCGAGATCCAGGCGGTGCCGAGCGACATCAGCGCGAGCGCGATGGTGAGCCAGCCCTTCTCCAGCGCGAAGGTCAGCGCCAGCGCCAGCGCGCCGAGCGTGCCGGTCGCGAACAGCGCCGTGGAGATCATGATGCCCGGCCGGTTCTCGCGGCGCGTGAGCGATTCGGTCGCAGCACCAAAGGCGGCGGCGAGCAGCACGGCGAGGATCGCAAACGGGATCGAGCGGTCGAGATGGGCGATGCGCGCATAGAGCGCAACCAGGATCGCGATCGGCGTCGCGACCGCCGCCGCCGACCACACCACCGGGATGACAACCGAATTCGACCGGCCCTGCGCGAGGAACCCGGCAATGCCGAAGCCGGCGGCGAAGACCGCAGCCATCACCAGATGCAGTGTCACGGAGCTGTCGATCGCTGCTGGCCCGACACCCGGCAGCGGGCCGCCCGGCAGCACCAGCATGTCGGGATTGGCCCGCACCGCCCATTCGGCGAACACGATGAAGACGGTCGCCGCGGCCGCGCCCAGCGCACCGCTTGCTGCCGGCGCACGCCAGGCGACAAACAGCGTCCCCGCGACCAGCAGGGTAAAGGCGATCAGCGCCAGATCGGCATGCGCGCTCGACAGCACGATGATCATGGCTGCGAACAGATAGGCGCCGAGCGAGCTCGACGACACCGGCTCGATCTCGCCGTCCTCGATGGTCGGACCGAACATGAAGCCGCAGACGACGAGGAGCGCAGCGAGCGTGAAGCCCGCAATGACGTGGAAGGTGTGCGGCGCCACCTGCAACTCGGGCTCGAGCCCCACGAAGATCCAGAGTACCGCAAAGACGATGGTGGTCACCGCGAGCCAGCGCCACAGCCGGATGCGGGCGAGGCCGAAGCTCGCGGCGGTCACGATCGCGAGATAGATGTAGAGCGCCCAATAGTCCGGCTTGCCGCTGGAGACGAGGACCGGCGTCACGAACGCGCCGACGACGCCAAGGCCCGCGAGCGCGGGCCCATGCAGCAGCGCGGCGGCCAGCGTGCCGAGCGCGACGAGGCCGAGCAGCACGAAGGCGGTGGCGGGCACGAGGAAACCGTAGAGCGCATAGGCTGCATAGATGGTCGCGAACGCCACCGCCGTGCCGGCCGCGGTGAGGATCGCCGGGATGTTGGCGATCGGCAGCGCCTGGATAGTCGAGATGCTTTCCTTGCGCCGTGTCCATTCGCCGGCACCTAACAGCGCCAGCGCGAACAGGCCGCCGAGGAATACGCGCACGCCGGGGCCGACAAGGCCGGCCTCGATCGAATAGCGCACCATGAAGAAGCCGCCGAGCGCGAGTGCGAGCCCGCCGATCCACACCACCCAGCGCGTGCCGAGTCGCTCCTCGAAGCCGGGCGCGGGTGCAGGCAGCGGAGGCGGTGCAGCGGCCTCGGTGCTCGTTTCGAGCGGCGGCGGCGAAACAGCTTCGGTGACGGGTGGGGGCGCGGGCTCAGCTTCCGGCGCAAGCGGCGGCGGCTCCGCCGCAGCCATCGTGGGTGCGGGCGCCTGCTCCCATGTCGGCGTGAGCGGCGGCGGCTGAACCCGCCGCTGCGCGTCAAACATCCCTTCGAGCGAGCTTAGTCGGCGGCGCAGTTCGGCTGCCTGACTGGAGGCCTTGATCGCGACGAGGAAGGCGGCGATCGCAATGATCAACGCAAAGACGTCAAACGGGCCGTCGAACATGAAGCCTCCAGGCGACCGGCGGGCACGGCCGATCGCGAAATCTTAGAGTCTTGGTTTCGAGCATGACCTTGCTCGGAAAACCGCTTACGCACTTTTCCGGACCATGCTCAGCGCCGGGAGCGTACGCGCAAGCCCGGCGCGGGCCGCTCCTGGAGCACGTCGCGGCGGAAGCGATAGAGCGCCGCCGGGCGTCCGCCGGTCTGTGTCGACATCGCGCCGGTCGGTTCGACCAGGGCTTCCGTTTCGACGAGGCGTCGGAAATTCTGCTTGTGCAGGTGCCGGCCGGAGATGGCCTCCACCGTATGCTGCAATTCCGTGAGTGTGAACTCGGCGGGCAAAAGTTCAAAGACCACAGGACGATACTTCAGTTTCGCACGCAGCCGCGCGATGGCTGTGGCGAGGATGCGCCGGTGATCGAACCGCATCGAGGTCCCGAGCGCGGGAAGCGACTTGCGCGCTAATGCCGCAGGCCTGCCGTCGCGCCGGGCCTCCTCGATCAACCCGGCCTCGTACAGGAGCTCATAGCGGTCGAGCACGCGCTCCTCGTCCCACGGCGCACCGTCGAGACCGAAATAGAACCGCACGCGATCCCTCCGCGGCAGCGCGCGCGTGGTCTCCGGCGTCTCCTCCTCGGTCCATTTCATCAGCGCCGGGATGATGTCGCGGGCGATGATCTCTGGCGGCCGCTCGCGCCAGTCTTCCCAGGGGAAGAAGCGATACCATGGCTCGAAGCTCGCGCCGGTCGCGGCGAGCTCGCCGTCGACGGCGCGCGTCAGCGCCAGATAGCCGATCGACACCATATGCGCGCCGGTGTCGCCGGCTTCGGCATGACGGCCGCGGTCGCCGAACGTGTAGAGCTGCTCGACATAGCCGAGCCGCAGGCCCGCCTGTTGCTCGACCCAGGCGCGTAGGCCGATCTCGAAGGTGCGATGGGCGAGCGCATCGAACGGCCCGAACGGCAGGCCGGCAAGCCCGTCACCGCCGCGTGCGGTGAGGATCTGCGGCTCGTGGTCCTCGATCGCGACGATCGCGGCGGTCAGGCCAATCTCGATTGGCGTCAGCAGCTTGTCATTCATGCGATGATGATCGCGGGTGTTCCCGCAAACTCGTCATGCCCGGGCTTGTCCCGGGCATCCACGTTCTTTGTACAGCTGGAAAGTTCGTGGATGGCCGGGACATAGGCGAGCGAAGCGACGCCGTCCTTCAGACGGCTATGCCCGGCCATGACGGCAACACCTGCATTGTCGCGCGCAGCTGTCATTCGAGCTCGATCACGAAGGGGCGGCCCTCGACCATCATCGCGCCCGGGCCCATTTCGTCGAGCGCGCGCAGCATGCGGCCATTGCGTCCCAATGCACGATCGGCAAGGCCGACGATGCGCCGGTTCGGCGAGGCGATCGGCGAGGCCGCGCGGATCTTCCTGGCGATCTCGATCTCGTCGCGGTTCGGATTGAGCGCGCATACCGCTGCAAACGCGCTGGCGGTGGAGCGGCTGATGCCGGCGTAGCAATGCACCACCAGCGGCGCGCTGCGGTCCCAGCCGCGCACGAAATTCAACACTTGCTCGATATGCGTCTCCGACGGTGCGACGAAGCCGTCCATCTCCTCGGTGATGTCGTCCATCGACACCTTGAGATGGTTGGCCGGCAGCACGGACACGGGACGCGCCACCTGCTCGACATTGGCCATCACCGTCAGCACATGGCTGGCGCCGGTGAGGCGGACGGTTTCGGGAAGCGCGGCGAGGGAACAGACGTGGATCATGGCGGACCTTTTTGCCGCTGATTATAGCGAGCGGCCGTAGGGTGGGCAAAGCATCCCACATCGTCGTCCCGGCGCAGGCCGGGACCCATAACCACCGGCCGGCGTGACTGAGGCGGTGGCAACTCCCAGTCTTCGCAAAACCCCTTCCCGGAGTATGGGTCCCGGCCTGCGCCGGGACGACAGCAGAGATCGAGGCACCACTGCCCTACGCAATCACCGCGCCAAACCGCTCCAGGAACTGCTTCTCGGCCCGCGCCGCGGTCCAGGGCGTGAGATAGTCGCGCCGGACGCTGTCGGGTAGGCCGGGATCCTTGCCGAACAGGCGCCTCGCCTCGCTCTCGCTGAAACCGGCAAGCTCGGTCGCCTCCAGATAAGCGGCGCCGCGATCGGCGGCCTTGATGGCCTGCGTGATCTCCTCCGGCAGCACGGGCGGCAGCCCGAAGCGGACGTGGATGGCGCCAAGCAGGCGTTTCTCGACTGCCTTGTAATGGCCCTCGAGCACGGCCTTGAACGGCGAGATCATGTCGCCGATGACATATTCGGGTGCGTCATGCAGCAGGGCTGCGAGTCGCACGCGCTGGTCGACGCGCGGCATCTCGTGCCGCATGACGGTCTCCACCAGCAACGTATGCTGCGCGACCGAGAAGATGTGGGTGCCGATGGTCTGGCCGTTCCAGCGGGCGACCCGTGCGAGGCCATGCGCGATGTCGGCGATCTCGACGTCGAGCGGCGACGGATCGAGCAAATCCAGCCGCCGGCCCGACAGCATGCGCTGCCAGGCGCGGGACTGCGCATCGCGCGCGGTCTTCTTCTCGGCTGTCATTTGGCCTTGAGGCGCGGCTTGCGCTGCGTCTTGCCGCAGGTCGCATGACAATGGCAGTCGACCAGATGGTCGTTGACCATGCCGGTCGCCTGCATGAAGGCATAGACGATGGTCGGGCCGACGAACTTGAAGCCGCGCGAGGACAGCTCCTTGGAGATCTGCACCGACAACGGCGTCGAGGCGGGTACGCTCGCGGTGGTCTTGAAATTGTTGACCTTGGGGCGGCCGTCCATGAAGTCCCACAACAGCTTCGAGAAGCCCGGTCCCTTCTCCATGATCTCCAGATACGATTTTGCGCTCAGGATCGTGCCGTCGATCTTGGCCTTGTTGCGCACGATGCCGGCATCGTTCATCAGCGCGTGCACCTTCTTGTCGCTGTAGCGCGCGATCTTCTCCGGCTGGAAATCGTCGAAGGCTTTGCGGAAATTGTCGCGCTTGCGCAGGATCGTGATCCAGGAGAGGCCGGCCTGGAAGCCGTCGAGGATCAGCTTTTCGTAGAGTGCGCGGTCGTCATATTCAGGCACACCCCATTCGGTATCGTGATAGGCGACATAGAGCGGATCTTCGCCGGGCCAAGGGCAGCGTGTCAGGCCGTCGGGATGCAGGCGAGGGGAGCGGCTCATGCGATGGGTTGCTTCGATGGAATGCGGACGATGTCGGGTTCGGCGAGTGTCAGCGCAAGGCCGCCCGCGGTGAGCGGCTGGCCCGCATCGAGCGCATCGGCGACGCGGTCGACGCGCACCAGCGCGATGCCCTTGCCGCCGGCGGTCGAGCCGATGGTGCCGACCGGCTTGTCGCCGGCGAGAATGGTGGCACCAATCTCGGGCGAGGGTCCCTCGAGCAGCACCTTGACGCTGCGGGTGCGCGCGGTGCCGCGATGCTGCATGCGCGAGACGACCTCCTGGCCGACATAGCAGCCCTTGTCGAAATCGACGCCGGCAAGCCGGTCCATGTTGGTCTCGTGCGGGAACGCATCGCTGTACATGAAATCCAGCCCGCCGCGCGGCACGCCGACCGCGATGCGGTGGGCCTCGTATTCGGCGGCATCGACCAGCTCGGCGCCGATGAGATCGGACAGCTTCTGCTTGAGATCCTCGGGGATCAGGATGCGATAGCCGAGCTCATTGTGGCGCGGATCGGCGAAGCCGAGGTCGGGCTGGGCGGCAGGCTGGCCGTCCCAGGCCGCAAGCACGCCCAGAGCATCCGAGAGGTTTTCCACCGTGACTTTGGCGCGCAGCTTGTAGAATTTCAGCTTGGTAGCGAGGCCCTCGGCCAGCGCTTTCGGACAATCGATCAGGAACCCGCCGCCATGGCCGGCGGGCACCTCCGTGATCAGGAAATCGACGATGATCTTGCCCTGCGGCGTCAGCAGCGCGCCGAATCGCCCCAGGCCCGGCTTGAGCCTGTCGACATCGGTGGTGACGAGGCCGTTGAGGAAGTTGCGCGCATCCTCGCCCGCGACCTTGATCACGCCCCGGTCGGGAAGAAACGCTGATTTCATGCGAAAATCTCTTGCGACATGTTGCTCCGGAACGTAAGCCCGCAAGGCAAAAACGACAAGACCTCGAGCCCTGCGCTTGGGGATGAGAGAGGTCCCATGACCCAGCGTTTCGACGTGATCCTCAAAGGCGGCACCGTGGTCAACCAGGACGGCGAGGGCCTGCGCGATATCGGCATCACGGGTGGCCGCATCGCCGAGATCGGCACGCTGTCGCAAGCCAGCGCCGCGGAGGTGATCGACTGCAAGGGCCTGCACATCCTGCCCGGCGTGATGGACACGCAGGTGCATTTCCGCGAGCCCGGGCTGACGCACAAGGAAGACCTCGAGACCGGCTCGCGCAGCGCCGTGATGGGCGGCGTCACCGCCGTGTTCGAGATGCCGAACACCTCGCCCCTCACAGTGACGGAAGCCGAATTCACCGATAAGGTGAAACGCGCTCGTCACCGCATGCATTGCGATTTCGCCTTCTTCATCGGCGGCACCCGCGAGAATGTGCAGGATCTGCCGGTGCTGGAGCGCGCGCCGGGCTGCGCCGGCGTCAAGGTGTTCATTGGCTCGTCCACCGGCGCGCTGCTGGTGGAGGACGACGAGAGCCTCCGCCGCATCTTCCAGGTCATCCGCCGCCGCGCCGCCTTCCATGCGGAGGACGAGTACCGCCTCAACGACCGCAAATCGCTGCGCATCGAGGGCGATGCGCGCTCGCATCCGGTCTGGCGCGACGAGACCGCGGCGTTGATGGCGACGCAGCGCCTAGTCAAGCTCGCGCATGAGACGGGCAAGCGCATCCATGTGCTGCACATCTCGACCAAGGAAGAGATCGAGTTCCTGCGCGACCACAAGGACGTCGCCTCCTGCGAAGCAACGCCGCATCATCTCACGCTGGCCGCGCCCGAATGCTACGAGCGGCTCGGCACGCTGGCGCAGATGAATCCGCCGGTGCGCGGCGCCGAACATCGCGCCGGAATCTGGCGTGGCATCGAGCAGGGCATCATCGACGTGCTCGGCTCCGACCACGCCCCGCATGCGCTGGACGAGAAGCAGAAGACCTATCCGGCCTCGCCCTCCGGCATGACCGGCGTGCAGACGCTGGTGCCGATCATGCTCGATCACGTCAATGCCGGCCGGCTGTCACTGGCACGGTTCGTCGATCTCACCAGCGCCGGCCCCGCGCGCGTCTACAACATGGCCTGCAAGGGCCGCATCGCCGCCGGTTACGACGCCGACTTCACCATCGTCGACCTGAAGCGCAGCGAGACCATCACCAACAAATGGGTCGCATCCAAAGCCGGCTGGACCCCCTATGACGGCGTCCGCGTCACCGGATGGCCCGTAGGCACCTTCATCCGCGGCCGCCGCGTGATGTGGCAGGGCGAGCTGGTGACGGCCTCGCAAGGCGAGCCGGTGCGGTTTCTGGAGACGCTGAAGGCGTAGGCCGCTCCACACTCGATGTCGTCCAGGCGAAGGCCGGGACCCATAACCACAGGGAGACGTTTGGCGAAGACTAGTCGTTGCTGGGCCTTCCCTCGGTCCGAATACCTCCGTCCACCGATAGATCACGCGGTATGGATCCCGGCCTTCGCCGGGACGACATTGAGGAAGCATGGGAGAGCATTCTATGACTCAACCCCTCATCACCACCGAGCAACTCGCAGGCATGCTCGGCGATCCCGACCTTCGCCTCTACGACTGCACGACCTACAACGAGCCGGTGCCGCCGGGCAGCGACGTGCCGTATCGTGCGGTGCCCGGCGACAAGACGTTTGCGGCCGGCCACATCCCCGGTGCCGATTTCCTCGACCTGCAGGGCGAGTTTTCCGATACCTCCGCCCAACAGTTTTTCATGATGCCCGATGTGGCCCAGCTGGAGGCTGCCTTCGGCCGGCATGGCCTCGATGCATCCAAGACCATCGTGCTCTACAGCATCGGCACGATGATGTGGTCGACGCGGTTCTGGTGGATGCTGCGCTCGCTCGGCGTCGCTGCGCGCGTGCTCGATGGTGGTTTCGACAAATGGAAGGACGAGGGGCGGCCGGTCGAGAGAGGTGCGCCGAGGGGCTATCCGGCCGCGACGTTCAAGGCCGCGCCGCGCCCAGGCTATTTCGTCGACAAAGACGTCGTGAAGGCCCGGATCGGCGATCCGGCGACCGTTATCGTCAACGCGCTCGGTCCGCAATTTCATCAGGGTCTCGAGCCGAGCCGCTACGGCCGGCCCGGCCGTGTGCCGGGCAGCGTCAACGTCCCAGCGGCGTCGCTCACCAATGCCGACAAAACGCTGACGACACTGGCCGATGCCGAGGCCAAATTCGCGGCCCAAGGCGTTACGCGCGACAAGAATGTGATCCTGTATTGCGGCGGTGGCATCTCGGCGACGATCGACCTGCTCATGCTGACGCAGCTCGGCTATGATCAGCTGACGCTCTACGACGCCTCCATGGGCGAGTGGGCGCGGGATCCGGCGCTGCCGATCGAGACGGATTAGGGCTTACTTACCCTCCCCTGGAGGGGGAGGGTCGGTCGCGCGCAGCGCGAGCGGGGTGGGGTGACAGTCTCTCGCCATTGGCGGTGCCCGTTTGGAGAGATCACCCCACCCCGCTTCGCATTGCGCTTTGCTCCATGCGAAGCGACCCTCCCCCTCCAGGGGAGGGTAAGAGAGCGGCAAGTAAGAATGTTGGGAACCTTTCGTTTAGGCATGCATCCAATGTCCGGAACGAGGCGAAACAAGCAGGTAACAGCCATGCAACGGACCGCAGCCGGCCTGTCCGCCGGCGTCAGGACATTGGAAGCCGAGCTGATCGACCGAGCGCGGGGCCGAGACGAAGCCGCCTTGCGCGAGATCATGCAGGCCAACAACCGCAGGCTCTATCGCCTCGCGCGCGGAATCCTGCGCAGCGACAGCGAAGCCGAGGACGTGGTGCAGGAAACCTATGTCCGGGCCTTCACCCATCTCGACGGCTTCCGGGGCGAGGCCGGGTTGTCGACCTGGCTGTCGCGCATCGCCATCAACGAGGCGCTCGGCCGGGTGCGCAGCCGAAAGCCCGATGTCGAACTTGGCGCGATACCAGATGCCGCGCTCGACGCGCAGATCATCAAGTTTCCCGTTTCTCCCGCAGGCGATCCGGAAAGGACCATGGCCCAACGTGAAATCCAGCGCGTCGTCGAACGCGCAATCGACGAGTTGCCGGATGTCTTCCGCATGGTGTTCGTCGCCCGGGTCATGGAAGGCATGAGTATCGAGGAGACCGCCGATCTGCTCGCCGTCAAGCCCGAGACCGTGAAGACGCGGCTGCACCGCGCCCGCACTATGCTGCGCGAGAACGTCGAGAAGGAGATCGGCCCGGTGGTGATGGATGCGTTCCCGTTCGCCGGGTGGCGATGTGAGCGCTTGACTGAAGCAGTGCTGAAGCGGCTCGGCTTCGGCAGCTAAAGTTTTCGGGAACGTTTGCGCGAAATACCCATCCAACTCCTGTGAAGCAACGCGCCGGCCCAAACGTCCGGCACCACAGGAGTATCAAGCCATGTTCTTCCGATCGAGCGCGGCGATCGCCGCAGCCGTCCTGCTGTCGAGTCCTGCGCTGCTGCAGGGCGCTCGCGCAGCCGACAAGCCCACCGATCCGCAGATCGCCCATATTGCCTACACCGCGGGCGTGATCGACATCAACGCGGCCAAGCAGGCGCAGAAGAAAGCCAAGAACAAGGACGTCAAGGCCTTCGCCGAGGACATGCTGCGCGACCACGAGGCCGTCAACAAGCAGGCGCTCGCGCTGGTCAAGAAGCTGAACGTCACGCCTGAAGATAACGACACCAGCCGGGCGCTGTCGAAGCAGGCGAGCGACAAGATGGCTGAGCTCGACAAGCTGAGCGGCGCCGCCTTCGACAAGGCCTATGTCCAGAACGAAGTCGCCTACCACAAGGCGGTCAATAGCGCGTTGGAGACCCAGCTCATTCCGTCCGCGAGCAATAACGAGCTGAAGAGCCTGTTGCAGACCGGCCTGAAGATCTTCCAGGGTCATCAGCAGCACGCCGAGCACGTCGCGGCCGAGCTGAAATAGGAGGGTGCGATGAAGCCGGGACGCCTCGCTTCGATCGCGCTTGCGGTCATGTTCCTGTCAATGATCGTCCCGGCGCGTGCGGCGACCATTCAAATCACGATGGACAATCTCGTGATCTCGCCGGCCGAAATCTCGGCCAAGGTCGGTGACACCGTTGAGTGGATCAACAAGGACATCTTCGCCCACACCGCCACTGCGACCAACGGCGATTTTGACGTCCCTCTGCTGCCGAAGAAGTCGGCGACGTTCGTTGTGAAGAAAGCGGGAACGGTCGATTACTACTGTCGCTATCATCCCAATATGAAGGCGACTCTGAAAGTCGAGCCCTGATGCCTGGGCGTGCATTCCCGATCGCATCGGGAACGTCTCCCGGTCATCGCCAGACTAATGCTTGTCCGCGTTCAATCGCTTCCATGCGATAAATCGCGGCAGACTTCGCGAGCACTTGGCAAAGTCATTCATCCGTGAACTGGCCCCGTCCCGTGGCGGGGTCATTTTTCGAAAACGGTTATTGCCTGGAGAGGCTGACCGAGAATTCGCCGTTGCGGATGCGGCCAGGAAAGCCCTCGACGAATTTCGCCACCGCGTCCTCGCCGTAGGTACCAACGAGTTCGGCAAAGGCCGCGAACAAGCTCGCCTGCGCCAGGCAGTCGCCGTCGACACCTTCATGGCGCGCTTCGGCCCATGCCTCATTGAGATAGCTCAGTGCGGCCTGCTTCTGCTCGTGATCGGGCAGTGGCGCGCGGGCGGGGGCGTAGGAAATCGGCTGGCTCATGAAACTCGATCAGGGCTGGGGCGCGATCCACGGCGATGCGCTGTGCGAGAGGTGTAGCACGGGCGTTAACGACCGCTAGGCCACATCTTTAAGAACGGTTAACGGCTGTGAACAAAATCGATGACAGGGTTCCAGCGGCGCCGTCGTTCCGGGGCGCGACGAAGTCGCGAACTACGATGCGCAATTGCGCATCGTAGTTCGCGCTGCGCGCCCCGGAATGACCAGTGAAGAGAACTCAGTTCGCGTAGCGCGCCGTGAGATCGCGCGAGATCTTCGAGCCTTCCTCGATGTAGCGGCGGATCGCCACCGTCGCCGCCGGCGTGCAGCTCCGGTAGGTCTGCTGGAAGCCGTTATAGCCGCGGTTGAAGCCGGCGATCATGCGGGTGCGGCGCTCGCCGGAGGGGGTTTCGGCATCGATCAGCGCCTGCATCTCGTTGCGCCATTTGTTGCCCTCGTTGGACCCGCAAATGCCGCGCAGATAGTGCAGCCCGCCGAGAATCTCCGCCAGCCGCTGCAAATCGCCGTCAAACGGCGCTGCCCCCTCCTGGGCCCTCGTGGGCGCGGAGGCGCAGGCGAGAATCAGGGCGAAAATGGCCAGAAATCGCGTGGACATCGCCGGGTGTATGCCCCCTTCGCTCCATGGACGCAAGGCGAGCCACGGGAGCGGTGCGCTCCCTCCCCCGCTTGCGGGGGAGGGGTGGGGAGAGGGTGCTTCCGCGGGCGAGAATCCCCAAGAGGAGAAAACCCTCACCCGCCGCGCTCTCGCGCGTCGACCTCTCCCGCAAGCGGGAGAGGTGCAGCGGAACTCGCGGCTCGCTCTAAGCCCCAATCAGACGCCGCGCCGACTGGATGACCTCCTCCAGTCCCCCGGTCAGCTTGAGGTCGCCGAGGCCAGCGACGGCGTCCGGGGCGATCCAGCGGTAATCGTCGAGCTCGTCGTTCAGAACGGGTTCGTTGGCCACCCAGCGGGCGGCAAAGGACATGATCAGGTAATGACCGGCTCCGGCTGCGGCCGGCAGCACCTCGCGCCAGCCGGCGAGGCCAATGATGTCGATGGCGAGCCCGGTCTCCTCATCGACCTCGCGCACCACGGCCTGATGCAGCGATTCGCCGAACTCGACCCGGCCGCCGGGCAGCGAATAGAACCCTTTTGCGGGCGAGCGGGCGCGGCGGGTCAGAAGCACCTTGCCGTCGCGAAAAATCGCGGCACTGACCGCAATCTGGGGGTGAGCAGGCTGGACCGCCGAAACCACGGCTCAGTTCGCCATGATGGTGTCGATGTCGGCTTCGGCGCCGCCATTGATGATGCCGCCGCAGGCCGCGATCAGCGGCTTGACCCAGGCCGTGGCCTGCTCGGCGAGCCGGACGCGCGTCGTGTCCTTCTCGACCGCGCGCATGGCCGAGCCGACTGCGGTCAGGATCGAGGTCATAGTATCCGTGATGTGGTCGAACTGGGCGCGCACGTTGGGATCGGCCTTCTCATAGGCCTCGATGGCGAGGTCGCGCGCCCTGAAATTCGACGCCGTGAAATGCTCGGCATAGGACAGCGGCGTCCAGGTCAGAAAATCTTCCGCGCATTCCGGCATGTCGAGGACCATTTCCAGCAGCATCACGGCTTCATTGAAATGGTTGAGATAGTCGGTGGCAAGCCCGGTCCGCGGGTTGATGTTGGCAACGCGCAGTCGCTCGGCCCAGGCGGCGGCCTCGGGGCCCGTCTGTACATGCGTCCGCGCGGGTTGGGAGACCGTTGAGCTCATCGGCCGCAGTGTTAACGTTCGGGGTTAAAAGGACCTGAACGGACCCTATATAGACGCCCTAGGATGTGTGGACGCTTCGTCATAACTTCGGCCCCCGCGGCTTTGAGGCAACTGTTCGGCTATGTCGAGCAGCCGAATTTCCCGCCCCGGTACAACGTCGCCCCGACGCAGCCGATTCCGGTCGTGCTGATCGAGAACGGCGCACGCCATTTCCGTCTGATGCGTTGGGGCCTCGTGCCGGGCTGGGTCAAGGACCCCCGCGGATTTACGCTCCTGATCAACGCCCGCTCCGAGACGGCGCTGGAGAAGCCCGCCTTCAAAAAGGCGGTTCGCCGCCGGCGCGGCCTGATCCCAGCGGACGGCTATTACGAGTGGAAGGCGGAGGGTGGCCGCAAGCAGCCCTTTTTCATCCATGGCGCCGACGGCGCGCCGCTCGGCTTTGCCGCATTGTTCGAGACATGGGTCGGGCCGAACGGCGAGGAACTCGACACCGTCGCGATCGTCACGGCGGCCGCAGGCGAAGACCTCGCCGCGTTGCATGACCGCGTGCCCATCACCATCAGCCCGCGCGATTTCGAGCGCTGGCTCGACTGCCGCAGCGACGAAATCGACGCGATCCTGCCGCTGATGGCCGCCCCGCGCATTGGCGAGTTCGCCTGGCACCCCGTCTCCACCCGCGTCAACCGCGTCGCCAATGACGACGAGCAGTTGCTGCTGCCGATCAGTGCGGAGGGGATGGAGGCGGCGGCCGAGGCGGTGAAGCCCAGGAAGGCGGTGCCGAAGGTTGCTGCTAGCCCGGCGGCGGATGACGGGCAGGGCTCGTTGTTCTAGCTGCGGTGCCGTAGGGTGGGCAAAGCGAAGCGTGCCCACCATTGCGCGCCGAGCAAGCGGATAAGTGGTGGGCACGGCGCGGTGCGCCTTTGCCCACCCTACGGCAGCGGTGTTTCATACAATCTCCCTTGCCCGCAGCGCTGCGATCTCCGCCGCATCGAACCCGAGTTCGCCGAGCACCGCATCCGTATCCGCCCCAAGCTCCGGTGCCATGCGATCCAGCTTGCCGCCGCCATGGGCGAGCTTGAACCCGCTGCCGGCAAAGCGCAGGCGGCCGTAGGGCGTGTCCAGCTCCTGGATCGCGCCGCGCGCCTTGATCTGCGGGTGGTCGATCACCTCCTCGACCTTCCAGATGCTGGCGCAGGGCGCGCCGGCGTCTTCCAGGATCGTCTCCCATTCGCGCGCCGGCTTGGCCGCCAGCGCTTCCTCGATGATGGCGCGGAGCGCGCCCTCGTTCTCGTTGCGGGAGAACCAGTCGGCAAAGCGCGGATCAGTCAGCGTATCCTCGCAGCCGAGTGTGCTCATCAGCGCGCGGTACTGCTTCTCGTTGTTGACCGCGAGCAGGATGTGGCCGTCGCCGCATTTGAACAGGTTGGCCGTGGTCCTGCGGCTCACCGCCTGATTGCCCGAAAGCTGCTGGCGATGGCCCGCGACCGACCAATCCGCGATCTGCCCAGACAGAAACGCCATCGTCGCCTCCAGCATGGAGACGTCGATGAGCTGGCCCTTGCCGGTGCGGTCGCGCTGATACAGTGCGCTCGACACACCAAATGCAGCGGTCGCGCCCGACAGCACGTCGCACACCGCAAAGCCCGCGCGCGTCGGTCCGGTCTCGGGATGGCCCGTGATCGCCATGATGCCCGACAGCGCCTGCATCTTGCCGTCATAGCCGGGCCGCAAGCGGTCCGGGCCGGTCTGGCCGAAGCCTGATACGGCGCAATAGATCAGCTTCGGATTGATCGCCGACAGCGCCTCGTAACCGATGCCGAGCTTGTCCATCACGCCGGGGCGGAAGTTCTCCATGACCACGTCGACGGTCTCTGCGAGCTTCTTCACGATCGCGATCGCCTCCGGCTTCTGCAGATCGATCGTCAGGCTCCGCTTGTTGCCGTTGATGGCCTGGAATGCCGGCGCCAGCCCGCGCTCGGCCCATTCGCGGCTGAGCGGCGTGCGGCGCATGTCCTCGCCCTCGCGCCGCTCGACCTTGATGACGTCGGCTCCTAGCAGCGCGAGCTGATAGCTCGCATAGGGACCGGCCAGCACTTGCGTGAAGTCCAGGATCTTCACGCCCTCGAACGGTCGCGTCACGTCTCTCTCCCTTTTTCTTCGTTATCGGAGGACGTCAGGCGGCGCGGTTGCCGCGCGCGATCTCCTTCTGCTTGTCGAATTCGGCGCGGCGGCGCGCCAGCTCTTCCGGCGAAAGCTGCGCCACGTTGTTGTAGTCGAGCTTCCAGGAGGTATCCTCGCTCCAGCGCAGCGGCGATTGCATCGTCGTCTGCGGGCCGCTCGCGGTCTCCAGCAGTCTTAGCGCGAGCTCGAGTGTCTGCGCCTGCGAGCCGACATCATGTGGCTTGCCGGCGGAATTGCCGAGCGGGAAATCGGAGAACAGGAAGCGCGGCACGGCGGCGTGCTCGACGATGTCCTTGGCGCAACCCATGATCACGGTCGGAATGCCGTTCCGCTCCAGGTGCCGCGCGACCAGCGCGGTGGTCTGGTGGCAGACCGGGCAGTTCGGCACCAGCACGGCGATGTCGACCTTGTCGGCAAGGCAGCGCGCCAGGATCTCCGGCGCGTCGGTATCCAGCGTGACCCGATGGCTGCGGTTGGTCGGGGCGCCGAAGAAGCGCGGCGCGACCTCGCCGATCCGTCCTGCGGCGCTGGCCTTCAGGAGTTGCGGCAGCGGAAACCAGGTGCCGCTGTCGGTCGCGCTGGTGTGCTTGCGGTCGTAGCCGATGTGCGAGATGCGAAGGTCGTGCTCTTTCGACGTGTCGCCATCATAGACCTGGTAGAATTTCGCGCTGCCATTATATGCGGCGCCCGGTCCCTGATCGCCCTTGGCCGGATCGAACGGCGCCGCTGTCGTGATGATCGTCACGCGCGACTGCGCCAATGGCTTCTTCAGCGGCTGGAACGGTGCCTCCGTGTAATGCGCCCAGCGATACGGCGTGGTGTAGCCGATCGCCGCGTAATAGTCGCGCGTGCGCTGCATGTAGGGCACGGGCGAATCGTAGTCGGGCGCAAAGCCAAATTCGTCGTCGCGCGGAGCGGACATGGGCGCGTCTCCTGGTTCTTGGTTGGAGGCCAGACTAGAGATAGTTTTCGAGTTGCTCAACGGGGAGTGGGGTGGCGCAGGTCAGAATTGCAGATGAGGATGATGCGGCGCGGACTCTTACCCTCCCCTGGAGGGGGAGGGTCGGCTCACATGGAGCGTAGCGAAATGTGAGACGGGGTGGGGTGACGGTCTCTCCACATCCAACAGTGCCCGAGTGGAAAGATCACCCCACCCCGCTCGCGCTGCGCGCGATCGACCCTCCCCCTCCAGGGGAGGGTGAAGAGCGTCACCTACCTGAACACATGCAGTGCCACATACTGAAGCAGCATGATCGCCTTGGCATCGATGATGCGGCCGTCTGCGATCATCGCCAGCGCCTCGTCGATGGAAAGCTCCAGCACCTCGATGTCCTCGCCCTCGTGTTCGAGGCCGCCGCCGTCGCTGACCCGCATCTCCGGCTCATATTCGGCGATGAAGAAATGCAGTTTCTCGGTGATGGCGCCGGGGCTCATGAAGGCCTCGAACACCTTGTGGACGTCGTGCAGGCGATAACCGGTTTCCTCCTCGGCCTCGGCGCGGATGCGCACCTCGGGGGCGGCATCGTCCAGCACGCCGGCGGCCGCTTCGATCAGCAGATCGTCGTAGCCGCGAATATAGGCGGGCAGACGGAACTGGCGCACCAGGATCACCGTGCGCCGGGCGCGGTTGTAGGGCAGCACGGCGGCGGCGTTGTCGCGCTCATAGGTTTCCCGGTGCTGCGTCTGCCACTCGCCATTGGCGCGCCGGTACTCGAACGTGGTGTTCTTCAGCGGGGTCCAGTTGTCCGAGAGCACGCGGACGTCCTTGATGCGGACACGGTCGGAAATGGTCATGGCTCGATCTCAGTTGCTTGGAATCGTCGCGCGGCCGTCGAGCCACTTCTGGAACATCACCGAGGTGGATTCCTCGTAGCCGAGAGATTGGTAGAACGCATTGGCCTGCGCGTTTTCGCGCCGGACCAGGAGCTGGAGCTTCAGAATTCCGGCCGCCCGCAGCCAGTCCTCGGCGGCTGCCATGATGACGCGGCCGTAACCGCGCTTCTGGCTATCGGGGTCGACCGCGACGTAATAGACCCAGCCGCGATGGCCGTCATGGCCGACCATGATTGTGGCGACGATCGCGCCATTGTCGCGGCCGAGCAGGACCGTCGAGTTGTCGCGCCGCCGCGCCAGCGCGATGTCGGCATGCGGATCGTTCCAGGGACGGGTCAGGCCGCAGCGCTGCCACAGCGCGACGACGGGCTCGATGTCGGAATCCGTGATGGCGGCGATCGCGAGCGGAGCAGGCGGGATCGACGCTCTCACAGCACCTTCCCCGGATTCATGATTCCCAGCGGATCGAGCATCGCCTTGATGGACCGCATCAGCTCGATCGCGGTCTTGTCCTTCACCTCGGGCAGCTCGTCGCGCTTGAGCACGCCGATGCCGTGCTCGGCCGAGATCGAGCCACCCATGCGCAGCACGATCTCGAAGACCACCGCGTTCATCTCGTGCCAGCGGGCGAGGAAGTCCGCACTGTTGGCGCCGACCGGCTGGCTGACATTGTAGTGCAGATTGCCGTCGCCGAGATGGCCAAACGGCACCGGCCGCGCCCCTGGGATCAGCTTCACCACGGCGGCATCGGCCTCGGCGATGAAGGCGGGCACGGCGGCCACGGGCACGGAAATGTCGTGCTTGATCGAGCCGCCTTCCGGCTTCTGTGCCGCGGACATCTCGTCGCGCAGCTTCCAGAAGCCGGCGCGCTGGGTGAGGTTGGCCGCGATCACGGCGTTGTCGACGATCTCCTCTTCCATGGCGCGGGTCAGGATCGTCTCCAGCGGCGTGCGCGCATCCTCGCTCGGAGAGGACAATTCCATCAGCACGTACCAGGGATGCTTTTCTGCGAGCGGATCGCGCACGTCGATACCGTGGCGGATCGAGAAATCGACCGCCATCTGCGACAACAGCTCGAAACTCGTCAGCGCATTGGCGGCCTCGCATTGCGCGATCGTGAGCAGTTTGAGCGCCGCCGCCGGCGACTTCAGCCCGACGAAGGCGGTCTCGATTGCCCGCGGCTTCGGAAATAGTTTTAAAGTCGCCGCCGTGATGATGCCGAGCGTGCCTTCGGCGCCGATGAAGAGGTTGTGCAGATTGTAGCCGGTGTTGTCCTTCTTCAGCTTCGACAGCACGTTCAGCACGCGCCCGTCGGCCAGCACCACTTCCAACCCCAGCGCCATCTCGCGCGCGACGCCATAGGCGAGCGCGGCGGTGCCGCCGGCGTTGGTCGAGAGATTGCCGCCGATGGTGCAGCTGCCTTCGGCACCCAATGACAGCGGAAACAGCCGGTCGACCTCCGCCGCCTTCTGCTGCGCGATTTGCAGCACGACGCCGGCCTCGCAAGTCATGGTGTTGGAGGCGGTGTCGACCTCGCGGATCTTATCGAGCCGGCGCAGCGACACCACCACTTCGCCATTGTGCGGCGTCTGCCCGCCGACGAGCCCGGTGTTGCCGCCCTGCGGCACCAACGCGATCCTGTGCGCGGAGGCGAGCTTGCAGATCTCCGAGACTTCAGCCGTCGAGCCCGGACGCAGCACCAGCGGCGAGCGGCCGTGGAAGAGGTTGCGCTCCTCGGTGACGTAAGCCTCGATGTCGGCGGTATCGGTGATCGCGTGGCGCTCGCCGACGATCTTGCGAAATTGTTCGATCAACTCGGGCGCAAGCGGCAGGGTGGCGGACTTATTGACGTTCATGGTGTTGTCTCTTCTCAAGCTTCTTATCGCGCAACCGCAGCCCGACGCAGCCGGTCGTTGATCGCTTCGCCGAGTCCTTCTTCGGGGATCGTCATCACGGCGATCGCGCGTGGCCCTCTGGCATCGAGGGCGCGAAGATAGCCGAACAGATTGGCCGCGGCTTCATCGAGATCACCGGCGGGCGACAAATTCATGACAGCGGCGGCGGCATCAAGGCCAGGCGGACGTGCCGGGCCGAAGGCCAGCAGCGCTTCGCCCGGCGCGACCTCGCGCGCATTGAGCCGCACGGCCGCGCGCGGCGCGTAATGCGAGGCCAGCATGCCCGGCGCCAGCGGCTGGCTGTCCTCGCTCTCGGCCTCCGCGGGCGGCCGCGCCAAGGGCGCGCCGAGCACCGCCTCGATTCGCTCACGCGACAGCCCGCCGGGGCGGAGCAGCATCAATGTCTCGAAGCAGCCGACGATCGTCGATTCGACGCCGACCTCGACGGGCCCGCCGTCGACGATCAGGTCGATCCGCCCCGCAAGGTCGCTTTCGACATGGGCGGCCAGCGTCGGCGAGACATGGCCGGAGATGTTTGCGGATGGTGCCACCACCGCCCCGCCAAAAGCGCGCAGGATCGCCTGGGCCACGGGATGGGCGGGAATGCGGATCGCGACCGTGTCGAGGCCGGCGGTGGCGAGATCGGCCACCGGGCAGTCGTCCGTCTTCGGCACCACCAGCGTCAGCGGCCCCGGCCAGAACGCCTCCGCGAGCTTCAGGGCGCGTGCATCGAACCGGCCGATCCGCCGCGCGGCGGCAACGTCCGCGACATGGGCGATCAACGGATTGAACGCGGGCCGCCCCTTGGCGGCGTAGAGATGGGCGATCGCGGCGGCATTGGCGGCATCCGCCCCGAGCCCATAGACCGTCTCGGTCGGAAACGCGACCAGCCCGCCGGCCGCGAGCGCCCGGGCTGCGGCCGCGGCCGCGGCCTCTCCGGCCGGTAAAATCAGCGTTTCAAGACCCGTTTTCACAGGGATAAAATTCCTCAACTCGGCCGCTTGCGGTGCGCCAAACCCGACGCTATAAGCCGCCTTCTTGTCGGAGTGTGGCTCAGCCCGGTAGAGCACTGCGTTCGGGACGCAGGGGTCGCAGGTTCGAATCCTGCCACTCCGACCATTCTTCCAAAAGTCGACGTATTCCCAGAGGCTTGGCGAACCGGCCGCCGGCGCCTCGGGAGCGCCTTTTTGCAACGATTTTCGGGGCGGGTCCACGGCCGATTTGGCCCGAGCAGGGACGTCTGTGCGTGTGGCATGGCTCGCGCGGATCAAGGCGTTTTCCGTCCACGCCGATTGCGGTCGATCCTGCCCAGGTCGCGAGGTCGTGCACGGTGGCGCATCCGACCCGCCCGCAGCCCTGGCACTCTGTTTGCTCAGTCAGGACCAAAGGCAGCCCCTAGCGGAGGGACTGTTTCAGGTTGAGGCAAAACAATGAAAGAAGTGTCCCGTTTCGGCTCTACCGGAGAGCTTCGGCTCAGTGCGCTGATTGCGGATCTGTGGTGGCGCGTTCAGCTCATGAATTCCGACATCCTCGAAGAAGAGGCCAAGGCCGGGGTGTTTGACGTGAAGGACCCGTCCTATCCGTTGCTCGCGATGAACCTTCGCGCGCGACGTGAGAATCTCGTGTCGACGATAAACGCGCTGGAGCAACGCGCGAAATCGGGCCGCGCGGCGGCGTGACGTCGGTGTTCTGGCCGTCCGCCATGCGTTGGGCTGGTTGACCGGCCGCCTGTTTCGGCTGTTTGGCCCGCGTCGCCCACGGCAACGGCCTGGGCCGCAAGGCACAGCGAGATCACCGCCGCGTCACCAGCACGCCGACCAAAAACGCCAGCATCAGCGACGGCAGCGGCGCTTCGCGCACCATGCCGCGGACGATGTCGGGCCAGTGCGGGGCCGGGACGAGACTTGGCGACCTGACGTCGGCCAGCGGCGTCATGCCCCATTCCGAGGCGAGGTCGGTGATCTCGCGCGTGGCCAAGCGCGAGCCGTCGCGGACGCGGAAGATGGCGGCGTCGGATCGGTCGCGCGGCGCGAGCGCCATCAGCGTCGCGATCGCGGTGCGCAACGTCATCTCGCCATAGCCTTGCAGCCTCACCGACTCCTCGGGGTCGGACGTCATGCGAAATCCCTCACGGCGCGAAGTGGCGCGCGATGGTGAATGCCGCCGTCGCGCACAGCACCAGCGTGGAAATCGCGCCGGTGACGCCGCGCGCGAGATGGGCCCGCGACAGATGCCTGGTCATGGTCTTGCTCCATGTTCAGCATGGAAATGGTGGTGCGCGAGGTTGGTTCCTTGCGGCACACGCGAATCGCGAAAGGCCTGATGACTTGCCCTGATTACTTGCGCAGCAGCTCACTCAGGGCGGCCGTCGCCTCCGCGCAGCGGATGTCGTCGATCTCGCGCGACAGGCTGAGCGCGCTCGATCTCAGCTCTTCGATCTTCCAGCTCTCGGGATGCTGGCTTTCGAGTTGGCCGAGCCGCTTGTTCAGCTCGTCCAGTCTCGACTGGAGCTGCCCGATGCTGGCGGCCCCATTCACTTTCCAAACGCGCTGTGCACGCATCGTATTTCCCCTGCTGGTCTCACGGCGTTGTGAGAGCGGTTCGTGGCCGGAATGGGAGTTTCTTTTGTCCGGCTTCAGACGGTGGGGAACCGTTGCAGATTGGCAACGAAGTTCCCTCGTTTTGGCGCACAATCGCATGATGAGACCTGCAGGCACAGAATTTGATTCCTACCCGCGAAGTCGAGGGCGTTTCCGCGGTATCGGCGAACCGCAAAGCGAACAAAGGAAAGACGCGTGGCGAGATTTGTGAATGTTGCGGCCGGTCAGCTTGGCCCGATCGCGAAAAGCGAGACGAGGACCGAGGTCGTGGCGCGGTTGATGGCCGTGATGCACCGGGCGCACGCAGACGGCTGCGACCTGATCGTGTATCCCGAGCTCGCGCTAACCACGTTCTTTCCGCGCTGGTATTTTGAGGATCAGGCCGAAATCGACAAATTCTTCGAGCGCGAAATGCCGGGGGCGGAGACGCGAGGCCTGTTCGACCTCGCGCGCGAGCTCGGCATCGGGTTCTATCTCGGCTATGCCGAGCTGACGGTCGAGGCCGGGATCGCCAGGCGCTACAACACCTCCGTCCTGGTCGACAGAAGCGGCGCGATCGTCTTGAAATATCGCAAGGTGCACTTGCCGGGCCATGCCGAGCACGAGCCGTGGCGCAAATTCCAGCATCTGGAGAAGCGCTATTTCGAGCCCGGCGCAGGTTTTGATGTGACCAGCGCCTTCGGCGGCGTGATGGGCATGGCGATCTGCAACGACCGCCGCTGGAGCGAGACCTACCGCGTGATGGGCCTGCAGGGCGTCGAGATGGTGCTGATCGGCTACAACACGCCAGTGCACAATCCGCCCGCACCGGAGCACGACCATCTCTCGCTGTTTCACAACCATCTGGTGATGCAGGCCGGCGCCTATCAGAACGGCACCTTCGTGGTCGGCGTCGCCAAGGCCGGCATCGAGGAGGGCGTGGAGCACATCGGCGGCAGCTGCATCATCGCGCCCTCGGGCGAGATCGTTGCGAGTTGCACGACGAACGGCGACGAGATCGCGATCGCCCGCTGCGATCTCGATCTCTGCAATTCCTACAAGCGGACGACGTTCAATTTCGACGTTCACCGCCAGCCACGCGCCTATGGGATGATCGTGGAGCGGAAGGGCGTGGCCACCATGGCGGATGGGACGCCGGTGCCGCCGAGGGCGTGATTGGCCTCGTGCCTTACCTTGCGACGCTGCTTTTCCGATGTCGTCCTGGCGGAGCCGATGCTCCATACTCCGTCATTGCGAGGAGCCCTTGCGACGAAGCAATCCAGAGTCTTGCCGCGGAGGGATTCTGGATTGCTTCGCTGCGCTCGCAATGACGACGTTGAGAGAGCATGCCTCACTCTTCTCTCGTGCCCCGGACGCAGCGCAGCGCCCTTCAGCGATGCGCTGCAGAGCCGGGGCCCATGTCTCCGAGCATTCCGTGCCGCCATCCGGGACACGAGCGTGGTGGTCTGCTTGTCCGTGCGCCCCTCCGCCGCCCCTCCATTCACAACCAAGTGTCTTTATTCGGAAACAATCATTTCCTATCATTCCGCGATGCAAAATGCCGCCCGCCGATCTCAGCCTGCCGCCCGTCCTCCCGGCCGCCCCCGGGGGTTCGACATGGACACCGCGCTCGACAGGGCCGTGCGCGTGTTTCGCGAGCGCGGTTATCATGCCACCTCGATCGGCGACCTCACCGCGGCGATGCGGCTGGCCACGGGGAGCGTCTACAAGGCGTTTCGCGACAAGCATGCCGTGTTCCTAGCCGCCTTCGAACGCTACACCACGCTGCGCCAGGAGCAGACGCGCAGCGCTGCGGCGCGCGGCGCAAACGGCCGCGAGCAAATCCGCAACGTGTTGCTGTCCTATGTCGAGCATTCCCAGGGCACCGAGGGGCGGCGCGGCTGCCTGGTCGTCGGCAGCGCGATCGAATTGTCCGCGCTCGATCCGGTGGTCGGCGCCCGCGTCAATGCGCAGCTCAAGACAAACGAAAGCTTTATCGCCGGCCTCATTCGCAAGGGGCAGGCCGATGGCTCGATTCCCCGCCATGTCGCCGCCGACGACACGGCGCGGCTGATGATCTGCATCACGCAAGGCATGCGCGTCATCGGCAAGGCGCGCCTGCCGCTCGACGGGATGCGCCTGGTCGCCGTCGCGATGAAACTGCTCGCCTGAATTTTTTGTCATAATAGGGAATAGTCATTCCCTATTTCTGGAGTCTATGCGAATGACGATGAATGCCACGATCGAGACCGCGCCGGCGCCGGATGCGGTGTCGCAGCGCCTGACCTTCGTGCTTGCCGCGGCCTGTGGCATGGTCGCCGCCAACATCTATTATGCCCAGCCGCTGATCGCGCCGATCAGCGCTGCGCTCGGCCTGTCGCATGCCGCCGCCGGGCTGATCGTCACCATGACGCAGATCGGCTATGGCGTGGGGCTTCTCTTCATCGTACCGCTCGGCGACCTCGTCGAGAACCGCTCGCTGATCTGCTCGGTCATCGCGCTTGGGGCGGCGGCACTGCTTGCCGCGGCGCTCGCGACCCACGCACTGCCATTCCTGATCGCCGCGCTGTTCATCGGGCTCGGCTCGGTCGCGGTGCAGATCATCATTCCCTATGCCGCGCATCTGGCGCCCGAGGCCATCCGCGGCCGCGTCGTCGGCAACGTCTCGACCGGCCTGATGCTCGGCATCATGCTGGCGCGCCCGGTGTCGAGCTTCGTCACGGCGGCGCTATCGTGGCATGCGGTGTTCTTCGGCTCGGCCGCGCTGATGATCGTGCTCGCAGCCGCGCTCTGGGTGACGCTGCCGACGCGCAAGCCGGTCGCGCGGATGCATTATGGCGCGTTGCTGCTGTCGATGCCGCAGCTGGTGCGCACGACGCCGCTGCTGCGCCGTCGCGCGCTCTACCAGGCGAGCCTGTTCGGCTGCTTCACGCTGTTCTGGACGGTGGCGCCGCTCCAGCTCGCGAACGCGTTCGGCTTCACCCAACGCGGCATCGCGCTGTTCGCGCTCGCTGGCGTCGCCGGCGTGTTCGCGGCGCCGATCGCAGGACGGCTCGCCGATCGCGGCCATAGCCGAATCGCGACGCTGGTCGCGATGCTGCTCGCGGCCCTCGGCTTCCTGATCACGCATGTCGGCGCGGCCGGATCGCTGCTGAGCCTCGCCTGCCTGGTAGTGGCCGCGATCGCGATCGACATCGGCGTGCAGGGCAATGTGGTGCTGGGCTTCCGCGCCATTTTCCTGCTCGGGCACGAGCACCGCAGCCGCCTCAATGGCCTCTACATGGCGACGTTCTTCGCCGCTGGCGCCGCCGGCTCCGCGCTCGGGGCCTTCGCCTTCGCGCAAGGCGGCTGGACGATGGCATCGGCCATTGGCCTTGCCCTGCCGGTGGCCGGCTTGCTCTATGCGGCGACCGAGTAGCCGCCGGCATGGCCGGAATTGTGCGATACGGCCCGTTTACCAACCCCGCGAGGCCGCAATTTCCGGCTCGCGGTCCGGCCGCCGCTGTAGTACTTTGGTCGGAAGCGGACCTGGTTAACAGGCGGCAGGGGGAGGCTGATGAGGCGTACGGGGCTGTTTGGCGTACCGCAGGTACGGCCATGGTCGTGGCAGGCGTTTCTGCTCGGATTCGTGGTCGTCGGGATGTCGGCGGTGCTTCAGGGGATTTGTGTCGCGCTTGGCGCAAAACTCTATTTCGCGGCGTTCCTGCCCGGCCTTTTCGCGCTCGGGCTTGTCGCAGGCGTGCCGGCGGCGACCCTCGCCACGCTGCTGACCGTTCCGCTGGTGTGGTGGGCGTTCATGCCGCCCTTCTTCGAGTTCAATTCGCTGACCAGCGCGAACACCGATTCCATCAACCTGTTCTGCCTGCTGGCCGTGCTGCTGATCGGCCTCGCCGATCTCTGCCGCGAGACGATGGCGATCGTCAACCGCGGCGGGCTGAAGCGCCCGGGCGAGAGCGCGGCAACGAATCCGCAATAAGTCGGCCGTGCACGACCGTGCGCGTTGCGCGCGCGCAACAGTTCGGCAACCATCCGCGAGCTTGCCGCGCGCCGCTAACTTTTCGAAAAAGATTTGGCCGCAGTTTCTCCCGCGGGAATGACGAGGGAGTTTTCGGACATGAACGGCCAAATAACCGGTCACGCCATCTTGGAGAACGTGCGCCGCTACCGCGGCATCGCATCGCTCTATCGCCAGACCGCTGCATTCCGTCCGGGCCAGAGCTGGTCGCTGCTGGAGCAGGCGAGGGATTGGGAAGCGCGGGCGCTGTCGGAGCTGGAAGCCTATTTCGCGGCACGCGCGGATTACGCCGCCCCACTCGCGGCCTGATTGTTAACCATCGGCGCGGCCTTGGTCCATCTTGCCGAAGCTGCGATCGCCGGATCGTGCACGGGACACCACGGGGCGATTTCGGAGTTGTCTCGGCACGCGCCTGTGCTAGCAACGGCTCAACGAGATTCTTCACGTCGGCCGGGGCAAGCGATGATCACCTTCAACCGCATCTTCACGACGGAGCGCCTGCTCCAGATCATCGTGGTTCTGATCGCGACGATCGCCATGAAGCTGATGAGCTGAGCTTCGGCTGCCTATCGCCCGCCGAGTTCGGGCACCTCGGGCAGATAGTTCGAGCCTTCCGAACCCAGAAAATCGAACATCGCCTGCGCCGGCGGCAGCAGCACCTTGTCGCTGCGGCGGATCACGTACCATTGCCGGACGATCGGCAGGCCGGCGACGTCGAGCACGATGAGTCGGCCCTCGGCGAGCTCATGCGCCACGGTGTGCGCCGAGATGAAGGCGATGCCGAGCCCGGCGATCACCGCCTGCTTGATGGTCTCGTTGCTGCTCATCTCCATGCCGATGATCGGCTCGAGATCCGACTTCTGGAACATGCCTTCCATCAGCGTCCGCGTACCCGAGCCCGGCTCGCGGGTGAGGAAGGTCTCGTGCACGAGATCGGTCAGGTTGAGGCCGGAATCCTTCTCCAGCCAATGTCCCTTGCGCGCGACGATGATATGCGGATTGCGCCCGAGCTGGCGGACGTCGACCGTGACGTCGGCCGGTGGCCGACCCATCACGGCGAAATCGAGGTCGTAGCCGTGCATGGCCTCGCGGATCTCCTCGCGGTTGCCGATGGTGAGCTTGATCTCGATCTTGGGATAGCGCTTCGAGAATGCCGCGATCGCGTGCGGCACGAAATATTTTGCGGTCGAGACCGCACCGAGTTGCACCGTGCCGCCGGTCCGCCCCGCCAGCAGGTCGAGCGAGCCCTGGCAGTCCATGATCGCGGCCTCGACCCGTTCGGCCAGCGCCAGCACCTCCTTGCCAGCCTCCGTCAGCAGCATGCCGTCACCGGTCCGCTGCACCAGCGGCAGGCCGGCGAGGTCCTGAAGCTGGCGGAGCTGCTGGGTCACGGCCGGCTGGGTCAGCCCGAGATGGCTGGAGGCCGCCGTCACGCTGCCCTTGGCCGAAAGCGCCGCAAGCGAGCGCAGCTGCCGGATCGTCAGATGCCGGAGCTGGGTCGCCGCATGGCCAGGGACATTATAAGAAAATTCTTTGAGGCTCATTATGAATAGAAATTTTCCTTATTAAGCCGGCCCTGTCAATCTCGTCGTGCTGGGACGGACCGCATCGACCCTCCAAGGGGGAGGGAAATGGATGCGGCGCCAGCAAGGGGATGGACGCAGATGACCGGGCAACTCAGGCTGGACGACCACCTTCAACGGTACTCAGAGACCGTGCCACACGCGCTCGCCGTGGCGGCCGCAATCGATGCCATCGCGGCAGCGGCGATCGAGATCGCCGACCTCATCGTCTCCGGCGATCTCGCCGACGCCTCGGGCCTGACGACCGGCCGCAACAGCGACGGCGATGTCCAGCGCGATCTCGACGTCCAGGCCGATGCGATCCTGCGCCGCTGTCTCGGCAGGCTGCCGATCGCGGCGCTGGCGTCGGAGGAGATGCGCGAGGCCCAGATCGTCGACCGCGAAGGCCGCATCTGCGTCGCGATCGATCCGCTCGACGGCTCCTCCAACATCGACATCAACATGACCGTCGGCACGATCTTCTCGATCCTGCCGGCACCCGATGATCTCTCACTCGCCTTCCATCAGCGCGGCTCGGCGCAGCTCGCGGCGGGCTTCGTCACCTATGGCCCGCAGACCTCGCTGGTGCTGACGCTCGGCGACGGCGTCGACATCTTCACGCTTGACCGTAAGGCGGGCTGCTTCCGCCTCGCGCGCAGCGGCGTGCAGATCTCCGAGGCCTGCGAGGAGTTCGCGATCAACGCGTCCAATCGCCGGCACTGGGATGCGCCGGTGCGCGCCTTCATCGACGAATGCCTCGCCGGTGTCGAAGGGCCCGCCAACCACGATTTCAACATGCGCTGGATCGGCTCGCTGGTCGCGGAGGCCTATCGCATTCTCACCCGCGGCGGTGTGTTCCTCTATCCCTCGGACGCGCGCCCCGGCTATGGCGACGGCCGCCTGCGCCTCACCTATGAGGCGCACCCGATGGCGATGATCATCGAGCAGGCCGGCGGCTCGGCCACGACCGGGCGCGAGCGCATCCTCGAGCTGTCTGCGCAAAGCCTGCACCAGCGCGTGCCGCTGATCATGGGTTCGAGCAACGAGGTGCGGCGGGTCGAGGAATTGCATTGCGATCCCCTGTTGGTTGCCAGCGTCTCCGCACCGCTGTTCGCGCGGCGCGGATTCTTCCGGCTCTGAGCGAGGCGTCCCATGTCCAGGAAGCATCCGATCATCTCCATCACCGGCTCCTCCGGCGCCGGCACCACCTCGGTCAAGAAGACCTTCGAGCAGATATTCTTCCGCGAGAAGGTCAACGCCGTCTACATCGAGGGCGACGCGTTCCATCGCTACGACCGCGCCGAGATGCGCGCGCAGATGGCGAAGGAGGCCGAGCGCGGCAACAAGCACTTCAGCCATTTCAGCCCCGAGACCAACCTGTTCGAGGAGCTGGAGCGCGCGTTCCGCGACTATGGCGAGACCGGCACCGCGACGACGCGTCACTACGTCCACGACGCCGAGGAATCCGCGCTGCATGGCGTGCCTCCCGGCACCTTCACCGAGTGGAAGCGGCTGCCGGAGAATTCGGACCTGCTGTTCTACGAGGGCCTGCACGGCGCCGTCGTGACCGACAAGGTCAACGTCGCGCGCTATGCCGACCTCAAGATCGGCGTCGTGCCTGTCATCAATCTCGAATGGATCCAGAAGCTGCACCGTGATCGCAGCGCGCGCGGCTATTCGACCGAGGCCGTCACCGACACCATCCTGCGGCGGATGCCCGACTACATCCACTACATCTGCCCGCAATTCACCGAGACCGACATCAACTTCCAGCGCGTGCCGACAGTGGACACCTCCAATCCGTTCATCGCGCGCTGGATCCCGACGCCGGACGAATCGATGGTCGTGATCCGCTTCAAGAATCCACGCGGCATCGACTTCCCCTATCTGCTCTCGATGCTGCCGCAAAGCTGGATGTCGCGCGCCAATTCGATCGTCTGCCCCGGCGCCAAGCTCGATCTCGCGATGCAACTGATCCTGACGCCGCTGATCATGCAGCTGATCGAGCGCAAGCGAAGCCTGAAGTGATGCACAGCAACGACAACAACGGGAGGATCCGATGAATATCTCGGTTCATGCCGAAGCCGACCTTACGGCGGTCACGCACAACGATCTCGCCAACGCGGTCCGCTTCCTCGCGGTGGACGCCATCGAGACCTCGCAGTCCGGCCATCCCGGCCTGCCCATGGGCATGGCCGACGTCGCGACCGTGCTGTTCTCGCGCTTCCTCAAATTCGACTCGGCCCATCCCAACTGGCCCGACCGCGACCGCTTCGTGCTGTCGGCGGGCCACGGCTCGATGCTGCTCTATGCGCTGCTGCATCTGACCGGCGGCGATGTCAGCCTCGACGACATCAAGGCGTTCCGGCAATGGGGCTCCAAGACGCCGGGACATCCGGAATACGGCCACACGCCGGGCGTCGAGACCACGACTGGACCGCTGGGGCAGGGGATTGCGACGGCGGTCGGCATGGCGCTCGCCGAACGCATGGCCAATGCGCGGCATGGCGACGGCCTCGTCGATCACTTCACCTATGTGATCGCCGGCGACGGCTGCCTGATGGAGGGTATCAGCCAGGAGGCGATCTCGCTCGCCGGTCATCTCCAGCTCGCGCGTCTGATCGTGCTGTTCGACGACAACGGCATTTCTATCGACGGGCCGACCTCGCTCGCGACCTCCGATGACCAGCTCGCGCGCTTCGCCGCCTCCGGCTGGTCGGTGCGCCGTGTCGATGGACACGATCCCGAAGCCATTGCACAGGCGATCGCGGAGGAGCGTGAGACGACAAAACCGTCGCTGATCGCCTGCCGCACCATCATCGGCTATGGCGCGCCTGATAGACAGGGCACCGAGAAGGCGCATGGTGCGCCGCTCGGCACTGAGCAGACCGCGGCCGCGCGCCGGACGCTGGGCTGGGACTATCAGCCTTTCGTGGTGCCGCTCCCGATCTCGAAGGCGTGGCGGATGATCGGACAGCGCGGGCAGGTCGCCCGTCTCGCCTGGCTCGATCGTTATGAACGTGCGACGCCCGAGCAGCGCGACCTGTTCGTCGAGGGTAAGGCCGTCGCCTTGCCGGGCGCCTATGCGCTGGCTGCGGCGAAGTTGCGCGAGCGCTTCGCCAGCGAGCGTCCCAAGATCGCAACGCGCCAGGCCTCGCAACAGGTGCTCGACGGCATCGCCGGGGCGATTCCGGGCCTGGTCGGCGGCTCCGCGGACCTCACGCATTCGAACCTCACGCATGCCAAGGTGCAGGCTCCCGTCACGCGCGGGGCGTTCGCCGGCGACTACATCCACTACGGCATTCGCGAGCACGGCATGGCTGCCGCGATGAATGGCCTCGCGCTGCATGGTGGCTTCATCCCCTATGGCGGCACCTTCCTCGCCTTCTCCGACTACAGCCGGCCGGCGATTCGCCTTGCGGCCTTGATGCGGCTGCGCGTGATCCATGTGATGACCCACGACTCCATCGGTCTCGGCGAGGACGGCCCGACGCACCAGCCGGTCGAGCATGTCGCCGCACTGCGGGTGATTCCGAACCTTCTGGTGTTCCGCCCCGCCGATGCGGTGGAGACGCTGGAAGCCTGGGATTGCGCACTCACCTCGGAGAGCCGTCCGTCCGTGTTGTGCTTGTCGCGTCAGGCCTTGCCGACCTTCCGCAGCGATGTCCGCGGCAGAAATCGTGTCGCGCGCGGCGCCTATCTCGTCGTCTCCCCTGACGGCGGCCGCGACGTGACGCTGATCGCGACCGGCTCGGAAGTGTCGATCGCGCTGGAGGCGGCCCGCCTGCTCGCGACCGAGCACATCCGCGCAGCAGTCGTCTCTGCACCCTGCTTCGCCCTCTTCGAGGAACAGCCAGACGACTACCGCGCCACGGTGCTCGGTACTGCACCGCGTGTCGGCATCGAGGCGGCCGTAGCGGGCGACTGGCCGCGCTGGATCGGCACCGAGGGCGAGTTCGTCGGCATGCGCGGCTTCGGCGCCTCGGCGCCGGCGCCCGTGCTGTACCGCGAGTTCGGCATCACACCGCAAAGCATTGCGGAAGCCGCCTGGCGGGCGATCGCCCGCAAGAAACAATAAGGAGGATCAATCGTGGCTCGTATCACCCTTCGCCAATTGCTCGATCACGCCGCCAGCCACGGCTACGCGGTGCCGGCGTTCAACATCAACAACATGGAGCAGGGCATCGCGATCATGCAGGCGGCGGCCGAGGTCGATGCGCCGGTCATCATGCAGGCCTCGCGCGGCGCGCGCAGCTATGCCGGCGATCTCATGCTCTCGCACATGATCGATGCGCTGGAGCGGACCTATCCCGACATCCCGCTCTGCATGCACCAGGACCACGGCAATGACGAGGCGACCTGCGCCTCTGCCATAGCCCATGGCTTCACGTCGGTGATGATGGATGGCTCGCTCAAGGCCGACGCCAAGACGGCGGCCGATTATGACTACAATGTCGCGATCACCCGCCGTGTCGTCGACCTCGCCCATTGGGTCGGCGCATCCGTCGAAGGCGAGCTCGGCGTGCTCGGCTCGCTCGAGCACGGCGGCGGCGAGCAGGAGGATGGTCACGGCGTCGAGGGCAAGGTCAGCCACGATCAGCTGCTGACCGATCCGGACCAGGCCGTCGATTTTGTCCGCGCGACGAAGGTCGATGCGCTGGCGATCGCGATGGGCACCTCGCACGGCGCCTATAAATTCAGCCGCAAGCCGGATGGCGACATCCTGGCGATGCGGGTGGTCGAGGAGATCCATCGCCGGCTGCCGAACACGCATCTCGTCATGCACGGTTCGTCCTCGGTGCCGCAGCCGCTGCAGGACATGTTCAACCAGTTCGGCGGCGAGATGCCGCAGACCTGGGGCGTGCCGGTCGAGGAGATCGTGCGCGGCATCCGAAGCGGCGTGCGCAAGGTCAATATCGACACTGACTGCCGTCTTGCGATGACTGCGGTATTCCGCAAGGTCGCCGCGCAAGCGCGCTCCGAGTTCGATCCACGAAAGTTCCTCAAGCCGGCGATGGATGCGATGCGCGAGCTTTGCCGCGAGCGCTTCGAGCAGTTCGGGACGGCAGGCCACGCCAGTAAGATCAAGGTCGTCCCGATGAGCGAGATGGCGCGGCGCTATCGCGCCGGCGAACTTGATCCGCGCATCGACGCCCGCGAACCGGTCGCTGCCTAGTCATTCAGAGAGAAGAGCAGGAGAGAGTCATGAACGCACACGCAGGAACCGTTCGCGGCAAGGAACGATATCGCTCGGGCGTGATGGAATATAAGCGTATGGGCTATTGGGAGCCCGATTACACGCCAAAGGACACCGACGTTATCGCGCTGTTTCGCGTCACGCCGCAGGACGGGGTCGACCCGATCGAGGCGTCGGCTGCGGTCGCCGGTGAATCCTCAACCGCGACCTGGACCGTGGTGTGGACCGATCGGTTAACCGCCGCGGAGAAATACCGCGCCAAGTGCTATCGCGTCGATCCGGTCCCGGGCTCGCCGGGCTCCTACTTCGCCTACATCGCCTATGACCTCGATCTGTTCGAGCCGGGCTCGATCGCCAACCTCTCGGCCTCGATCATCGGCAACGTGTTCGGCTTCAAGCCGCTCAAGGCGCTGCGTCTGGAAGACATGCGCTTTCCGGTCGCCTATGTGAAAACGTTCCAGGGACCGGCGACCGGCATCGTGGTCGAGCGTGAACGGCTCGACAAGTTCGGCCGCCCTTTGCTGGGTGCGACCATCAAGCCCAAGCTCGGTCTTTCGGGGCGCAACTACGGCCGCGTGGTCTACGAGGCGCTGAAGGGCGGACTCGACTTCACCAAGGACGACGAGAACATCAACTCGCAGCCCTTCATGCATTGGCGTGATCGCTTCCTCTATTGCATGGAGGGCGTCAACCGCGCGCAGGCAGCCTCGGGCGAGGTCAAAGGTACCTACCTGAACATCACCGCGGGCACGATGGAGGACATGTACGAGCGCGCCGAGTTCGCCAAAGAGCTCGGATCGTGCGTCGTCATGATCGACCTCGTGATCGGCTACACCGCGATTCAGTCGATGGCGAAGTGGGCGCGGCGCAACGACATGATCCTGCATCTGCATCGCGCCGGCCACTCGACCTATACGCGGCAGAAGAGCCACGGCGTGTCGTTCCGCGTCATCGCCAAATGGATGCGGCTTGCCGGTGTCGACCACATCCATGCCGGCACGGTGGTCGGCAAGCTCGAAGGCGACCCCAACACCACGCGCGGCTACTACGACGTCTGCCGCGAGGACTTCAATCCGACCAAGCTCGAGCACGGGCTGTTCTTCGACCAGTCCTGGGCGAGCCTGAACAAGATGATGCCGGTCGCCTCCGGCGGCATCCATGCCGGGCAGATGCACCAGCTGCTCGACCTCTTGGGTGAAGACGTCGTGCTGCAATTCGGCGGCGGCACCATCGGCCATCCCATGGGCATTGCGGCCGGCGCGACCGCCAATCGCGTGGCGCTGGAAGCAATGATCCTCGCCCGCAACGAGGGCCGCGACTACGTCCACGAAGGTCCGGAGATCCTCGCCAAGGCGGCCGAGACCTGCACGCCGCTGAAGGCCGCGCTCGAAGTCTGGAAGGACGTCACCTTCAACTATCAATCCACCGACACGCCGGACTTCGTGCCGACGGCGCTGGAAACCGTTTGAGGAGATTCACATGAAACTGACCCAGGGCTGCTTCTCATACCTGCCTGATCTGACCGATGACCAGATCTACAGCCAGGTGCAGTACTGCCTCGCCAAAGGCTGGGCGGTGAACATCGAGTTCACCGACGATCCGCATCCCCGCAACACTTATTGGGAGATGTGGGGCCTGCCGATGTTCGATCTCCAGGATGCCGCCGGTGTGATGATGGAGCTCGCCGAGTGCCGCAGGGTGTATGGCGACCGCTACATCCGCATCAGCGGCTTCGATTCCAGCCATGGCTGGGAATCGGTGCGCATCTCCTTCCTCGTCAACCGGCCGAAGCAGGAAGCGGAGCTCGAGCTGGTGCGGCAGGAGGTGGGCGGCCGCGCAATCCGTTACACCACCGTGCGCCGACCGGCCGCGCACGCGTCAACTTAAGGCATCCGCTTCCGCGCGGAGCTCTCCCTGCTCCGCATCCTTGGCGGACCACTGCTTCGCCGCTCCCCCGCGGCGAAGCCCTTTTCTTCGAGGTGCCGATGCTCGATGTGCCCCACGCAACGACGACTGAACACAGCGAGACCAGTTTCGATCTCCGCAAGGAGGCCGAAGCGGCCGGGATCACCGACACGCTGCAACAGCTTGAGCAGGAACTGGTCGGATTGAAGCCGGTGAAGAACCGCGTGCGCCAGATCGCCTCGCTGCTGTTGATCGAACGCATTCGGCAGCGCGCGGGATTGGCCTCCGCGCCGCCGACGCTGCACATGTCGTTCACCGGCAACCCCGGCACCGGCAAGACCACGGTGGCGCTGCGCATGGCCAAGATCCTGCACGGCCTCGGCTTCGTGCGGCGAGGGCAGGTGATTTCGGTCACGCGCGACGATCTCGTCGGCCAGTATATCGGCCATACCGCCCCGAAGACCAAGGAGATATTGAAGAAGGCGATGGGCGGCGTGCTGTTCATCGACGAGGCCTATTATCTGCACCGGCCCGACAACGAGCGCGACTACGGCCAGGAGGCGATCGAGATTCTGCTCCAGGTGATGGAGAACCAGCGCGAAGATCTGGTCGTGATCCTCGCGGGCTATGGCGAGCGGATGACGAGCTTCTTCGCCTCCAATCCCGGCTTCCGTTCGCGCATCGCGCACCACATCGAATTTCCGGACTATGCCGAAGCCGAGCTGCTCGTCATCGCCGAGCTGATGCTGAAGGAGCGCGGCTATCGCTTTTCGGCAGCGGCGCGCGAGGCGTTCGAAAAATACATCGCGCTGCGCCGAACCCAGCCGTTCTTCTCCAATGCGCGCTCGATCCGCAACGCCGTCGACCGCATTCGCCTGCGGCAGGCCGATCGCCTGGTGTCCGATCTCGATCGCATGCTCGACGTCGCCGACCTCGAAACCATCGATCCCATGGACGTCCTGGCGAGCCGCGTCTTCAGCGGCGGCGCCGACTCGCGGAGTGCAAAATCATGACGAGAGAGATGATCATTGCTCCTTCGATCCTGGCCGCGGATTTCGCGCGCCTCGGCGAAGAGATCGCGGCGATCGATACGGCCGGGGCCGACTGGATCCATTGCGACGTCATGGACGGACACTTCGTGCCGAACATCAGCTTTGGCGCGGACGTCATCAAGGCAATCCGGCCGCTGACGAAGAAAGTCTTCGACGTGCATCTCATGATCGCGCCTGCTGATCCTTACCTCGACGCGTTCGCGAAGGCCGGTGCGGACGTCATCACCGTGCACGCCGAAGCCGGCCCGCATCTCGATCGTTCGCTTCAGGCGATCCGCGCGCTCGGCAGGAAAGCCGGCGTTAGCCTGTGTCCCGCGACCCCGGAGAGCGCGATCGAGTATGTGCTCGATCGTCTCGACCTCGTGCTGGTGATGACGGTCAATCCCGGCTTCGGCGGCCAGTCCTTCCTCGACTCCCAGCTGGCGAAGATCGCACGGATCAAGGCCATGATCGGCGACCGGCCGATCCGGCTCGAGGTCGATGGCGGTATCACGCGCGACAATGCCGCTGCCGTGGCTGCCGCGGGCGCCGATACGCTTGTGGCGGGGTCCGCCGTGTTTCGCGGCAAGAGCGCCGCCGAATACGCCGCCAATATTGCGGCCATTCGCACCGCCGCCGAGGCCGGCCAGGTTCCAAAGAAGAAAGATAATGCCGCGCGGCCGCTGCGCGTCGGAGAAAGTGCGCGCATCCGGTAGACTACGGAGAGCATCACCAGGCGATTGCGCCGAGGTATCGATCGCTTCATAGCGCGCATTTTTCCGGGGTTCTACGGAGAATCCAGCGCGAATCGGCAACACCCTTCATGCCGGGGTAACCAAGGGCGCCGAAGCACGCGTTCGATTAATGCGCCGCGCTACAATCTGTGGTTTAATAACTGCAGAAGGGCGTAGATGCACATTCAATATCTCCATTGGAATACTGCCCATGGCTGGCGCGGAGCTGATCCACTGCTCGGGCCCGCTCAGCTCGTGCTCTAATTCGGCAGCCGTGAGGAGCGCTATCTCGATCTCGTCGGCGTGACCGTCGAGCGCCGCCTCTATGCCTAGCCCTTGATGGGGGCGGCGGGAATTCAGAGCGAGAGTCCGCGTCGACTGGAACTTTGGCTTCCTTGGGCATTTGCTAGAACTAGCCGAAGTCGGCGCCGCGGCGGGCGCAGCAAAACTTTTGCATGACCGCCATCGGCCTGACGCAAATCGGGGCAATAAGCCCTGTGAATGCGAGGGAGGGTCTCATGGAGAACGTACGTCGCTACCGGGCGCTGGCGTCCCTCTGTCGTCAGCAGGCCGCTTACCGGCCGCTCCAGAACTGGGAGCTCCTCGGCCAGGCCGAACATTTCGAATATCTCGCGGAAGTCGAGCTCAAGGCGCATTTCGATGCGTGCAATGCACAAGGCGGCGAGGACGTCGCTGAAGCCGTCGCATTGAAGACACCTGCCGCGGCGTAGCGGCGGCGGGCCGGCTCGGCTCAGTGCGACATCAGCGTCGGAACCGTCATGGCCTCCAGCATGGCGCGGGTGACGCCGCCGAGAAAACGCTCCTGCAACCGCGAATGGCCGTAGCCGCCCATTACCAGGAGATCGAGGCTCTCATCCGCCGCCAGAGACAGGATCGTGGGCTGGATGTCGGCGCGCGTGGCCGACAGGCCGACCGTGCGGGTCGAGAGCCCGCGTCGGCCGAGATGTCTTGCCAGATTGGTCGCTGAAGCTTCGCCGCAGGCTACATCGGCTTCGTTGATCGTGATGATCACGATTGCCTCGGCGCGGGCCAGGAACGGGGCTGCGTCGCGCATTGCGCGGGCAGCGAGGGGGCTGCCGTCCCAGCAGATGCCGATCCGGTTCGCCTTGAAGGTCCCGCGGAAGGTGTACGGCAGGAACAGCACCGGGCCGCCCGCCTGGAACAGGATCTCGCCAGGCATGTCGTTGTCGAACGAGCCTTGCGTCGGATCGGGCTGGAGCACGATGCTGAGGTCGTGCAGTCGCGCCATCTCGCCGAGCGTGCCAGCTCCGTCCATCGGGATCGCGCCGAGCGGGTGGCAGGCGTAGGAGATGCCCGCGTTCACCGCTTCGCTCCTGAATATTGCGAGCGCGGCCTCGGCCCGCTCCATCGCGCGCTCGCGTTCCAGCTCGAATACGGCCGCCACGGCGGCGCCACCCTCCATGACGGAAGCCGCACTGGTTGCGATATAGCCGACCGCGACTGCGTCGAGATGGGCGTTGAGGTGTGCCGCGAGCGAGATCGAGCCATCGATCGCGGGACGTATCGGACGCTCGGTCGGGATGTGGACGAGAATGTCTTTGTACATGGCGCGCCTCCGATGAACATCATCCGGTGACGCAGTTTTTCACTGCACGAAGGACCTGCGTTGAGCTGCATCAAATGTGCAGCGACGAACTTGCCGCGGTGCCCGGTCCCAATCCTTTGCCAAGATTTAATCGCCTGGACGGGACGCCGTAAGGTGGCAACGCCCATGTTACGCGCAAGGCGACACCTGCTCAACATGGACATTTCGACATGAACGATCGCGTCAATTCCGACACCCCCACGTCCCGCAAGATCTTGAGGCCGCGCAGGCTCGCGCTGCTCGGCACCGCAGCCGCGCTTGGCGCGGCCGTGCTGGCGGCTGCTCCCGGTGCTTCGCCATTCGGCCTGACCTCCTTCGTCGCGCCGGCCCAGGCCGCGGAAACGGCTGCGACCCCGCCGGGCTTTGGCGATCTCGTGGCCAAGGTCAAACCCGCCGTCATCTCGGTGCGGGTCAGAATCGACCAGGACAGCGACAAGAGCGCGATGCTGCAACATAATCGGATGGATTCGGACGAAGACTCGCCGTTCGACCAGTTCTCGCGGCAGTTCGGCTTCCGCTTCCCGGATGGTGGCATGAACGGCATGCCGCGTCAGCGCCACCAGATGATCACGGGTGAAGGCTCGGGCTTCTTCATCTCCGCCGACGGCTATGCCGTGACCAACAACCACGTCGTCGATCACGCCGAGTCCGTGCAGGTGACCATGGATGACGGCACGACCTACACAGCGAAGGTCGTCGGCACCGATCCGAAAACCGATCTCGCGCTGATCAAGATCGACGGCAAAAAGGATTTTCCGTTCGTCAAATTCTCCGACCAGAAGCCGCGCATCGGCGATTGGGTGGTCGCGGTCGGCAATCCCTTCGGGCTCGGCGGCACCGTCACCGCCGGCATCGTCTCGGCCAGCGGCCGTGACATCGGCAATGGTCCTTATGACGATTTCATCCAGATCGACGCGCCGATCAACAAAGGCAATTCCGGCGGTCCCGCTTTCGACATGAACGGCAACGTGATCGGCGTGAACACCGCGATCTTCTCGCCCTCCGGCGGTTCGGTCGGCATCGGCTTCGACATTCCGGCCACGACCGCAAAACTGGTGGTGGCGCAGTTGAAGGACAAGGGCGTGGTCACCCGCGGCTGGCTCGGCGTGCAGGTGCAGCCGGTGACGTCGGATATTGCCGACAGCCTCGGCCTGAAGCAGGCGCGCGGCGCGATCGTCGACAATCCGCAACCCGACAGCCCGGCGGCGAAGGCCGGCATCGAGGCGGGCGACGTCATCACCGCCGTCAACGGCACGGCGGTCAAGGATTCCCGCGATCTCGCCCGCACCATCGCCACCCTGGCGCCCGGCAGCTCAGTCAAGCTCGACGTCTTCCACAACGGCGAGAGCAAGACGGTGACGCTGGCGCTCGGCGAACTGCCGAACGAACGGCAGGCTCAGGGCAAGGCTTATGACGGCAAGGTGCAGCCGGGCGCCGGCACGCCGCGCCTCGGGCTCGGTCTGGCTCCGGCCGGCGATGTGCAGGGCGCCGGCCAGAAGGGTGTCGTCGTCACCGAGGTTGATCCGGAAGGGCCGGCCGCGCAGCGCGGCATCAAGACCGGTGACGTCATCCTCAATGTCGGCGGCAAGGCTGTCAGCAATGTCGGCGAGGTGCGCTCTGAGCTGGCGCAGGCCAAATCGTCAGGCAAGCGCAGCGTGCTGTTGCAGATCAGAAGCGCGGATGCCATCCGGTTCGTCGCGGTGCCACTCGCGTAAGGCGAACCTCGATCGGTACAATTCAAAAAGGCGGCCCCTCGGGCCGCCTTTCGCATTCGCCACCCAAGATTCCCACAAGTCGCCGATAACATTCTCGTTAACGGCAGGGAGGGTGACCCGGTTCGTCCGAAAAAGCCGTGTTCGGCCATCACACTTTCTGGTCGGGCATCTGCTCGGCGGCAACGCAGCCGCGGAGTGGGCTCGCGAGCGTGGAACCTTCGAACCTCCGGCCGCTTTGTGGAACTGGCCGCTGGTTCACATTGATCGGTGCCGACATGGATCGATTGAAGCTCTCGCTGATGAGTACGCTGCTCGTGGCGTTGTTCGTGCTGCCGGCTGGAAACGCCTTCGGGCGCGACGATGGCCGCTATGCGAACTCGCCCCTGAAGCCATGGTTCGACAGTCTGCGCAGCCACCTCGGTCCGTGCTGCTCGGATGCGGATGGCTTTGCTGTCTCCGATCCCGATTGGGAATCGCACAACGGGCACTATCGTGTTCGGTTGGACGGGCAATGGGTCGAGGTGCCGGATGAAGCCGTGATCACCGAGCCGAACCGCACCGGCCGCACCATGGTGTGGCCGGTGAAGACTGCGTTCGGGATTTCGATCCGCTGCTTCATGCCGGGCAGCATGATCTGATTGAGGTCAGCGCGATCGCTTGCTGGATTTGCGCTTCGACGATTTCTTGGAAGATTTCCTGGACGCCTTCTTCTTGGACGTCTTCCGCTTGGAGGCCTTCTTCGGGACCTTCTTGCCCTTCTTGCGGGCCTTCGACAGCCCGATCGCGATCGCCTGCTTGCGGCTCTTCACGCGTCCGCCGCGACCGCCACGTCCGCTCTTCGCGGTACCTTTCTTGTAGCGCCGCATCTCGCTTTCGACATCGCTGCCGGAGCTGCGTGAGTAGCGGCGCTTCTTTGCCTTGCGTGCCATGCCTGTTCTCCCTTGGCGGAGGGAGAACCATTCGACACTGGCATGGTTCCGACAGCACGCCTGCAATGTTCCGGGCGGTGAAGGCAGCTCAGAACGAATTCGCCAGCTCGATCTCCGCCTCCAGCACCTGAATGCGCCGCGCAGCCTCGGCAGAGGACAGATCTCGCGCATATTGTGCCGGCTGATAGGCCTCTTCGCTCAGCCGCTTCAATCTCAATCCCTGCGCCCGTGTCATCTGCTCGCCAAGGAAAACCCTGGCGTCGTATTTGGCCTGGATCTGCATGTCGCTCCTCCGTCCTTGAAATCTGGCTTGACTATATGTTCTTATTTTGTTCTAACAAGCCATGGACAACAGAATTAATGAAATTCGGCGTAAAATCAGCGCTTTGAGGCTGGAAATGGTCGATGTCGAGGCGTCTGTGCGCGCTCTCGTCAACGGCGATTGCGACTGCAGCGAACAAGCTCTGGCGCAGATCAATCTGCGCCGGAAGATCAACCTGCTCATCGACGAATGGAAGTCGGCCGGGGGCGGCGATGTCCTGCCCGACGTCCGCGACCGGATGCGTCTTCGCTCCTTGAAGAATGTCGACAAGCCGGCGCGCGTGTTGGCCCGTCGCTGAGACATTGGGGGCCGCGCGGTGGAGGAAGACCCGGACAACTACCGGATCCTGAAATTGCGCGCCGAGATTCTCGAACTGGGCTCCGCCATCCGGCAATTGCAGCGCGAGGGCCTCGACGACGCTGCGACCCAACTCCTGATCGCGCGCAAGCGGGCGCAGCTCGAGCATCTCGTTAAGACGAATTCCGCGGCAAGCTGTCTCAACATCACTGACATCCGACGCAGCTAAGGCGTGCGCGCAAGCGACATGCTGGAGATTGTCGATGCCATCGGACGCCGAACTGGCCGCCTTGCTGCGGGCAGTGCTGAACGAGGTCTGCGTCAACGTTCCCTCATCCGACGTGGTGACCCGCCGCCGCATTGCCGCGAAACTGCGCGAGGCCTTGCGCGCCGATCGCTATTCCCTGGAGGAGTTGAAGCAGGACGGTCGCGATGCGCTGGTCGGCGTGCCGACGATGTGGCGCTAGAGCATGATCCGGACCCGAAGAGCCGGGTTAGCGCAAAGTGTGCAGCGGTTTTCCGATAAGATAATGCTCAAACAATAACCTAAAGCGCAATGACGATTCATCCAAATCTCATCGCGCTTTGGAGCGCGACGGGGACAGGATGAATCGTCGTCGTCCTCGAGTGAAGAGCCCCGCGCTGAACGCGGGACTCTCACCTTATGGGCAGAGCTCACTTGGTGTTGCTCATGCCGCCCTTGTTCGTCATCGTGCCGCCCTGGTCGGAGCCGGGGCCAGAGCCGCCCTGACCGGAGGGATCGGCACCCTTGGAGGACTTGGTATTCGCGCCCGTGGTCTGCGACGATGACATCGAGGATCCATGTTTGGCCTTGTGCGACTTCGCCTGCGCGGCGAACGGCGCGGCGGCGAGGCCCGTTGCCAACATTGCGGTGAGGACGAGCTTGACTGTCTTCATATGGGGGAACTCCCTGGGTTAAATTGACGCAGGCGGCCAACGGCCGTTCCTCGCAGGAGTTCCCAACAAAGCTTCTCCACGCGTCGCGCACGCTTCAAGATTGCTTGTTCTCTTCGAGGATGAACACGATGCCAGTGAGCGTCGCGCCGATCGCGAAGGTCGTCACCAGCGTGAGAGCGAAGACAATAGCGGCTTGGCTTCCGCCATGGCTCAGCAGGTTGGCGACGGCTGGATTGGTCAGAATGAGTGCGAGGCTGAAGGCGAGGCCGAGGGCTGCCCCCATCATCGCATGTGTCATCAGCTTGATAAGGCCGGTGGGAGAGATCAGGTTCGACGACTTTTTCGCGCGCATGGAACTATGTCCCGATCTGGCAGGCAAACGCGCGCGATCGTCATTGGTTCCATCAGGATGAAGGAATTGTCATCGCCAGCTTCATCCGACGTTCATGCCCGGCTTGCGAAGATGAGCGGCATCAACACGGGAATATCGATATGGGCAAGGTAGTCTTTCTGTACCGCTCGCTGGCCTATCGCAACGCGGCCGCGGACATCCTGCGCAAGGCGCGTAAGCTCCCGCGTGGCGCGGAACGAAGCGCGGCTCGCCGCTATGCGAAGGCGCTACGCGATCTCGCTCGAACGGAGGCTTGGCTCGAAGGACGCGTCGCGCGCGATCCACGGACGGAGCAGCGCATGACGAGCGCGGCGTCCGGCTAGAGCTTCCGTTCCGATTGCGGTAGCTCTCGATTCTTCGCTTGACGCGTTTTCTTGACGCGAACCGGTCACCACTTCGCTGGAGAACGCTCTAACCGGATGCGCGCTGCAATTCGGCCGCGGCGGCGGCATCGAATTTGCCGGGTGCCGTCGTCGCCACCGGCTTGCGTGTCAACGGCACCTGCAGGCGGCACAACAAGCCCTCGGCGCGCCAATCGAATTGCGCCTGTCCGCCAAGCTGGGACTCGATGCTTGCAAGCAGACTCCGCGTGCCGAAGCCGCGGGATTTCGGCGTCCTGACCAGCGGGCCGCCGGATTCCTCCCAGGTCAGTGTGAGGCGGTCGTCCTCGGTCTGCCAACCGATCATGAGCCGACCGGATCGCGTCGACAGTGCGCCATACTTGGCCGAATTGGTGAAGAGCTCGTGCAGCGCCAGCGCCAGCGTCTGGGCGGTCGCCGGCAGCAACTGAACCTCGGGCCCGGCAAGCTTGATCTGGCCGCCTAGCGAATAGGGCGCAAGCTCCTCGTCGATCAGCTTGGAGAGTTCGGCGCCCTGCCAGCTCGACAGCGACAGGATGGTGTGGACGCGCGCGAGCGCATTGATGCGCCCCTCGACGGCATTGACATAGGCCTTGACCTCGTCGGCGCGGGTGAGGCGCACGATCGATTGCGCCAGCGCCAGCGCATTCTTGGCGCGATGATCGACTTCCCGCGCGAGGAGATTCTGCCGCTCCTCGGCACGCTTGCGTTCGGTGATGTCGACGGTGACGCCGCTGACACGAACCACGCGACCACTCTCGTCGACCGTTGCCGCCGCGGTGCCGACGCACCAGCGCACATCACCGTCGGGCCGCACGATGCGGAATTCCGTTTCGTAGGCGCGCGCGCCCTTGTTGAACTCGGCGATCGCCTTGCGCAACTGATCGACATCATCGGGATGCAACAGCGCCTGAACGTTGGCCGGGTTGACCTCGAAGCTCTCCGGGCTGACCCCAAAGATGCGATACTGCCCCTCGTCCCACATCCAGTCGCCGGTGATCCAGTCCCAATCCCAGGAGCCCATCTTGCCGGCGGCGATCGCCATGCTGCGCCGCTGCTCGCTTTCGCGAAGCTTGGCGGTGGAGTTTTCCAGCTCGGCGGTGCGTGCGCGGACGCGGTCCTCGAGCTCCTGGTTCAGTCGTTCGAGCTCGCGGGTCTTGCGATAGAGTTCGGAGAACACCTTGATCTTGGCGCGCAGCACCTCCGGCACGACGGGCACCGGAACGTAGTCGACTGCGCCCATCTCGTAGCCGCGCAACCGGTCGATATCGCTCACCTGAATGGCCGAGATGAAGATCATTGCGGTCTTCTGGAAGCGCGGATGCTCGCGGATCATCGCGGCGAGCTCGAAGCCGTCGAGCTCGGGCATGCAGACGTCGACCAGGATGACCGCGATCTCGGTCTTGAGCAGAACCTCCAGCGCTTCGCGTCCAGACGAGGCGATCACGAGGTTCTCGCCGAGATCCTTCAGGATCACCTCATAGGCCAGCAGCTTGGCTGGCTGGTCGTCGACGAGCAGGATGTTGACCTTCTCTTGGTCCATTCGCGGATCCAACTCAGCGGTGCAGCCACATGCGGATCGCAAGCAGCAATTGATCGGTGTTGACGGGTTTGGCGAGGTAGTCGGACGCGCCGGCTTCCAGGCATTTTTCACGGTCGCCCTTCATCGCCTTGGCGGTCAGCGCGATGATCGGTAGCCGCGCGAAGGCCGGGTTCTCGCGGATCACACCCATGGTCTGATAGCCATCCATCTGCGGCATCATGATGTCCATCAGCACGATGGCGATTTCCGGATTGGATTCGACCAGCGCGACCGCCTCGCTGCCGGTCGTGGCCGTCAGCACCTTCATGCCGCGCCGTTCCAGCACGCTCGACAGCGCGAAGATGTTCCGGGCGTCGTCATCGACGAGCAGGGCCGTCTTGCCGATCAGGTCCTCGTCGGAACTGTTCAGCTTCTCCAGCATGCGCTGCTTCTCGACCGGTAGTTCCGTGATGACACGGTGCAGGAACAGCGCGGTCTCGTCGAGCAGGCGCTCCGGCGATTCCACCCCCTTGACCACGATGCTGCGCGCCATGGTGTGGAGTTCCGCATCCTCTTCCGCCGAAAGCTCGCGGCCGGTGAACACCACGACCGGGACGTTCGACAGCGCCTCGTCGTTGCGGATCTCGTCGAGCACCTCGAAGCCGCTCATGTCGGGCAGCCGCAGGTCGAGCACCACGCAATCGCACGGGGATTGACGCAGTGTCGAGAGCGCGCCGGCACCGGTATCCGTCGTCACGATCTCGATGTCGTCGTGATGCAGCAGCTCGCGGATCGAGAGTTGCTCGGCCTCGTTGTCCTCGACGATCAGGAGTCGCTTGCGCCGCGGCCGCGCATATTCCTTGATCTGCGTCAGCGCGGCGGAGACGCCTTCCGTCGTCGTCGGCTTGTTGACGAAGGAGAACGCACCGCGCGCCAACGCGTGCTGGCGGTCCTCGTCGAGCGTGATGATCTGCACGGGAATATGGCGGGTCAGAGGATTGTGCTTGAGTTGGCTCAGCACGGTCCAGCCCAGCATGTCCGGCAGGAACACATCGAGAGAGACGGCCATCGGCTGGTACTGCTTGGCGAGCTCCAGCGCTTCGGCGCCGCGGGCCGCAACCAGGACCTTGAAGCCCTTGTCGCGGGCAAGATCGACGAGCACGCGCGCATAGTGCGGATCGTCTTCCACAATGAGGAGGATGGTGTCGCCGGGCTCGAGGTTGAGCCGGTCGTCGGGAAGCTGCTCGATGACGCGCTGCTGGTCGGGCGCGGCCGGCTGCAGCGCCGGCGGTTGGCTGTACTGGTGTGGCGCAGGCGCCGCGCGCGGTGCGAGCGTCGGGCCGGAATATTTCAACGGCAGGTAAAGCGTGAACGACGAGCCCTTGCCCGGCGAGCTGCGCAGGTGGATTTCGCCGCCGAGCAGGCTTGCGAGCTCGCGGCTGATCGCAAGCCCGAGGCCCGTGCCGCCATATTTGCGGCTGGTGCCGGCATCCGCCTGCTGGAACGCTTCGAAGATCAGTTTCTGCTTCTCCAGGGGAATGCCGATGCCGGTATCGGTCACTTCGAACGCGATCACGGCCGGCGCGGAGTTCAGTACCGGGTGATCGGTCCCCCAGCCGCCGACCGCGCCGGCGACCTTCAGCCGCACCTCGCCTTCGGCGGTGAACTTGAAGGCGTTGGAGAGCAGGTTCTTCAGCACCTGTTGCAGGCGCTTGGAGTCGGTGACGATGCTGCGCGGAAGGTTCGGATCGATGTCGATCTTGAACGACAGATTGCGGTTGTCCGCCTCGTGCCGGAACGGCCGGCCGACGGTCTCGAGCAGGTTCGCGGTCAGGATTTCCTCGGCGTCGACCGTCACCGTGCCGGACTCGATCTTGGAGAGATCGAGAATGTCGCTGATGAGATTGAGCAGGTCGGTGCCGGCACCGTGGATGGTGCGGGCGAATTCGACCTGCTTGGCCGAGAGGTTGCCGTCCGGATTGTCGGTGAGCTGCTGTCCGAGGATCAGGATCGAATTCAGCGGCGTGCGCAGCTCGTGGCTCATATTGGCGAGGAATTCGGACTTGTATTTCGAGGTCAGTGCGAGCTCGGTGGCCTTTTCCTCCAGCGCACGGCGGGCCTGCTCGATTTCCTGGTTCTTGCGCTCGACCTCGACGTTGCGCTCGGCGAGCTGCTGCGCCTTCTGTTCGAGCTGGTCGTTGGTCTGCTGCAATTCGCGCTGCTGGGTCTGGAGCTCGCCGGCGAGCTGCTGCGACTGCTTGAGCAGGCCTTCGGTTTGCATCGTCGCTTCGATCGAGTTGAGCACGATGCCGATGGAGTCGGTGAGCTGCTCCAGGAACGTCATCTGCGACGTCGTGAACGATATCAGCGAAGCAAGTTCGATCACGGCCTTGACCTGGCCCTCGAACAGCACCGGCAGCACCACGAGGTTCTTCGGTGCGACGCGGAGCAGTGCCGAGTTGATCGGCACCACGTCGGATGGAATGTCGGCGACCAGGCGCGGCCGCTTGTCGAGGGCGCACTGGCCGATCAGGCCTTCGCCGAACTGAAGCACGCGCTGATAGGGATAGATGCCGTCGCTGGCGTAGGACGCCAGCAGCAGGAGCTGGGAATTGTCCTCGTTCTCGACCTGGTAGATCACGCCGGTATGCGCGTTCACCAGCGGCGACAGTTCGGTGAGCAGCAGCCGCCCGACGGTCGTAAGATCGCGCTGGCCCTGGAGCATGTTGGTGAATTTCGCGAGGTTGGTCTTCAGCCAGTCCTGCTCCGTGTTCACGTCCGTCGTCAGACGGAGATTCGTGATCATCGTGTTGATGTTGTCTTTCAGCTCCGAGACCTCGCCGCGGGCATCGACCTGGATCGACCGCGTCAGGTCGCCTTTGGTCACGGCGGTCGCGACTTCCGCGATCGCACGCACCTGCGAGGTCAGGTTGGCCGCCAGCAGATTGACGTTGCCGGTGAGGTCCTTCCAGGTGCCGGCGGCGCCGGGCACATTGGCCTGGCCGCCGAGGCGGCCCTCGACGCCGACCTCGCGCGCCACCGACGTCACCTGATCGGCGAAGGTCGCGAGCGTCTCGGTCATGTTGTTAATGGTATCGGCGAGGGCCGCGACCTCGCCGCGCGATTTCATCGTCAGGTTCTGCTTGAGGTCGCCGTTGGCGACCGCAGTCACGACCTTGACGATGCCGCGGACCTGCTCGGTCAGGTTCGCGGCCATGAGGTTCACGGTATCGGTGAGGTCCTTCCAGGTGCCGGCAACGCCGGGCACCTGCGCCTGTCCGCCGAGCTTGCCTTCGGTGCCGACTTCGCGCGCCACGCGCGTGACTTCGCCGGCGAAGGCGTTGAGCTGGTCCACCATGGTGTTGATGGTGTTCTTCAGCTCGAGGATTTCGCCCTTCACGTCGACGGTGATCTTGCGCGAGAGGTCGCCGCGCGCGACCGCCGTGGTGACCTCGGCGATGTTGCGGACCTGCGTGGTGAGGTTCGCGGCGAGCAGGTTGACGTTGTCGGTGAGGTCCTTCCAGGTGCCGCCGACGCCGGGCACGACGGCCTGGCCGCCGAGCCGGCCCTCGGTGCCGACCTCGCGCGCCACGCGCGTGACTTCGGCGGCGAAGGAGCGGAGCTGCTCGACCATGGTGTTCAGCGTGTCCTTCAAGAGAAGGATTTCGCCGCGCACGTCCACCGTGATCTTCTTCGAGAGGTCGCCGCCGGCGATCGCGGTCGCCACCTCGGCGATGTTGCGGACCTGGGCCGTCAGGTTGGAGGCCATGAAGTTGACGTTGTCGGTGAGGTCTTTCCAAGTGCCGGCGACGCCAGGCACTTCGGCCTGACCGCCGAGCTTGCCTTCGGTGCCGACCTCGCGGGCGACGCGCGTGACTTCGCCGGCAAAGCCATTGAGCTGGTCCACCATGGTGTTGATGGTGTTCTTCAGCTCGAGGATTTCGCCCTTCACGTCCACCGTGATCTTGCGGGACAAGTCGCCACGCGCGACGGCGGTGGTGACTTCGGCGATGTTGCGGACCTGGGCGGTGAGGTTGCCCGCCATCGAGTTCACGCTGTCGGTGAGATCCTTCCAGGTGCCGGCGACGCCGGGCACGTTGGCTTGACCACCGAGGCGGCCTTCGGTGCCGACCTCGCGCGCAACGCGCGTCACCTCGCCCGCGAAGCGGTTGAGCTGGTCGACCATCGTGTTCAGGGTGTCCTTGAGCTGGAGGATCTCGCCGCGTACGTCCACGGTGATCTTGCGCGAGAGGTCGCCTCCGGCGATCGCGGTCGCGACTTCGGCGATGTTGCGAACCTGGGCGGTCAAATTGCCCGCCATCGAGTTCACCGAATCGGTCAGATCCTTCCAGGTGCCGGCGACGCCGGGCACGCCGGCCTGGCCGCCGAGCTTGCCGTCGGTGCCGACCTCGCGCGCCACGCGCGTCACCTCGCCGGCGAAGGCATTGAGCTGGTCCACCATGGTATTGAGCGTTTCCTTCAACTGAAGGATTTCGCCCGATACGTTCACCGTGATCTTCTTCGACAAATCGCCCTTCGCCACCGCGGTCGCGACCTCGGCGATGTTGCGGACCTGTCCGGTCAGGTTCGAGGCCATCGAATTGACGCTGTCGGTGAGGTCCTTCCAGGTGCCGCCGACGCCGCGCACGACGGCCTGGCCGCCCAGCTTGCCTTCGGTGCCGACCTCGCGCGCGACGCGCGTGACTTCACCGGCGAAGGCGTTGAGCTGGTCCACCATGGTGTTGATGGTGTCCTTCAGCTCCAGAATCTCGCCGCGCACGTCCACGGTGATCTTCTTCGACAGGTCGCCGCCGGCGACCGCCGTCGTCACCTCCGCGATGTTGCGAACCTGCGCGGTCAGGTTCGAGGCCATCGAGTTGACGCTCTCGGTGAGATCCTTCCAGGTGCCGGCGACGCCGAGCACGTTGGCCTGACCGCCGAGCCGCCCCTCGGTGCCGACTTCGCGGGCGACGCGCGTCACTTCGCCGGCGAAGGCGTTGAGCTGGTCGACCATGGTGTTGAGCGTCTCCTTCAGCTGAAGGATCTCGCCCGAGACGTTGACGGTGATCTTCTTCGACAGGTCGCCGCTCGCGATCGCAGTGGCGACGTCGGCGATGTTGCGGACCTGCGCGGTCAGGTTCGACGCCATGAAGTTGACGTTGTCGGTGAGGTCCTTCCAGGTGCCGGCGACGCCGGGCACCTGGGCCTGGCCGCCGAGCTTGCCTTCGGTGCCGACCTCGCGCGCCACGCGCGTCACTTCCGAAGCGAACGAGTTGAGCTGGTCCACCATGGTGTTGATGGTGTCCTTCAGCTCCAGAATCTCGCCGCGCACGTCCACGGTGATCTTGCGCGAGAGGTCGCCGCGCGCCACGGCGGTGGTCACGTTGGCGATGTTGCGCACCTGTGCGGTCAGGTTGCCGCACATCGCGTTGACGCTGTCGGTGAGGTCCTTCCAGGTGCCCGCGACGCCGGGCACGATCGCCTGGCCGCCGAGCTTGCCGTCGGTACCGACCTCGCGCGCCACGCGCGTCACTTCGGAGGCGAAGGAGCGGAGCTGGTCGACCATCGTGTTGATGGCTTCCTTGAGCTGGAGGATCTCGCCGCGGACGTCGACGGTGATCTTCTTCGACAGGTCGCCATTGGCGACCGCGATCGTCACCTCGGCGATGTTGCGAACCTGGTTGGTCAGGTTGTTCGCCATCGAGTTGACGCTCTCGGTGAGGTCCTTCCAGACGCCGGTCACCTCAGGCACCTGGGCCTGGCCGCCGAGTTTGCCTTCGGTGCCGACCTCGCGCGCCACGCGCGTCACCTCGGAGGTGAACACGCCGAGCTGCTTGATCATGGTGTTGACGATGGTCGCCGATTGCAAAAACTCGCCGCGCAGGGGGCGGCCGTCGACGTCGAGCTTGACGGTCTGGAGCAGGTCGCCTTGCGCCACCGCCGCGACTGCACGCGTCACTTCGCGGGTCGGCCACAACAAGTCGTCGATCAGCGTGTTGACGGACCCTTCCATGTCGGCCCAGGAGCCCGAGGCGAGGCCGAACTTCACGCGCTGGCGAGTCTTGCCCTCGCGGCCCACCACCTGGCCGACCAGCTCGAGCTGCTGCGCCATGCGCTGGTTGGCCGCGATGATTTCGTTAAAAGTGTCGGCGATCTTGCCGTCGATGCCGAGATAGTCGCCACTCATCCGCACGGAGAAATCGCCGCTCCGCATCGCCTGCAAGGCAAGCAGCAATTCGGCCCGGGAATCCTGCTCCGACGTACCGTTGGGTTTTGGCTTTGGGACGCGACGACCGGAGCGTGATGCAGTGCCGGGATCGAGGTCGCTCATACTGATTCCCCCGCAGGCGTCGGCCGAATCCCAGGCAAGACGCGTTTCGTCAAAATAGAGCGTCAGCCAAATTCGAAATCAAGCACCAAGGTTGCGGCGCAGGGAAATGGAACCTGCTTTGCTCAGCCCGATTGTACTAACCGCAAATAATCGGACTGGTTCCACGCAATTTCCAAAGAATTTGGCCTCGGCGGCCCCCATTGGTCGGCGCCTCGCGGGCCACTCCTTGCGGAACGCAGCGGCAGCCGGTTAGCCCGCAAAGAGCAGGGAGAGTGCAGATGAAAGCTGGATTGGCTGCGATAGTCGTCATGTTGCTTGCCGGACCAGCTTTCGCACAAGGCGGGGCGCCCAGTGGCCGGGGGGCCGTGACCGGCGATCCCGCCGCGAGCTCAGCCACGCCCCGCGCGGATCCGTCCACCACGGGAACGGCGACCCGATCGAACCCGAGCGGCAGCGGCACCTCGACCTCGGGCGGCAAGGATGACAATGGCGATGCAGGCCGGGACAGAATGCCTGAGAGCGACCGGACCGTGCGGCCGCAGAGTCAGCAGCATCATCCGAATGACAAGTAAAGGCTACTTGTCCGCCATGGTGCGCTCGGCAGCCTTGACCTGCGCACGCAGCATCGGGAGCTGCTCGCGCGCGAACGCTGCAAGCGCAGCATTGTCGGGCGCCTTCAGGTAGCGTTCAAGCAGGTTGATGGCCGCTTCATATTCGGGAATCTGCGAGGCATAGAAGCTTCTGACGTAAGTCGGTCCGTCCGAAGTTTCGGGTTCGATGAGGCTCGCGCTTGCCGACGTCGCCTTGCTGACGCGCGGCTCCGCACCGATCGTCTCTTGAATTCGTTTCAGCGCCTTGTCGCGCTTGGCCGCTTCTTCGGCCCGCAGCGCGGCGAGATTCTTGACCTCCGTGTTGCCCTTCAGGTCGGTGCTCTCCAGCAGACCCTGTTGGAAGCGACTGAAGGCGTAGAGGCCGCCGATGACGTCGGTTGCGCTCGGCATGCGGTCGCCAAGGTTTCGCTCGCCAGTACTGTCGGCAGGCGCCGCAGTGCTGATGAACACCAGGACTATGGCGACGAGAACTCGCATCGATATCAATGGCGGATGACGTGCGAAGTTCCCTGAACGTTACGATCCGGTAAGGGCATTGCGACCCGAGAGTTCCGTCCCCACGTCTTCCGCATGAAACAGTCTGACATTTTCAGAGATAACGCCGACAACTGTCTTCAGCTCGCCGAGCGCGCGGAAGGGAAACCCGCTTACAGGCGCTATTCGCGCATGGCGGACGCCTGGACGGCGCTTGCGACGGAACAGGATTGGCTCGATGGAGAAATCCCGCCCGTGACGATCCATATCCCTCAAAAACAGGACAGATAGTCGTCCTCGTGAGGCCGTGTGTGAGACCGCGCACGGAATGCAAGAGACCAATCCAGGATCATCCGTGAACAGTCGATCGCGTTGATTTTCGATTCCAGAAGGAGGTTTCGCAATGACTCCACGTCTGGCTCTTCTTTCCCTGATTCTCGCTTTTGGCGTTTCGGTCGCCTTCGCGACGGTAACGACGGTGCGGCAGGTGCATCTGGAAAATGCATCGGCTGCGGTCCACGCGGCACACAGCTAGCGTCGGGGTGCTCTCGTCCGGAACAATCGACGTGCCCGCGCGTAACCGCTGCGAAACATCAAGAGAGGCGAGAGCAGATCATGGCCCATTCCGATCACGGCATCGTCAAGGACAAGCGGGCGGAGGAGCAGCCGCGTGACAAGCGGCGTGCGCAGTCCGTGCACAAGACGGATCCCAAAGGTTCGCCGTCGCGGGAGGCGACACGCGATCCCAAGCTGAACGATGATAGTAAGACGCCAGGCTCCGGCGTGATGCCGGACGGTTCGAGCGACGCTACGGGTTAGCGCTTACAAGGAACGAATCCCCGCGCGAAGAGTCGACGGATTGCTTCCGGTTGTCATGCCCCCGGTGCGCCGGAAGCAATCTCCAAGGACGGCCCTGGCACCCCCCGTGCCGGGGTCGTTTGTTTGTGGAGCGTCCTATGGGTTAGTTCTCGGTCCCGCCGTCGGGATCGCCCTGAGTATGTCCGTCAGGTCCGCGGCCAAATACGCCGAAGCTGCTCGACTTCACGCCGGCTGCCGCATCGACGCCCACTGCGGCCAGCCCGAACTTGAGCAGTTCGCGGACAGCTGCCGCCCGTGTCGGCATGCGATGTTTGAACCGGAAATCATCGATGGCGGCCAATTCTTCCGGCGAGAGCATAACCTGAAGGCGCTCGGCGCGAAGGTCATTCATGGTCGAACACGCAAATTGAGCAAGTTGAGTATTTTACTCAATCGACGAATTTGGCGGGAGTTCCACAAGAGTCGAAATAATCACCAAATGAGTAAGAATAGCAAGTAAAATCAATAAGTTAATATTGAAACCAGTCGTGCGCTGGCGCATTTCCCCTGCGAAGGGAGAGAGGCGATGACAGACGACGTCAAGTTGCCCCGCAAGCTTTCCGAAGAGGCAGAAGCATCGAAGCCAGTGCGCCCCAGCCATCAGAAGGTGATCGAGGAGGTGGAGCGCTGGGTGAACAGCCCAGGCCTGCGGCCACCAAGGACGGAAAATGCGAAGACGCTCTGAGCCACACACATTTGAGCAACGTCTCGAGGCGCAGAGGGTGCGGCTCGAGCACGAGATGGCGAGGCTGCCGGACGGGCAGCAACGCGATTGCGTTGTTGCGCGTCTCGAACAGCTCCAGACTGCCGCCGAGATGTACGATTTCCTGATGCTACGGCAAGAAACTCCAACCCCTCGCTGATCGCGCCCCGCGTTCGGGCTGCGGGCGGCCCGAGGTGGCGCGAAGCTTGCGCCTCAGCCACCACGCCGACACGGACACCATGGCCCAGGCCAGGATGGCGGCGGCGAATGCCCCGGTGATGCTCGCCGACACCACGACGTAGAAGACCGCTGCGAATGCTGCGAGGCCAATACTTCCGAGGCCGGCGCCCGCCGCGTCCAACGCTGCGGCCTGCCGCCCGCGTCTTCGCCCGCTGAGGCCGGCTTTTTCCTTGGCGCGGCGTTCATGGCGTTCGATCAGCGTCGCGCTGGCACAGAGGATGGCGGGAAGCGCGAGAAAGAGTCCGCCGATGGCAACGCCAAAATGGCTGCCGATCAGGCCTGCCGCTACCGTCGCGAGGCCGCCCAGCACGAAGCGCACCGCGTATTCATACCAATGCGTTTGCTTCAGCGCGGATGATGACAGCTTAACCAGCATCAGGCGGCGCCTCCGAACCCGGCAAGCAAGCCGAAGGCGACCACGAGCCAAACCGCAAATGCGAGGATGGTGGCCGGCAGCGTGGCGAGACGAAATCTCATCAGGAGGTGGCAGACGGCGAGGCTGTAGCAGCCGAGGGCGACCGCGCCGTAGATCATGGTCCAGCTATCGGCCGCGGCATATTGCGGGCCGTGCTGAACGACGGCGATGCCAAGCGTGGCGAGTGCGACCGACGGCGCCGCACCGAGAAGCCCGGCAAAGCTCTTCGGCCGCAGCATGTCGCCAACGATCGCGAACACGGAGACGATCAGCCCGCCGGCGACGAAGCGCACGAGATATTCCGTCATGGCCGTACCCGCGAGGCTGGAGGCCGCTGCTGCCGTGACTTTGCCAGCGTGAACGGCCTGAATAATCGCTCGACGACGACGCCAAGGGTGAAGCCCGCCACCACGTCGCTGGCCCAATGTGCAAGCACCACGACGCGCGTCAACGACAAGACCACGGCAAGGCAGCGCACCAAGCGGCGCGGGACCGGCGGCAACAGGCCGGCGGCCGAGGCGAGGGCGCCCATGTGCACGGCGTGACCTGAGGGAAACGCATCGCGCGGGCGCCCCGAATAGGGAATCCCGCGCCGGTGGCCGCTAACCGTCAGCCGGTCCGGCCTCGTCTGATCGAAGAGGGATTTCAGAGCATGCGGCAGCACGGCCGTCGCCAGCGATACCATCAGGACGTGATCGGCGATGCGACGCTTCTGCGGTTGCTGCAGTCGGGTGTAGAGCCATCCCGCCGCGGCGAGCGCGACGAGCACGTGCTCGTCGGCACCCCAGGTCAATGTCTGGGCGACATGCTCGAGCCCCGAAGTGGTGTTGTGCGCGATCTCGTTCGCGATCGCCGCGTCGATCCGGGTGGGTTTGATTGCTACAAGCGCCATCGGTCCGCCGGCGAGATGTCCTCCATGTCAGTTTTGTAAAACTCGGAGACAAAGAATGTTCCTGTTTCAATCGCGTGGTATCAGCCGGCCGCGCCGCGACTATGGCTGTCCGGCTCCGCCGGCGGAGCCATACACTTGCCCGGTCGCATAGCTTGCATCAGCCGCGGCAAGCTGCACGTAGATCGAGGCCAGCTCGACCGGTTGGCCGGGGCGACCGAGCGGTGTCATGCCGCCGAACTTTTCCAGCTTCTCCATCGTGGCGCCGCCGGAGACCTGGAGCGGCGTCCAGATCGGTCCGGGCGCGACGCCATTGACGCGGATGCCCTTGGAGGCGAGCTGCTTGGCCAGCGACTTCACATAGTTCATCGTCGCCGCCTTGGTCTGCGCATAATCATAGAGATCCGGCGAGGGATCGTAAGCCTGCTCGGAGGTCGTGCCGATGATGCAGGACCCCGGCTTGAGATGCGGCAGCGCTGCCTTGATGATCCAGAACGGCGCGTAGACGTTCGTCTTCATGGTGGCGTCGAAATCCTCCGACGAGACGTCGAGGATGGAGGCGCGCGTCTGCTGCCGCGCTGCGTTGTTGACGATGATGTCGAGCCCACCGAGGCCTTGCGCGGCCTGCTCGACCAGCTGCTTGCAGAAGGCCTCGTCGTTGAGGTCGCCGGGGATCGCGAGTCCGGTGCGCCCTTCTTTCCTGATCAGCGCGATCACTTCCTGCGCATCGGGCTCTTCCGCCGGAAGATAGTTGATGGCGACATCGGCGCCTTCGCGCGCATAGGCGATCGCGGCGGCGCGGCCCATGCCGGAATCGCCGCCGGTGATCAATGCCTTGCGGCCGGCGAGCCGGCCGGAGCCCTTGTAGCTGGTCTCGCCATGATCCGGCCGCGGCTCCATCTTGCCGGCAAGGCCCGGCCAGGGCTGCGCCTGCTTCTTGAACGGCGGCTTCGGATAGCGGCTGACGGGATTGATCAGGTCGTGCTCGGCCATGGACGTATCTCCTTCCGCCGTCGAGGAGGCCAGCGAAGCCGCCGCGAGCGTTGCGCTCGCGGCGTGACGACCCGGCGGGATACCGAGGTCTTGTCTTGCTGCGCCATGAGGATCTCCGCGATTCTGTGATCCAACGCGCGGAGAAGGGCATCGTTGCTGAGACGAGGAGGACGCCGGCAGAGTCGGCGTCCCCGGTCGAGACCTACTTGGACTGACCGACGCTCGGCGCCTTACCGAGCTCCTTGGCCATGTCGAGATGGTGCTTGAGCGCCGGCAGCGTCTTGCCGGCCCAATCCTTCAGCGCGGCATTATCGCCGCCCTTGGCATAGCGGTCGAACAGTGAGACGGCGTCCTGATGGGCGCTGACCTGGTAGGAATTGTAGTCCGAGCTGAAGTCCTTGCCGGTCGCACTCTTGAGCTTGTCGAGCTTGCTTTGGTGCGAGCTGTCGAGCGCCGTCGGCAGCGTCGCCTGCACCTTGCCGTTGCCGACCAGTCCCTTCAGCTCGCCGCTGGTCTTGGTGTGATCGGACACCATCTGCTGGGCGAAGGATTTCTCCTGCGCATTGCCCTTCTGCTCGGCGAGCTTGCTCGACTCGATCTCGAACATGTCGCTGATGGCGACCTCCTTGACGAAGTCGGCGGTCGTTGGCGCGACGCCGAGCGCCGAATTGACGCCGGTCTTCTCGCCCAGCGATTGGGCCAATGCGGGGCCTGCCAGAAGCACACAAGCAACAGCGACGATGGTTCGCTTCATGGTCCGATCCCTCCAATTGGTCGCGGCCACTTGCCGCGCCATGTTGCGCCGATCAACACGCCGCAAGGACCGAGGTTCCTAACGGACTAGTCCGTGGGATTGCGGCCCGTGCGCGGATTGATGGGATCGGTCGGCTTGCGTCGAAGCCGCTCGGGCAGAAACGACTCGGCCGGCGCGGCGGTGGCGTCGGCGCGCACGTCGGCATGACGCTGTGCCCGCTCATGCGGCGTCCGGTTGTCGTTGAAACGCCACTTCACGTCGACGCCGTCGACGGGGTCGTTGACGCCGTGCTGGATGTCGCGGAAGTCACTCATGGTTCACCTCATTGCTTTCCGGGCAGAATCGATTCGAGCACCTGCCGCGCAGCTCCCTTGATCATCCCGCTCTCGTTCGGATCGCCCTTCATCAGGGCGAGCGAGAAGTTCTTCGCCTGCTGCAAGGTGATGTGCGGCGGCAGCGGCGGCACCTCGGGATCGGTTTTCACTTCCAGCACGACAGGCATATCGCTCGCCAGCGCCGCCATCTCCTCGTGCCGCGCCTGCACGAAATTCATCCTGCCTTCGGCCCGGTTCATTGCGCCGAACACGCCGTTGATGCCATCTCCGGGATAACCGAAGATGTGACGCACGCCCCATTGATGCAGGCGCTGAACGATGAAGTCGGAGACGGTCTGAGACATTGCGCGTGGCTCTCTCGGTTGGGGCCTCGTCAGCCTCAGAGAACCTGTTGTTTACAGCGATGTTCCTTGGCGCTGTTCCCTGGCGCTTGCGGAACACGACCCGGAACGATCGCTGACCCCTCGCGGTTGATTCACGAATGGCTGAGTGGAGAATTACGATGCTGAATCAGGGCGAACTTGACCGGAACGAGATGGGCCGCCTGATCGGGAGCGACAAGGTCGAGGGAACATCGGTCTACGGGGCCGATCGAAACAGGATCGGTTCAATCGAACGCGTGATGATCGACAAGATCACTGGCAAGGTCTCTTACGCAGTGCTTGGCTTCGGCGGCTTTCTCGGCCTTGGCAATGACCACTATCCATTGCCCTGGCAGTCGCTGAAATACGACACCGAACTTGGCGGCTATGTTACCGCAATTACCGCGAAGGATCTGGAAGGCGCTCCAAAATACGGCGAAAAGACCGAGTGGAACTGGGGCGATGACGCTGCTGTACGCGGTATCAATGCCTATTACGGCGTCCCCTTCGTGTAGCAAAAGGACGATGCGATGAGCAAGGAACGGCCCACCGACGATCCCCGGGATCGGAACGACTGGGGCTCGCACAGACAGACGGACAAGCCCTGGAAGGGCAATCCAGAGAAAGAACAGGTCTCGGACAAAGAGGTAAAGCCCGACCTCGAGAAGTGGCACGAGACCAAGACGCACTAGCGGTGCGTACTTTCCCGTAAGACCATCGAAGCGTGGCGCGCCGGCGCCGCGCTTTTTTGAGCACCGCGTTCACGAATGGCAGCGGCGTTCCGGCAAGACGGAACCATGCTTCTGCGCTGTGGTTGGGCTCCCGGCGCGCGAGCTCGGCTCAATCGGCTCGCGGCCGTTAGTCCCGAGAAAAGGTGTTCAGCGTGGATGCTCAAACCCGGGAGCGTGGGCCGTCCGCGGAGCAGCCGCAGAGGGCGAAGGAAGCTCCGACAACGAATCATGATCAAGCCCGCGACGGCAAAGACCAGTCGGACAAGCCGGCGCCGCCGTTGCGCGCGCGGCTTCGCGAGCATTGGCTGCTCGCAACTGGCTGCGCCATTGTGCTGATTGCGGCGCTCGTCGGCGGTCTGCTTTATTGGCTCGAGATCCGCCATTACGAATCCACCGACGACGCTTTCGTCGCCGCGCGCAGCTTTTCCGTGGCGTCGAAAGTGGGTGGCTACGTGACTGACGTTCCGGTCACGGATAACCAGCACGTCAATGCAGGAGAGCTGCTCGCCAAGATCGACGAGCGCGACTACCGGATCGCGGCCGACCAGGCCAACGCGCAGGTCGCGGTCTCCAAGGCGAACATCGACAATGTCGAGGCGCAGATCGTTTCGCAGGAGGAGCAGATCAAGCAGGCCCAGGCTCAGCTCGAGCAGGCGCAAGCTCAGCTTCAGTTCTCGCAGGAAGAATTTGCGCGGGCGCAGGATCTGGTCGAGAAGGGCGCCGGCACCGTGCAGCGCCAGCAGCAGACCCGTTCCGATCTTCAAGCCCAGCAAGCCAACACAGAGCGCGCGAGGACCGCAGTCACGGCGGCACAACTCGGCATCAAATCGCTGCAAGCGCAGCTCGAAGGCGCCAAGGCGCAGCTGGAGCAATCGCAAACGCAGCTCGATCAGGCCAAGCTGAACCTGCAATATACCAGCGTCGTTGCCGCGCAGTCCGGCCGCGTCGTCAAGCTGAGCGGCGCCAAGGGCACATTCATCACGGCCGGCCAGAGCCTGATGATGTTCGTGCCCGACGAGGTCTGGATCGTCGCCAACTACAAGGAGACGCAGCTCAACGACATGCGTCCGGGCCAGCCGGTGGAGATCCGCATCGATGCCTATCCCGGCCGCAAGCTGACCGGCCACGTCGATTCGGTGCAGCCGGGCTCGGGCACCGCGTTCAGCCTGCTGCCGGCGGAGAATGCCACCGGCAACTACGTCAAGGTGGTACAGCGCGTGCCGGTGAAGATCGTGGTCGACAACTGGCCGCCCGATCTGCCTGTTGGTCCCGGCATGTCGGTCGTGCCCTGGACCAGGGTGCGATGACGGACCTCACGCAAGGCGGTGCGTCCGCCGGCGGCTGGTCGCCGGAGCGTTCGGCGGCGGGTGGGCACAATCCCTATCTGATCGCCTTCGTGGTCTCGATCGCGACCTTCATGGAGGTGCTCGACACCACCATCGCCAATGTCGCATTGCGCCACATCGCCGGCGGGCTCGCGGTCGGCATCGACGAGAGTACCTACGTCATCACCAGCTATCTCGTCGCCAACGCCGTCGTGCTGTCGATCTCGGGCTGGCTGTCGACCGTGATCGGCCGCAAGCGCTTCTACATGATGTGCGTCGCGACGTTCTCGATCGCGTCGCTCCTGTGCGGCTCCGCCTGGAATTTGCAATCGCTGGTCTTGTTCCGGATCTTGCAGGGCCTCGGTGGCGGCGGCATGGCAACCAGCGAGCAGGCGATCCTCGCCGACTCCTTCCCACCGCATAAGCGCGGCCAGGCCTTTGCCATCTACGGCGTCGCCGTCGTCGTCGCGCCGGTGATCGGCCCGACGCTCGGCGGCTGGATTACCGATACGTATACCTGGCACTGGGTGTTCCTGATCAACGTTCCCATGGGATTGCTGTCGTTGTTCCTGGTCGGCACGCTGGTCAAGGAGCCGTCGGGCGCGGAGGAGGAGAGGGAGAAGCTGCTCAGCAAGGGTCTGCGCGTCGACTATGTCGGTTTCGCCCTCGTCGCGATCGGGCTCGGCTCGCTCGAATTCGTGCTCGACGAAGGCCAGCGCAATGACTGGTTCGGATCGAACATGATCGTCGTCTTCGCGGTGCTCGCGGCCGTCTCGCTGCTCGCGCTGATTCCGTGGGAGCTGACGCGGGAGGAGCCCATCGTCGACCTTCGCCTGCTTGGCCGGCGCCAGTTCGGTGCCTGCTTCCTCGTCATGCTCGGCACCGGCGCGGTGCTGATCTCGACGACGCAGCTCCTGCCGCAACTGCTCCAGACCGAGCTGAACTACACAGCCATGCTGGCCGGTCTCGCGCTGTCGCCCGGCGGCGTCGCGACGCTGGTGCTGATGCCGGTGGTGGGCCGCCTCGTCGGCATCGTGCAGCCGAAATATCTCATCATGTTTGGTGCAGCCATCGCCGCGTTCTCGATGTGGCATCTCACCGGGCTGACCGGAGACATCACCTACGGCTACGCTGCGCTGTCGCGCATCTTCCTCGCGCTCGGTCTTCCCTTCCTGTTCCTGCCGGTGACGACCGCCTCCTATGACGGCATCGCGCCGGACAAGACCAATCAAGCCTCGGCGCTGATCAACGTCGCCCGCAATATCGGCGGCTCCATGGGGGTCGCGCTGGCGCAGACCATTCTGGCGCAGCGCCAGCAATTCCACCAGAGCCGCCTGATCGAGCATGCCGCGCCATCCGATCTCGGTTACCAGCAGACCATCGAGGCGATGACGCGCTACTTCCAGGCGCAGGGCTCTAATGCGAGCGATGCAGCGTCGCAGGCGGTCGCATGGGTCGGCAAGACCTTGCAGCAACAGGTCGATTTCCTCGCCTATATCGACGTGTTCTGGACGCTCGCCATCGTCGCGGTGCTGATGATTCCCACCGCGGCCGTGCTGCGCCGGATCGATTTGCGCGCGCCGGCGCGGGGGCACTGACGGGCCCTCCACCCGTTCGGAGAGAAATGGTGACCGCGGCACGAGACTGCGGCTAGACTGAACCTGACATCAGGCAAAATTCCGGGAGGAGAACTAAGTGAAGACCGCGATCACCGAACTGTTCGGCATCGAGCACCCGATCATCCAGGGCGGCATGCATTTCGTCGGCTTTGCCGAGCTGGCTGCCGCCGTCTCCAATGCCGGCGGGCTTGGCATCATCACCGGGCTCACGCAGAAGACGCCCGAGCTGCTGGCCAAGGAGATCGCGCGCTGCCGCGACATGACCGACAAGCCGTTCGGCGTGAATCTCACCTTCCTGCCGGCCTTCTCGGCGCCGCCCTATCCGGAATACATCGCGGCCATCGTCGAAGGTGGCATCAAGGCGGTGGAAACCGCGGGCCGCAGCCCGGAAGCATACATGCCTGCGCTGAAGGCCGCCGGCATCAAGGTCATCCATAAGTGCACTTCAGTCCGCCACTCGCTGAAAGCAGAGCGGATCGGCTGCGACGCCGTCAGCGTCGACGGGTTTGAATGCGGTGGCCATCCCGGCGAGGACGACATTCCCAACATGATCCTGCTGCCGCGCGCTGCGGAAGAATTGAAGATCCCGTTCGTCGCCTCCGGCGGCATGGCCGACGGGCGCAGCCTCGTTGCGGCGTTGTCGCTGGGCGCAGCCGGCATGAACATGGGCACGCGCTTCATCGCCACCAAGGAAGCGCCGGTGCATCAGAACGTCAAGAATGCGCTGGTCGCCGCCACCGAGCTCGACACTCGCCTGATCATGCGGGCGCTGCGCAATACCGAGCGCGTCCTGAAGAACGCCAATGTCGACCGTCTGCTCGAGATCGAGCGCGCGAAGGGCGCCAAGCTCACGATCGACGACATTCACGACCAGGTCGCGGGTGTGTATCCCAGGATCATGCTGGATGGTCAGATGGACGCGGGCGCCTGGAGCTGCGGCATGGTCGCAGGCCTCATCCGCGACATTCCCTCCTGCAAGGAACTCGTCGACCGCATCATGAGCGAGGCGGAAACCATCATCCGCAGCCGCCTGATCGGGTTCCTGGATGGGACAGGGACGACGCGAAAGGTCGCCTGACATCGCCAAACTTCTTAACCACGGCGGCAATTGGCCGCTGGAATTGCGCGCGACGCCTCCTAAATACGGGTAAATTGCCCCTTTCATAATCGATTTCAGGAGGCGTCCGTGGTCCTGAAAAGCGTTCCCTTTGCAATTGCCGTGGCCCTCGTGCTCGCAGGGGCGGGCATCGCGCGCGCTGACGACTACAAGCCTGACGAATACCTGGGTCTCGATCTGTCCAAGGCCGTGCTGTCGCCGAAGCGGCTCGGTCCGGAGACGAAATTCGCGCCGGTTGCTTTGGAGGCACGCGGCGGCAACGAGGCGCAGGCGCGCGTCGAGCCGATCGACGTGCCAAAGAAGGTCGCCGCTGAACGCGTGCACGTGGCCGAGCCCAAGGTCGGCCACGCCCGGAGCGCCCAGCCGCGCGGTGCGGCGCGCACCAAACTGTCACGTCGTCACGGCAATCCGCTGGAAGCGCAGGCAAGGGACACGCGCATCCAGACGTGGCCGTGCCGCTCCGGCGGCATCTGCAACTGGAAGCGTTAGTCGCAGCCCTGCTGGCTCTTCACCTCGGCGGGCGAGGGAGCCTGCACCGCAGGACGCTGAGCTCGTCGAAGTCGTCATCCCCGCGTCGCAAAACCGTAGGCGCGCAGTCAAGAAACCGTAAGCTGTAAGTCAAGGAGCGCAGGCACCTTCCGTCGCGATTCGACGAAGGTTTCCTGAATGGCAACGCTCCGCGCCGCGCGGGCATGGACCCGGCGGCAATTTTTGGTTCGCTCGACCTCCAGCCTCGCCATCGCCTCGCTTGGGACGCTCGCAAAGCCGCATCTCAGTCGCGCCGCCGGTCGTCCGCAGATCACGAGCGGCATCCAGTCCGGCGATGTCTCTGACGGCGCCGCCGTGATCTGGGCGCGCGCCGACCGGCCGGCGCGGATGCAGGTGGAATGCTCGACCGTCGAGAGTTTTAAGACGATCATTGCGTCGGGTTCGCGAGATGCGCTGCCCGATGCCGACTTCACTGCAAAGCTGCTGCTGAACGATCTGCCGCCCGGGCAGGACATCTTCTACCGCGTCTGCTTCGACGATATTGCGACCGGTATCGCCGGCGAGAGCCGCATCGGCCATTTCCGCACAGCGCCGGCCGCGGGCCGGTCGATCTCGTTCCTGTGGTCCGGCGACACCGCGGGACAGGGCTGGGGCATCGATGTCTCGCGCGGCGGATATCGCAGCTATCGCACCATGCTCGACAACCGCCCCGATTTCTTCATCCACTCCGGCGACCACATCTACGCCGACTGCACCATTCCTGCCGAACAGAAGCTGCCGAACGGCGAGACCTGGCGCAACATCGTCACCGAGGACAAGGCCGAGGTCGCGCACACGCTGGCGCAGTTCCGCGGCAATTACAAATACAACCATCTCGACGAGCACTTTCGCGCCTTTCACGCGCAAGTGCCGATGTTCGCGCAGTGGGACGATCACGAGGTCACCAACGACTGGTCGCCGACCGGCAGCCACGACGCCGCCGGCTATGAGGACGACGGCACGCCGCTCCTGGTTGCGCGCGCCCGCCGCGCCTTCTTCGACTTCATGCCGATCCGCGACATCGGCGCGCGACAGGGCCGGGTCTATCGCAAGATCGCTTACGGCCCTCTGCTCGACGTCTTCATGATCGACATGCGCAGCTATCGCGACGAGACCTGGAACAAGGGAAACGACCATCGCGGCTGGATTCTCGGCGACGAGCAGCTCGCCTGGCTCAAGCGCGAGCTCGCCGCCTCGCGCGCGACCTGGAAGGTGATCGCGGCCGATTTGCCGATCGGCCTGATCAGCCTCGACGCCGTTGCGCTCGGCAATGGACCGCCCGACCGGCGCGAGCACGAGATTGCCGATCTGCTGGCGTTCATCAAGCGCGCCGGAATCCGCAATATCGTCTGGCTCACCGCCGACATGCACTACACCGCCGCGCACTACTACGATCCGAGCAAGGCGCAATTCCAGGATTTCGATCCGTTCTGGGAGTTCGTCTCCGGCCCGCTGCATGCCGGCACCTGGGGGCCGGGCGAGCTCGATGACACGTTTGGTCCGGTCGCGATGTACCAGCACGGCTGTAGCGCGGCGCAGGGCGAGAATCTGGCGCCGTGCTTCGGCTTGCAGTTCTTCGGCCGGGTCGACATCGACGGCCGCAGCGGCGTGATGACCGTGACCTTGAAGGATGTCGACAACCGTGACCTTTGGTCGGTCGATATCGTGCCGCGGCGGCCGGCCCGACCGGCTGTGGTGGCGCAGCATTCGTGAGGGACGGCCGCACTGAGCCCTGGTCGTCATGCCCGGGCTTGTCCCGGGCATCCACGTTCTTTGTGCCGCGGGGCAAGGCGTGGATGGCCGGGTCAAGCCCGGCCATGACGATGGGGAAGCATTCTGCGCCCCAAAGCTAACCCGATCTTGATTGGCCGCCCGGCGCCACCAGCGCTATGGTGGCCACTCCCACCACTTCCTTTCCATCACCGAAGAGTCTGTCACCGCGCGTCCGGCGGGATGAATGACGTCAGGAGCCTGTTCATGGAGCATCTGCAGACACGGGGCATCAGCATGCCCAAGCTCGGCCTCGGCACCTTCCGCATGCAGGGCGACGTCTGCCGCGCCGCGGTCGAGAGCGCGCTGTCGATCGGGTATCGCCACATCGACACCGCCGAGATGTATGCCAACGAGGACTCGATCGGTTCGGCCATCGCCGCTTCCCGCGTGCCGCGCGGCGAGCTGCACGTCACCACAAAAGTCTGGCACGAAAATCTGGCACCGGACGCGATCCGTCGCGCTTTCGACGCCAGCCTGAACAAGCTCAGGCTCGACCATGTCGACCTCTATCTCGTGCACTGGCCGTCGAGAGCCGCCAATTGGGGCGCGGCGTTCGAGACCCTGATGAAGCTCAAGGAGGAGGGGCGCACACGGGCGATCGGCGTTGCGAACTTTACCACAGCGCTGCTCAAGATCGCCGTCGAGGACATCAAGGCGCCGATCGCCTGCAACCAGATCGAATATCATGCCATGCTCGATCAATCGAAGGTGCTGGCCTATCTCAACGCCAAGTCGATCCCGCTCGTCGCCTATTGTCCGTTGGCGCAGGGGCGCTTCGCAACAGATCCGGTGCTGAGCGAGATCGGGATCAAGCACAATGCGACCGCCGCGCAGGTCGCACTGAAATGGCTGCTCGATCAGAACGGCGTCGCGGCGATTCCGAAGGCCTCGCGGCGCGAGAGCCAAAAGGCCAATCTCGATGCCCTGAAGATCACGCTCGACGACGCCGACCGCAACAAGATCGCCGCGCTGCCGAAGGACAGGCGCTGCGTCAATCCCGGCTTCGCGCCGGCGTGGGATTAGCTGGCTGCTTCCCTCTCCCCTTGTGGGAGAGGGTGGCATAGGCGGCCTTCGGCCGCCGTTTCTTAAGAACGCCGATGAGCGGGCACAGCCGGAGGCGCGCCGCGCGCGCCAAGCCAGAGTCTGCCGATGCCCGATGTCGCTTCCGTCATGACGAATGTCGTCATGGTGCTCTCCGGGAGCGAGCAGAGGCTTCAGGGGCAGCGCCGCAGCAAACGATCCTGACGGCGATGCGCATGCGGTCGAGGTACTCGGCCGAAGTCTTCGCGCTGAACTTGATGCCCTCAGACGTTGCCGAGAGGTGCTCGGCGAGTTGCATTGGGGAGATGCCCGTCTTCGTCCAGCGCGTGGCGAATCGAAGGCGAAAGCCGCCATGGACAAAATCCGGCAGAGGACCCCCGGCGCTGATCTCGCTTTCCTGCCGCTCGATTTGGCGGATCTGGCGAATGTTCGGAAAGCGGCCGAATTAGCCGCCAAGGAGCCGCGCATCGACGTGCTGATCAACAATGCCGGTGTGCTGGGGCCGACGCTAAAGCACACGGCGCAAGGCTTCGAGCAGACCTTCGGCGTCAACCAGCTAGGCTGTTTCGCATTTACCGCGCTCATGCTGCCCAAGCTGATGGAAACACCAGGGTCGCGTGTCGTCATCCAGAGCAGCGGTCAGCACAAGGGCGCGAAGATCGAATGGGACGACCTCAACGCGGAGAAAAGCTACAAGTGGCTCCCTCGCTATGGCGCCAGCAAGCTCGCGAACTTGCTTTTCGTGTTCGAGCTGGACCGGCGGCTGCAGGCGGCGGGAGCGCCCGTAACGGCCGTGGCCTGTCACCCGGGCCTTGTGGGAACAGGCCTCGCCCGCGATAGCGGGTGGAGCACCATGGTGATGTCGTTGATGGGCGCGCTCTTGGGCACTACGCCCGCCATGGGCGCGGGGGGAGCACTGCAAGCGGCGACTGACCAGAAGATAAAGCCCGGTGGCTATTACGGACCGACAGGACTTTCTGGTTTGCGGGGACCGTCCTACGAAAACTCCGCCGCCTGTTCCAAGGAGGCGAGAGATCCGCAGCTTGCCCGGCGGCTGTGGGACGTATCCGTCAAGATGACAGGGATCGATCCCGGCTTACCTCCGGCAAGCTGAAACCGGAGCGGCGCTCGACCTCAAGTCTTACGTCCTCGATTCTTTTGCGCCCGTCATCATGGAGTTGGAGTGCGTTATGACTGACAAGAAGACAATCGCAATTTTCGGTGCCGGCAGTGGCCTCGGGCTTCCTTCGCCAATCGGTTCGGGCGCAAAGGCTATCGCGTCGCACTTGTGGCGCGTCGCGCTGAACCGCTGGATAAACTCGCTCGCGTCGGTATCGAGGCCGCGGCGTTCCCGGCGGATCTCACAAACCTTGAGGGCATTCCCGAACTCGTCCGCTCGATCCAGGAGGGGCTCGGCTCAATCGACGTCGCCGTCTACTGTCCGGTCCCCTCCCACATCGGCTTTGTACCGGCAGTCGACCTCGACGCATCAAAGCTTCAGTCGATGGCGCCTATCTTCACGTTCGCGCCGATCGAAGTGTCGCACGCTGTGTTGCCCAACATGCTCGCTCGTGGCGATGGCGCGGTGGTCATTGTCGGCGGCCTCACGGCCGTGGTGACGATGGCTGGCATAAGTGGTGTCGGCCCGTTGATGGCGGCCGCGCGCAATTACGCCTTCACGCTCAATGCCGAAGTGGCGTCCAAGGGCGTCTACGCCGGTACGGTCAACATCGGCGCGGTCATTGATCGCTCGGCGGGGCTTCGCGCCATGACATCCGACGGCAAGCCGCTCGATCCGAGGCTGCCTGTGATCGACCCCGACGAAATCGCCGAGGAGATCTTGACCCTCATTTCCAAGCGCGATCGGGCTGAGGCGATCCTACCGGTGCAGCCTCACGCGTGATGTGAAGGAAGACCATGTTGGAGATCAACCTCCAAAAGGAGATCACCCGTCCCTCGTGATCGTGAAGCAATATCGGTTGGACAGTGTCTTGGCGGAGCGCTTTCCCAATCTTGATGCGGATAGCCGACATCCCAACCGGACTCGGATTCACATGGCGCGATCGGTTCCGCTACCGCGACAATGAGAGGAAATCCTTATGAGCGCTGCCCCGGTTTTTTTGCGCCAACTAATCTTCTCAAAGCGACGTGCGTTTCAGGTGATCTTCCTGGCGTCAACCCTGACGACGCAGGTGCCAACGGCTGACGCCGCCACGATCCGCGCCAGGTATTCAGTGTCATATCTGGGGGTTCAACTCGGTGAACTCATTATCGTGAACAACGTCGGTCCGGTGAACTATGAAGCTGATCTAAATGCGCGGCTCAGCGGCTTAGCGGCGGTCGCGAGGTCCTTCAACATAAGCATAAAGTCCAAGGGCGCGTTGAAAGGCGGCTTGATCCGGCCCTCGTCCTACTTGCTAAGCCAAACCGGATCCGAGACGCGCACCATCCGCGTGGCATTGGCAGGCGGCAACGCAAAGGCCGCCGAAATCGAGCCGCCGTTTGAGAAGAGCGGCCCGCTGGTTCCGCTGGTCGAAGAGCACAAGAGGAACGTCGTTGACCCTCTAAGTGCCCTAATCATGCCACTGGCACAGAGCGGCGGAGAGCTCGGCCCCTCAGTGTGCAATCGGACCTTGCGCCTGTTCACCGGAGCGACTCGCGCGGACATCGAATTTGCTTATGCCGGTTACGAAGATTTGAAATCGAAAGCTTACACAGGGTCCGTCGCGGTTTGCTCGGTAAGCTACAAGCCGATCGCTGGTTACAATCCGGACTCCACCATGACGAAGTCCATGATGGCTAACCAGGACATCAAGGTTCGGCTGGCCCCATTGTCAGACGTCCCTTACGCCATGCTGATATCCGCGACGGTGCCGCTGCCGTTGGGGACGGCAAGATTGGCGCTTGAAGAGTACAGCATCGAGCCGGCGCAGATGGTGTCCAACAGAGCAAGTGCACGATGATGTTGAGAACATCGCAATGTTTCTGGTTCCGGCCGAAGCAGCCTTCCTGCCGCGCAACTCCGAGAGGCCGGCGGGCCATCCGAACCAATGAGCGATCATGGTCGCCACGATCAGGATGGCGCCGCATATCAGCGTTCGCCGCCCGATGATATTGAGCCGCACTGACCGCCCCTCCGAAGGCGGGCGGCCCCGATCCAGGGCCGCTTTTTTCATGGGGATATGCAGGATAGGCGGGGCCTGGGAATACAGTATCAAATTACAGTATTGCCCGAAGGCCGGAGATGGGAAGAACCTTTCTTCTCAGTGCCTTCGGCCAATTCGTCCTTTTCCCACAAGGGGAGAAGGAAGAAAGAACGCAAAGAGATGGCCCCGTGAGGGGCCATCTCCATGCTGCGTTGCGCGTTAGTCCCAGTGGTGGCGGTGACTGCGCTTGATCACGACGACCTTGTCACCGCGATGGTGCCAGCCGCGATGCCAGCCGTAGTCATGGTGCATGCGATATTCGGCGCGGGCACCGTACGGGCCGTGATGATGACCGCGCTTGATCACCACCGTCTCGGCGCTCGCCAGCGTCGGCGCCGCGATCACCAGCGCGCCGAGTGCTGCAACCACATAACCAAGCCTCTTCATGATGTCCTCCTCCAATCGAATGCACAACCGCGCGTGCACGCGAACGTTCCGGAGGAACTGCGGGAGAATTCTGAACGGCTGTTAATCGCAGCGTTGCTGCGCCGGTGTCGGCGCGCCAGTCGCGACGTATTTGCCGTCCCTGATCGTGTACTCGCCGCGCTCGCTGCGATTGTAGATCGCGCGCAGGCTGCCATCCTTCTGCAAGAGGAGTCCAAATTCGCGCGTCTGATGCAGCGAGGGGAAGAACACCATCACATTGAGCAGGCCCTCGGCATTGACCGTGGCGGAGACCACCTCGTTCTCGTCCCTGGCGTCGCCGAAGTTGCGCCGGTACATCACCCGGCCGTCCTTCCTGATCTCGTAGGTCAAGAGCGCGCGCTTGTCGCGGTCGGGCCGAACCGCGCAGTCGACCGCCCAAGAGCCGAGCAGGCCCCATTGTTCGACCGTCGCCGCAAGCGTCTCGGCACGCGCCGCGGACGCGAGTGCGACCCACAGCAGCGCAGCCGCGATCCAGCGGCTCAAACAACGCGTCATGTCCTGGCAAGCCCCGCCTCGAAGAATTCCAAAGTGTAGCATCCCGCGCACGGCCGTCCACGCCAGCTGCCGATCGCGCGCGAATTTGATCCGCGTCAATGAGGCCGGCCGTTTCCGGGTTAGGATGTGCTTCCCGAAGGCGAACGTGGATAGACCAATGCTGAATCAAGTCGTGGATTTTGCGGGCGAAGTGCTCCCGGGGAGCTGCGCCGTGCCGCCTTATTCCGAGACCGCGTTTCTGGCCGAGCTGGGCGAGCGCTTAAGGTCCTCGCGTACGCGCTGCGACCTGTCGCGCCGCGAGCTGGCCCGCCGCTCCGGGATTTCCGAGCGGTACATCGCCCAGATCGAGGCCGGCAAGGGCAACGTCTCGATCGTCCTGTTGCTGCGGCTCGCCTCCGCGATCCACAGCAGCCAGCCCCAGGCGGCCTAAGGAGCTGGCCTAAGGAGGTGGCCTGAAGCGAACCTTAGGCCCGCTTCTCCACATTGGCGCTACGGGCCGGCACGCCAAATTCCTTGCGGCAGACCTCGGCCAGCACAGCGACGCCCTCACGGATCTGCTGATGCGTCGGGCTCGCAAAGCAGAGCCTCAGCCGCGAGCTGGAATGGTTCTTGTTGGTCGACCATTCCGGCCCCGGATTGATCGAGACGCCGGCGGCCAGCGCGGCCTGATAGAGCTTGAGCGTATCGACCTGGTCGGGCAGCTTCACCCAGAGGAAGATGCCGCCCTTGGGCTCCTCGAACTCCGCCGCCGTCCCGAACTGCTCGTTGAGGGCTTCCATCAGCGTATCGAGCTTGGTGCGCAGCGCCTTTGTCAGGGCCGGCACATGGGTGGAAAAATGCGGCTTGCAATAGGTGGCGAGCACCATCTGCTCCAACGCGCCCGAGCCGGCATCCGTCTTCAGGGCCAGCATCCGCGACATCACATCCCAGGGCGCCACGACGAAGCCGACGCGCAGTGCCGGCGCGATCGACTTCGAGAACGAGCCGATATGGATCACGCCGCCGTTTCGGCTCATCGCATGGATCGCAGGTGGCCGTTGGCCCGACCAGACGAGATCGGCATAGCAATCGTCCTCGAAGATCGGCACGCCGTATTCCGATGACAGGCGCAGCAGCTCCGTGCGCCGGCTCTCCGGCATGATGCTGCCGGTCGGGTTCTGCACAGTCGGGATGGTGTAGATGTATTTCGGCCGGATGCCGCGGCTCTTCAGGTCGGCTAGCGTGGAAGCCAGCACATCCATGCGCATGCCGTCCCTGTCGAGGGGAATGCCCACCACATTGACGCCGAGCCGCGCCAGGCGCGTCAGCGCGCCCTGATAGCTCTCCTGCTCGAAAATCACGGTATCGCCGCGCGTCAGCAGCGTGGCGTTGACGAGGTCGAGCGCCTGGAGCGAGCCCGAGACGATCAGGAGATCGTCGACCGTGCAGGCGATGCCGGCATCGCGCTTGAGTTTTGTCACCAGGAATTCGCGCAAGGGCAGGTAACCCTGGGGACCGTGCGCCAGCCCGTAGGTGGCAAGCGAGCGGCCCTCGCGTTGCAGCGCCAGGTTCGTCGCCTCGATCAGGCCCTCGAGCGGCACCTGCTCGGAGTCGTTGTTGCCGCCGACGAAGCTGTATTTGGCAAGGCCCGTCCAGCGCGCAGAGGGGGCCGGCAGCCCTGCGGGAAACAGGGGCGCGAAATCGAAGCTGGAGGTCATGGGCGTTCCTCGTCTTGTTCTTGTTGGTGGCCGGCGTTGCACCGGCCTGTCTTACTTCCTGCTGGCCGTCCGGGTCGGACGTCCCTGGCTGATGAAAGCGTAATGCGCATTGGCGACGCCGCCAACCATCAAGGCCTCGACCACAGGCTCGGCGATCTCGCTTGTTGCGGCCCAGTCGACGAGAAAATTGGCTCCGGTCCCGCCGCGGACGTCGTCGGTCGGAATGAAGATCGAGACGGTGGCGAGCGGCCTCAAGGCGACCGGCGCCTTCAGATAACTCTCGACCTGCTTGCCTGCGGTGTCGAAATAGGCGATGCGTTTGACCACCAGCGGCTGGGTCTCGGAGGCGTTGTGCACGCTCAGCGTCACCGAGAAGTCGACACGCAGCTTGCCCTGGCTCATCGCGACGCTGGAATAGGCGGGCACGTAGAACCCGCCGGAGACGGCAAGTTCTTCCTTCGGCATCGCGGTTAGCGAATCAGCAAAGTTTTGTTCGATACTGACCTTGGATTGCGCGGCGGCCGGCACGGCGTAGGCGAGGGGGCATAGCAGCATTGCCGTGAAGAGCCCTTTCCACATGTGACGAATTGCTCGCTTGCCGCACCGCAACCCGTCTCTAGGGTGCGGCAAAACGGACCAATTTAGCATGCACGAGCTCATTCGCGACATCACTCTCTGTATTCTGTTTGCCTGGATGCTGGGCCTGCTCGCCCATTTCTCCCGGCAACCCCTGATCCTGGCCTACCTTATCGCCGGCTTCTGCATAGGTCCATTCGGCGCCGGCTGGGTCAAATCGCAGGAATCGATCAGCGTCATCTCCGAGCTCGGCCTGATTTTCATGCTGTTCATGATCGGGCTGGAGATCGACCTGAAGAAGATCGTGCGGGCGGGAAAGGTGATCCTGTTCGCGGCGGGCGGCCAGCTGCTCGGGGGCTGCCTGCTCGGGGTCCTGTTCTTCGTCGGCATCGGCCTGTCGCTCGGCGGCGGGCATTTCGATGCGGTCTATCTCTGCGTCGCCTGCGCCTTGTCGAGCACCGTCATCATCGTCAAGGTGCTCTACGAGAAGCGCGAACTCGACACGCTGCCGGGCCGCATCACCCTCGGCGTGCTGGTGCTTCAGGATATCTTCGCCATCCTGTTCCTGGCGGTGCAGCCGAGCCTCGCCAATCTGCAAGTCAGCGTCATCCTGCTCTCGATCGGCCGCGTCGCGGTGCTGGTCGCCGCCGCGCTCCTGGTCAGCCGCTACGTGCTGCCGCGTCTGTTCCACCAGATCGCACGACGGCCCGAGCTGATCCTGCTCGGCGCGCTCGCCTGGTGCTTTCTCGTCGCCGAAACGGCGGAGCGGCTGTCGCTGTCGCGCGAGATGGGCGCGCTGATCGCCGGCGTCTCGCTCTCGACCTTTCCTTACGCGCTCGACGTCACCGCCAAGGTCACCACGCTCCGCGATTTCTTCATCACGCTGTTCTTCGTCGCGCTCGGCATGACCATTCCCGTGCCCGGCCTCTCCGTGATCGGGCTCGCCTTGATGATCGCGGCGTTTACCGTGGTGAGCCGCCTCATCACCACCTTCATCCCGCTCTACCTGATGAAGCAGGGGCTCCGTGCGAGCCTGTTGCCGGCCCTCAACCTCGCCCAGATCTCCGAGTTCTCGCTGGTGGTGATCCAGACCGGCATCGCCGACCACCATATCGCGCCGGAGACGGCGAACGCGGCCTCCTTCGCCTTCGTGGTGCTGGCCGTGCTCTCCACCTTCGTGATGACGCGCAGCGACGAGATCACCCGCTGGATGATCGGCCCCCTGAAGCGGATCGGCCTGCGCGACCTCGATCATGGCAGCGGACATGCCGAGGAGGCCCATGGGGGTGGCCATGGCGAGGCCCGCCGCATCGTCATCCTCGGCTTTTTCCGTGCGGCGAGCGCGCTTTTGGCCGAGATCGAACGGCAGACGCCGGTGCTGCTGGAGCAGATCACGGTGGTCGATTTCAACCCCAATGTGTACCAGACCCTGCTCTCGCGCGGCCTGCACGTGATCTATGGCGACATCAGCAATGTCGACACGCTGCTCCATGCCGGTGTCGGCAAGTCCGAGATGATCATTCTCAGCGTGCCGGATTCCCTGCTGAAGGGCGCCACCAACGAGAAGCTGGTCCGCCACGTCCGCGCGCTCAACCCCACCGCCCTGATCGTGGCGACCGCCGACCTCCTGGCCGATGTCGGCGAGCTCTACGACGCCGGCGCCAGCTATGTCACCGTGACCCGGCTCAGCGATGCCCACGAGCTGTTCACGGTAATCGAAGCCGCCCAGGCCGGCCTTCTGGCCGACAAGCGCGCCGAGCTCGATCAGCGGCTCGGCGAGCGGCGTGAAGTGCTGCCCTGACCGCGCCCGGCCGCCTTCCTTTCCAGCGGTTGGCGCCTATATCCCTGGTATCTTCGGTGCAAGCCTGAACCACCCTGGCAGGCCTGCCGTCCGGCATATGTGGTTGCGCTGGGAAGACTAGCGCCCCGGCTCAAGTCCGGCTAAGCCTCCCGGCCATAACCGATAGAGATTGGGAAATGCCCGATAGCATTCAGGAAGTCTTGCAGGCCTTTGCCCGGGGCGAGCTTGTCGTCGTCACCGATGATGAGGATCGCGAGGGCGAGGGCGATCTGATCGTCGCTGCCTCGCTCTGCACCGCCGAGAAGATGGCGTTCATCATCCGCCACACCTCCGGCATCGTCTGCGCGCCCGTGACCACGGAGGACGCGCGCCGCCTGCGGCTCGATCCGATGGTCGCCCACAACGATTCCGCGCACACCACCGCGTTCACGGTCTCGATCGACTACAAGCCCGACGGCGGCACCGGCATCTCCGCCGAGGAGCGCGCCTCGTGCTGCCGGGCGCTGTCCAATCCCAATGTCGGCGCCAACGACTTCGCCCGCCCGGGCCACATCTTTCCGCTGATCGCCAAGGATGGCGGCGTGCTGCTGCGCTCCGGCCATACCGAGGCCGCAGTCGACCTCTGCAAGCTCTCCGGCCTGCCGCCGGTCGGCGTCATCAGCGAGCTCATGAACGACGACGGCAGCGTGATGAAGGGCGAGCAAGTCGCCCGCTTCGCCGCCGAGCACAAGCTCAAGCACGTCACCATCGCGGACATGATCGCTTACCGCCAGGGGCGCGAGAAGCTGATCGAGCGGGTCTCGACCTTCGTCACCGAGAGCCCGATCGGGCCCTTGCAGGGCTATGCCTATCGCTCGCCGTTCGATTCCATCGCCCACGTCGCCTTCGTCTACAATGGCGTCGGTGACGGCAAGAACGTGCTGACGCGCTTCCACAAGCCGAACATCGTCAAGGACGCTTTCACCGGCCACAAGCGCATGGCGGCGGTGCTCGAGCATTTCAAGAAATCCGGCCGAGGCGTGCTGGTTTACCTGCGTGATGGCGCAGCCGGTGTGCCCGTGGAGCCGCTGCCGGACGAGACGTCCACGGAAGCCGACCGCAACCGCCAGTGGCGTGAGGTCGGCGTTGGCGCGCAGATCCTGCGCGATCTCGGCGTCACCTCGATCCGGCATCTCACCTCCTCGGTGCACGACTACAAGGGCCTGTCGGGCTTCGGCATCGAGATCGTTGCCAACGAGCAGCTCGAAAGCTGACACGTAGTGTAGAGGCGAGGAGATTGCGGGTTCGACGTTTCGCCTCGCCCCGGAATGACCGAAACCAGGATGCAATTGCACTTGTTGCCGCGGCGCTTTAATTTGTCGGGCAATTTATGACGGAACCAGACGCGAAAGGACGTTTCATGAGCGTGCGCCCTCAGGCCAAGGACAAGCCGGCTGCGGCTTCTTTCCAGTGGGACGATCCGTTCCTGCTCGACGAGCAGCTCACCGAAGACGAGCGCATGGTGCGCGACACTGCCCGCGCCTATGCCCAGGACAAGCTGCTGCCACGTGTCTCCCAGGCCTATCTCGAAGAGAAAACGGATCGCGAGATCTTCAACGAAATGGGTGAGCTCGGCCTGATCGGCATCACGCTGCCCGAGGAATATGGCTGCGCCAATGCGAGCTACGTCGCCTATGGCCTCGTCGCGCGCGAGATCGAGCGGGTCGATTCCGGCTATCGCTCGATGAACTCGGTGCAGTCCTCGCTGGTGATGTATCCGATCTACGCCTATGGCGACGAGAACCAGCGCAAGAAGTACCTGCCGAAGCTCGCCAGCGGCGAGTGGGTCGGCTGCTTCGGCCTGACCGAGCCCGATGCCGGCTCCGACCCGGCCGGCATGAAGACGCGCGCCGAGAAGGTTTCGGACGGCTATCGCCTCACCGGCAGCAAGATGTGGATCTCGAACGCGCCGATCGCCGATGTGTTCGTGGTGTGGGCCAAGTCGGCGGCGCATGACAACCAGATCCGCGGCTTCGTGCTGGAGAAGGGCATGAAGGGCCTCTCCGCGCCGAAGATCGGCGGCAAGCTGTCGCTTCGCGCCTCCATTACCGGCGAGGTCGTGATGGACGGCGTCGTGGTTCCCGAAGACGCGCTGCTGCCCAACGTCTCCGGCCTGAAGGGCCCGTTCGGCTGTCTCAACCGCGCCCGTTACGGCATCTCCTGGGGTGCGTTAGGGGCCGCCGAGGACTGCATGCACCGCGCCCGCCAGTACACGCTCGACCGCAAGCAGTTCGGCAAGCCGCTCGCCGCGACCCAGCTGGTGCAGAAGAAGCTCGCCGACATGGAGACCGAGATCGCGCTCGGCCTGCAGGGCTCGCTTCGTGTCGGCCGCCTGATGGACGAGGGCAAGTTCGCGCCCGAGATGATCTCGATCATGAAGCGCAACAATTGCGGCAAGGCGCTCGACATCGCCCGCACCGCCCGCGACATGCACGGCGGCAACGGCATCTCGATCGAGTATCACGTGATGCGCCACGTCCATAACCTCGAGACGGTCAACACCTATGAGGGCACCCACGACGTCCACGCCCTGATCCTGGGCCGCGCGATCACGGGCATTCAGGCGTTTTTCTAGTCGCCGCTTTCTTCGGCTGTGGCTAGTTTGCTCCGTTGTCATCACCCGCCTTGTGCGCAATGCGCACTGGGGCGGGCGATCCGGTATCCCAGAGACCTCGCCTTCGTCACAGGCGCCGCGGCGTACTGGATACCCCTTCGCGGGGTATGACGGCGGGGGTTGGGGCAGCAGTGCACAGGAAGTCCCATGTCCGACAATGACGATGTCCCGTTCAACCGCAACTTTCCGCTGAGGCCCGGAATCGTCGAGGAGGTCCGCCCCGGCGTGCGGCGCGTGCTCTGTAACAATCCGAGCCCTTTCACCTTCACCGGCACGGTCAGTTACATCGTCGGCACCGGCAATGTCGCAATCATCGACCCCGGCCCGGACGACGCGGCGCATGCGGCAGCGCTGCTCAATGCCGTGCGCGGTGAGACGGTGAGCCATATCTTCGTCACCCACACCCACCGCGACCATTCGCCGAACACCGCGCGGATCAAGCAGGCGACCGGCGCGCCTGTTTATGCCGAAGGCCCGCACCGGGCCTCGCGCCCGCGCTTCGAGAGCGAGAAGCACAATCCGGAATCCGGCGCGGACCGCGATTTCGCGCCCGATGTCAGGATCGCCCATGGCGACGTCGTCGAAGGCGCCGGTTGGCAGCTCGAGGCGGTGGCAACGCCCGGCCACACCGCAAACCATCTCGCCTTTGCCTGGCCCGAGCGGAAATTCAACTTCGTCGGTGATCACGTCATGGGCTGGTCGACATCGATCGTAGCGCCGCCCGACGGCTCGATGATCGACTACATGGACTCGCTGGACCGCCTCGCGTCCCGCGAGGAAGATCTCTATTTCTCGGGCCATGGCCCGGAGATTCCGGACGGTCCGCGCTTCGTGCGTTTCCTGATCCGTCATCGCAAGGCGCGCGAGGCTTCGATCCTGCATCGCCTCGCCAAGGGCGAGGCCGACATCCCGACCATGGTGCGCGCGATCTATATCGGGATCGATCCCAGGCTGACAACCGCCGCTGGCTACTCCGTGCTGGCGCACCTGGAAGATCTGGTCGCGCGAGGCGTGGTCGCGACGGATGGCGATCCCGTGATCGGCGGGACATATCGGATGGCTAGCGCCTAGTGTCCCACTGTCGTTCCGGGACGATGCGCAGCATCGAGCCCGGAATCTTGCGCCACAATCTCGATATCCTAGGCGGCCCGGAATTCACCTCTCCCGTAGGGAGAGGTCGGATCGCATCGAAAGATGCGATCCGGGTGAGGGGTTACGGCGTCGCCGAATGTTGCGGCCCCTGACCCGGATTGCTCAGGCGCGCAATTGCGCGCCAAAGCAATCCGACCTCTTGTGTCTGTAAAATTTGCCAGGATGTGCGAACGGGCGGTTCTGACCAACCGCCCGTCGCTGGATCTGAGCCCGTCCGACCTCAAAGGCCTCGAGCCTGTCGGGGAGCGAGGGACAGATCCGGTGTCTTCCTCAACCCGAACAGTTGCAAGGGCTTGGAGCCCGAACCGAGCAAGGAAGGGAGTGGACGATGGCACAGAATGAGCTGATTGTCGTCGGTCTCGATGTGGCCAAGGACAAGGTGGATGCGTGCATTCGCTCGTTGTCGCTACGGCAGACGTTCCCAAGCACGCCAGAGGGACGGCGATCACTGATCCGCTGGCTTCGCAAGCACAAAGTCGGCAAGGCAGCCATGGAGGCTTCCGGCGGCTATGAGCGGGAGTGGGCCAAGGCGCTGCGCGAGGCTGGTATCGAAGCCCTGGTCGTGGACCCAAAGCGGGTGCGGAACTTCGCCAAATCGGCTGGACGACTCGCCAAGAACGATCCGATCGATGCGGCGATGATCGCCTGGTTCACCGAGACCTTCATCGAGGCAAGAGGCCAAACCTACGATGCGGCACGTGAGAAGCTGGCGCAGATCGTGACTGCGCGCCAGGCTCTGATCGACGCGCAGACCAGCTTGCAAAACAGGAGGGAGCATTCCACACCTGACGTCGTGCGGAAGATGCAGGATCGCCTGCGAAAGCAGATCGCCGCCGAAATTGCCAAGCTCGAAGCCGCGATCGCAGCATTGATCAAGGCCACGCCGCGATTTGCCGAGCTCGCCGAGATCATCGAGAGCGTGCCGGGTCTTGCCGGGAGCACGTCCGCCGGGCTCATCGGGTCGATGCCGGAACTCGGCCAGATGAGCAACAAAGTTGCTGCGGCGTTGCTGGGGGCTGCGCCCTACGATCACGACAGCGGCAAGCGTCGAGGCATCCGCCATATCCAGGGCGGGCGCCGCAAAGTCCGCAATCTCTTCTACATGGCGTGTATGGGAGCTGCGACACGGCACAACCCCGTGCTCAAGGCCTTCTACGATCGCCTGATCACCAAAGGCAAAGAGCCGAAGGTTGCGCTTACTGCCTGTATGCGCAAGCTGATCGTGATCCTCAACGTTATGATCGCGCGCGGTGAGAAATGGGACGCCAGTCGGTACGAAGTGAGCGACTCCGCTCGGCTTCCGCCGAGCGCATGCACGGCCTGAAGACCGGTGAGCGGACGGGGTCAAGGCCGTCAGCCGCCGGAGGCGGTGGCGCGCAAGCGCCAGCCTTGAGGCCGGCCGATCGCCGGGCTACTTCAACACAGTTGCTCCCCGC
>NZ_FNCU01000107.1:0-3835 GCF_900099855.1 Bradyrhizobium sp. Rc2d | reverse complement strand
GCCAGCGAGTTCAAATTGAAAGTGCCGGACCCATAAAGCACCAGGCTGTCGGTGCCGGTGCCCCCGTCAAGATTGTCGGTGGAATTCAGCGTCGTGGAATTACCGATAAATTGCGTGTTTTCCGATGACGCCGTAATGATGTCAGCGCCGCCCGTCAAAGTCACTTCTGCTCGATCGAGAACATCGATAACGAGTGTCCGTTCGACGAAGGTTCCCGCCGAATCCGTTGCCCTCACCGTCACCGTCCGCGTCGGTGACGCCTCGTAATCAAGAGCTGCGCTTCCCACGCGAAGCTCGTTGCCTGAAATCGTGAAGAGCGCGCCATCGAAGACTGGACGGATGGTATAGGTAGCCACATCACCGACGTCGGGATCGGTAACGCTGAGCAGGCCAATCGTTGCGCCCGCCAAGTTTTCTACAACTTCGCTTGATGAAATTGTCAGATTCGTCGGTGCATCGTTCACCGCTGTCACGGTAATCGCGACGGTGTCCACGTCGCTGAGTGCTCCGGTCGACCCGGTGTTACCGCCGTCATTCGTGGTAATCGTTAGCGTGTCATCACCGTTGAAATCCTGCACACCACGGTAGATCACGTTATTGGCTGCCGCCAGCGTGGTGTTGATCTGAGCCTGAGTACCAGTCAGCGTCACAGTAGCGCTGCCACTGCCCGATACCGTGGCCCCGCCAGCCGACAACACGGTCAACGTACCATGCGCAACGGACAGCGTTGTCGTGATCGACGCGGTTCCCGCGTCAACATCGCTCACCGACAGCCCCGTGATCGAAAGGTTCGTGTCCTCCGCTACCATCTTAGCAGACGGAACCACATTCACCGGCGCATCATTAACCGCTATGCCGGTGAACGTTTTGTGGCCGGTAATCGCTGGCGCCACGCCGTCGCTGACGCTGGTAGCAACCGTAAAGCCGCCATTGAAGTTCGCAGCCGGCGTGAACGTCACCCCGGCCAGCAGCGCGTTGACATCGGCGATCGCACCAGAGGCGGTCCACACCCCGGTGCCCGCGATGTAAGTCGAGGTCACCGCACCAGACGTCGCCGTGCTCAGGCTGCCGGCGGCCGTGTTGGACAGCGTCAAGATCACGGTCACATTGCCACCGTCCACATCGCTTACCACAATCTCGGTGAGGTTCAGCGGGGTGTCTTCCGTGTAGCTCTCGGCCGTCGACAGGTTGGTCGCTGTCGGCGCATGGTTGACCGGGATGCCGGTGAACGCCTTGGTACCGGTAATGGCCGGAGCCACTCCGTCGCTCACGCTGGTGGCAACCGTGAAATTGCCATTGAAGTTTGCAGTCGGCGTGAACATCACGCTCGCCAATAACGCATTGACATCGGCGATCGCGCCAGACGCCGTCCACACGCCGCTGCCGGCATCGTAGGTCGAGGTCACAGAGCCCGAGGTTGCTGTGCTCAGACTGCCGACGGCCGCGTTGGACAGCGTCAGCGTCGCCGTCACCGACGTATTGTCGACATCGCTCACCGCAATGTCGGTGAGGTTGAGTGGAGTGCCTTCCGTGTAAGTCTCGGGTGCGGACAAATTGGTCGCCGTTGGCGGATCGTTCGCCGCGACCACGGTGACAGTAGCGGACGCCGTGACATTCTGGAGATAATGGATCTTGCCATCCGAGGTGCCGATGAAAGCGTCCGGCTTGCCGTCGCCGTCGATATCGGCGAACGTTGCACCTGAAAAGTCACCGAAATCCAAGCCGTTGAACGGATTGTTGCCATCGATTTGCTCAACAAAGGCCGGCGTGGCGGAGGTTCCGACGTTCTTCAGGTAATGTAAGGTTCCGTTTCTTTCGCCCACGACAACGTCAAGCTTCCCGTCTCCATCAACGTCGAGGACGGCAGGATTCGAATAATTATCGAACCCCACAGTGATTCCGTTGAATGGATTGTTGACGCCGACTTGAGCACTAAATGCAGGTGCTGATGCCGTGCCGGTGTTTTTAAAGTAAAAGAGTGTACCGTCCTGTGCGCCGACAACAGCGTCCTTGTCACCGTCGCCATCGAGATCAGCGAAAACCGGAGCGGCGTAGTGGCTACCTACTCCACCTACTGTGATTCCGAAAAACGGGTTGCTAAAGTCGTTCTGGAACTCGAAAAAAGGAGCGGTCGCAGTTCCGGTGTTCTTATAATATAGAAGCCTAGCGCCGAACTCGCCTACCACCGCATCAAGGTCGCCGTCCCCATCAAGATCGACAAAGGTCGGATCCGCGTGAGATCCAACGTCACGACCATTGAACGGATTGTTCGGTCCTGTTTGCTGCACATAGACTGGAGCAGTGGCCGTTCCCGTGTTGCGGAAATACTGCAAAGTTCCGTCGTCCGCCCCGATGACGACATCGAGCTTACCATCCCCATTCAGGTCCACGAATGCAGGGTTTGCGTAGTCCCCCACATCGACGTTAAGCGGATTGTTGGCCCCAGTCAGCTCAGCGAAAGTCGCCAAACTCTTGGTGTCTACGCCGCCATTGACAGTCCCGCCGCTGTCCTGGATAGAAATCAGTGTGACCGCACGCGTGCCGGCGCTCGGATTATCAATGTTGGCGTTCTGATAGGCGATCCCGTTGACAACCGCCTCAGCCGCAAGCGTGGAGATTCCACCTGCGCTCGTCAGCATAACAGTTGCCGTTGAGCCGCTCACCGACACGCTATAGCCCAAGCTGTTGCCACCACTTGTCGTGCCGGTTGTCGCGTCGGTCAGACTGAACACGGTCCCATCAACGATGATCTTCTCGTTGCTTCCATCCAGTAGCCCACTGACCGTAAACGTGAGCCCCTTGATGGTCTGACCAGCCTCCACCGTAGTGATGCTGGCGCCGGTGAACACCGATACCGGCGCTGCCTGCGAGCTGCCTGCTCCTTCCGTGAAGATCGCACTAATCGCACTCGCGCTCAGTGTTGGCGCATCGTTCACTGGCGTGACCGAAACTGTGGTGGTTGCCACACTGCTCAAGTTGTTCGAAAGTGAGCCGTCATTGACCTGATAGCTTATGGTGCGGATCGCTCCGGATGGATCGTCGCTGGAGTTGAAGTAGGTTACCGAGCGCAGCGCGCTTTGGTACTGCGCGACTGTCGCCGAACCCGTCAGAATCAGGACACCCGTCGACGCATTGTAGCTTCCGATAATCCCGTTCTGATTGGTGAACCCGAGCACATCCTGACCGGAAGCAAAGTTGCCTGTGATCGATACTGTCGCGTCGGTCAGGATCGTGCTATCGACATCGGTAACCGTCAGCAAGGAAACGATGGCCGCGGCTGCTTGATTTTCCTTATAAGAGAGCGATCCGCCGTTAGCATTCAGGACGGGTGCGTCATTGGTGCCGGTGATGGTGAAGGTCACGTCCTGGATCGCAGAATCGACATTACCGTCATTGACCTTCACCTGGTAGGTGATGGTCAGGCTGTCACCCTGCTTGAGGAAGTCGAGATTGGCCGCCGTCGGATCATACTGGTAATTGACCGACAGGCTGCCGCCGTTCGAGGTCTGCGTCGCATTGGTCAGGCTGAAGGCGCCGGCCGCGGTCAGCGCGGCAGCGCCGGCCGGCAGCGTGAAGGCGGAGCCATTCAACAGCACCGTCGGGCTGCCAACCACGCTTGCCGTCAGCATGTTGCCGACGTCCTTGTCGAGCACCGAGAAGCTGCCGGTGATCGCCGCCAGGTTCTGCACCGAGGCATCGCCAAGCTCGGTCACCGCGGCTGGATTGGTGGTATCACTCAGCACCGGCGCGTCGTTGGTGCCGGTGATGGTGACGTCGATCTGCCTGGTGATCAGGCCGCCATTGCCGTCGTCGAGCGTGATGGTGAAGCTCTCGA
>NZ_FNCU01000080.1:0-26887 GCF_900099855.1 Bradyrhizobium sp. Rc2d | reverse complement strand
AGGAGTGGCCGCCTGCGAACCTCTCGTGTCGACGGCGTATATTGGATTAGTTGCATGAGCTCGTTTTGATAGATGACTTTTCCGGGAGTCATTGCGATGTTTTCGCCGAGGCGGAAAGCCTTCATGTCGGTCATCGTGATCGCAAGACGGCCATTGCCGCGCTCCAGATCGGCAAGAAGGTTCTCCAAACCGCGCAGCAGGTTCTGTCCGCCCGACGCCAAGGTTGCGGTGAGGACCTCCGGATTGGTAGCGACGAAATTGGAAGGGGACAGGGCATCAACCAGCTGGCGGGTATAGAAGTCGACCTTGCGGGCAGAGGCATCGTCCATGCCTTTGACTTCGCGGATTGCAGAAAGAACCGACGCTGCCGCAACAAGATAACTGTCTTTCACAAAGCTAAAGACAGCATTCTCGCTCCATTCCGGATGCTTGAACCGTTTATCTTTTGGGGTATCGGCCTCGCGTGCACGCAGCATGAGTAGGCGTACCGCGGTTTTCTGCCAGATACCTACCATGTTGTGGAATAGGCCGATCTGCGCGTGCGACCACCGCCGGGTCGGTCATCATCCTCGTCATGAACTCGAAAAAATCAAACCCAAGCATTGACCATTCGCCCACGCCGAACTTAATCGCGTCAGACTCATGAGGCGTGAAGTGCCGCATCAGTACTTGGGTTTGTTTCGTGATGTCACGCAGTTGCGCTGCAAGGGCAATCGGATCCCAGATGGGCTGCTCCATCCACTTCTCGGCCATAAGTCTTTCCTCCTGACAGGCCTGACCAAGCCGTTTTGGGTAGCTTCCAAAAAAACAACACCTCACCGCATGCGGTTGGTGACACGCGCGTCGGCAGGTAGGGTTGATTGGTTATGTTAAAGCCGGGTTTCTGTGCACCAGCCCCTGTTCGTCGCCGGCGCGCCTATGGCCCTAAGAACTTCCACCTGCATCCGCATGAGCTGGTGGCGTGTCAATAGAATGCGACGGCGATACGCTTGTCTTTACGCCAAACCACTGCACACCGGCGCAGGTCACCGTCCGGAATGACGGTCAGCGCGAAGTCGTCGGGAATCTTTCCATCTCCAACAATATCCAAGGCGGCACCGTATGCGGAGATGCTGCGAATCAGGCAATCTGCTTTCGAATGGCCGAAGCTGATTGAGCCTGACTTTGGGATGCGTGTCGAATGAGAACCTTTCTGCTCCATAATTTTTCTCCGAGTAAAGGGTTCACACCGTAGAGCGCAAATCGATTGTCAATTGGCCCCTTGCCACCAAAACGAGTTCGTCAAAATCTGGGCGCCGATCCAATCTCGATGCCCCGAATAAAATAATGCCATTAAAATATCATATTAAATGTATCAATTAAACACAAAAAAGGGCAAAATATTAAATGAGCGCTTGGAGGTTAAATGAGCGTCACGCAAGGGCTTGCGTTTGCTGGAATTTTAGCGCCGATTGCTTTTTGGTGCTCATCAAAGCGCCTCCCCCATTGCCATTTGATCCAAGCGAACTTTAAATCGCTCATACAGCTGCTGGCTGTTTATTTCGATCCCACGGGGCCGCGTTGCATTTGTTGGTTTCGGCGGCCGGCGACGGGGGGGGCCGACGTGGGTCGAAGCCATTGCTGACACCGCGCTTACACGAATACGGCGTAGGCAGATATCCCGCGGGGGGAGCCGAGGGCATGATGGTCACCCAGGGCGGACGGTTCGGCGCCTAGCCACACTTGCATTCAACAGCGGGGCGGCATCGGCCCCGGGGGCCGCACCAGCGTGCTCAAGGTCGATGGCAAGGTCGTCGCCCCGCACGGTTCCGCTTGTCTTGCAATAGGACGAGACCTTTGACGTCGGCGCCGACACCGGTACCCCGGTCGACGACAAGAATTAGGCAGGTGCCGATGAAGTTCGCCGGCAAGCTCAACAAGCTGACGCTCAAGATCGACCGACCGAAGCTGGCGGCAGAGGAAGTTAAGAAGGTGCAGATGGTAGGGCGAAATAACCGAATGAGCGAATAGCGCCTCCGCAGTCGTCGACGGAGATCGGCCGCGCTAATGAGGGTGGCCGATCTGACTATTTTTTCGAACGACTAACTTCCGGAATTGGCCCATCAGCGAAGTCGCGGTACAAGGCATTGGGTCCGCTTAGTAGGGCGGAGTGGACTGGATTTGCTCACTCTGAGGTCTTCGCATTTTGGACCCACAGCGGACACCTGTCTCGAAAACCAGAACCAAAGAGCGGCAGAGCCCTATGTGTGACCGCGACAAGTTTCTGGAAATGGTTCGGCAAGGTTTCCTTTTCGCCCACTTTCCTCCATAGTTCGGCATGGCAAAAATCAAAGTGAGCTTCAAACCAGTTCGTAAATCCGAGGGCGACTGGGCTATCGTCGCCGAGTACCCGGGTGCAGAAGCGCGAGAGATTACAGGCTTCACGAGCAAAGCTGATATCGACGATTGGATGAATGGAGAGCGTCGGATCGCTTGGCTCCGATCACAGGGCTACGCGAAGTGACTGGATAACCCCCTCATCCAGCCATCGCTTCCGTCCGTCGATTCCCGCGTGCGCCGGAGGTTAACTCAGCTGTACTATTCCAGCTCTCTCAACCAAGTCACCGCGGCCGAGACTCTCTCGCGGCAAGCAGGGTGCTGAACGCTTGTGGACCCGGGGCCGGTAGCCGACGTGTGAAGTCTTTAACTCGCTATCAAGTTGGCAGCAGCCTTGAATGGCAATCAGCGCGACTAGGATGTAGCCATGATCAATGGTCCTACGCAAACGGCGGGACCTCGACCAGCGTTCCGATTAATCGCAACAATGCTTGCTGTTCGGGTCCTTTCCCGTCACGCAAGAACTCGCCCAATTCGACGCGAGATAGGCGGCCACCGGAGGGCGCATTGGGCTGGTGGATGATGAAAGCGTAACCGTTTGTGGGCTCGCGTGCGATGAACCACGCGTCCCCATTTGGGCTCCGATAGAGCTCCCGCCGGTCTGACATGTTTTCCTCCATGGTGCTTGCGGGCACTGTCCGATGAACACTTCCGGAAGAGATCGCAGATCACTGAGAATATGAAAGCTGATCTTCCGTAACGACGCGCTCGATCTTCTCGGACTTGCACTTGATGCGGTACCTTATTCGTCCATCGGCCTCGATGGGCATGTGCTGCACGATCGTGTAAATCCTCGGCGGCTCCGTTGCGGCGCGGCCTTGCGGACCTTGAGGTTGGTGGCGAACATCTTCATTTATCTTATAGGTATATGGCATGTTTTTCCTCGGCGTTTGCGGCGGACTATCTGGCTCCTCTTGCGTCCTAAGTGGACACTCTAGTCTTCAAGAATGGATTTCGTAGCCTCGAATATCTGTTCCGCTGTGCCCTTGATCGTGCCCTTGGCCCAAGCTTGAAACACGGTGACGTAAGCGTTCCGGTAAGCCGCTTCGTCCGCAGAAAAGTAGACTTCGTCTGTGGCGGTATCCAGGACGAGCGCCCCTGTATCGATGCAAATTTCTTCAATCAGGACTAGGCGTTCTTCTTGCTCGGCTAGATGACGTTTAACTATGCTCATTCTGTCTCCTGCGTAGCACTGAGGAATCACCTTCCCGATGCGGCTGCTGAACATACTGACGTAGTCACCGGCCACAGGCGCAACAGTCAAGGAAGCCGCGGTGGCGCCCGCTTTTCGATCTTTGTACCTGCTTAAATGAAAAACCCCGCCCTGATAACTCGGGGGCGGGGCAGGACCACAAGCTCTGCCAGTACATCCGTGGCTAGAGCGACAGGTCTGACGTGCTCTTAATTAAGCAGCACGAAGATTTTCGGCAGCAGACTTGCCCGTACGACGGTCAGCGACGACGTCGTAAGACAGCGTCTGACCTTCGGTCAGAGTTCCCATACCCGCACGTTCGACCGCGCTGATGTGAACAAATACATCGTTGCTGCCGTTTGACGGCTGGATAAAGCCAAAGCCCTTTTGAGTGTTAAACCACTTCACTGTGCCTGTGTTCATCAGGTCTTCCTTTCGTATGCGCGCAGGACCTGGCACGCGGAGTTGCGGCCAGTGATCCAGTTATTCGATGTTGGGAGAATGTCTGAAACGTGCGCGCCGTCAGGATCTGAGGCGAAAGCGGAACAGTTGTTCGGCCAGTATCGATGCGTCAGACAGTACACCAGCGGTTAGGAGACTTCAAGAAGAAAGCCAACGGTGCGTCACACGCGCACTCGTTGCTGCTCGGATGCGTTGCGACGATGTTGACGTGGCGTTACGAGAACCGGCCCATCGCCTAACGCGCGTCGGACAATGGGCCGTTCCGGGTGGATGACGCAAACCTAGAGGGGTCCAGATATCGCGCCACAGACCGATATCTCAATCAACGGACCGGGCGAGAGGTTCCTGTTAGAAGCCCCAGATGCTAATCTACGCGTCGGCCTAGTCGAGCGCTCTCGGCCTGGTTGGCCGCCAAGAGCTTGTCTCTGAGGTAGCTGCGAACTTCCCCGACCTCGGCCTGCAATTGAGTCTCCGAGATGCCCTGTTCCTTCGCTGCCGCGACAAGACGGCTGGTAAGCTCGGCCTCGTCCTGAGAGGCTCCAGGGGCCCCGAACTGCTCTGCGGCATGAACGCTGTTTTCAACCCAGAAGTCGATGAACTCGCGTGCCTTGCTCATCTAGCCCTCCCGGCGTGTGTGGACCGCAAGGTAATGTTCATACAAGGATCGAGCAAGATGGCTTTGATTGGGGTCGCGGGTATTTCAGGCGTGGAGCGATTGTCCGAGATGAGCGGAGGCCCTTCAATCTGGTTCGATCAGGGGCTCCTGTAAGTCAGCTTGTGCCCCGAGCCGAACGACTACCGAGCCCTCGTTATATCGGCTGTCTGTGAAGGACCCGGCGTCGCGCGACGAATGTGGTGACCGCAGCATTTGACCGAGCGGAGTTACGGCCGCCCTCGGGAGGTTGAGCAATGCCAGCGAGCGTCACAGGCAGAGTTGTAGGTCATGTGCCTGTGAGAACTTCGCGGAGGACCCTCAAGAGAATTAGGCAATCATTGGCAGAGTCGTTCGGAACTACCTTCACGGTCGTTGAGGTGAGCTCAGACAACGCATCAGCTGCGAAGCAGATGGCTGGCGTTTGCCAAGCCCAGCCAAGCCCTGACGCTGGTGCTCGCGGCTATCCCCGAAGGTTGGACGGCCGAAGTTGTACCTGCGGTTCTCAGCGAAAAGCAGCCTGTTTGAAGGACTCAACCTAAGACCCGGCGAGATATACAAGCTTGGCCCGGAGTGAGGCCGCCTCACTTGGCGAACTCATCAACTGCTTCCGCGACTTTGTGCATTTGCGAGCAGGGCCGGCGCTATCACTCCCTACACCTGTATCCCGAGGTAGAACTTCATGCCTCGCTAGGAGCTTTATTGTGTAGGAACGTACTACCCTTTGGTGTATTAAAAGACATCTGCCTTGGGGTGCTTGTTGTGCCACCCACTTCTCTGGACACCGGTTCCACGTCAGCAATCTGGCGTTTCGCCGCACTATGCGGCCTTTCAGCGACTTAGGTTCGTCGCTCCGAGGTTTTTCAACCCGGCCTCAAGTCGATGGTCTTGGACTTCGCCATCGCACGGTCCACCATGCATCCCACCGAAATGCTGATCCGCAGATTGCGGGTCGACACCCATCTTTCCGACGATGACGCCAAAGCCATTCATTCCCTCAAGGTGGAGACCAGAGTCGTTCCTGCGGACACCTGTCTTGTCTCGGAAGGGGATCGTCCCACCCATTGCTGTCTGATCATCAAAGGCTTCGCATGCCGCTCCAAGGTCGCCAACAATGGAAAACGGCAGATCCTTTCTTTTCATATCCCAGGCGACATCCCGGATCTTCAGAGCCTGTTTTTGAAAACGATGGATCATGACCTCGCAACCATGTCTCCAGCAACGGTGGGCTTTATCGCTCATTCGGCCCTGGAGCACCTGGTCCGAACCCACCCCTCGATCGCCTGCGCGCTCTGGCGGGAGACGCTGGTAGACGCCGCTATCTTCCGCGAGTGGATCGTCAATATGGGGGTGCGACCGGCCGCCGCACGTATGGCGCACCTTCTCGCCGAGTTGCGGCAGCGCATGGCCGCAGTCGGACTGACGAACGGAGAAGAGTTCGAGTTTCCGGTGACGCAATCCGAGCTAGGCGAAGCGCTCGGATTAAGCACGGTGCACATCAACAGAGTGTTGCAGGCGTTCCGTGCAGAGCGCATTCTCGACCTGCAGAAGAACTTTGTGACGATCGAGGATTATGAGAAGGTCGTCCAAGCGTCGGGCTTCGACGAGAGCTATCTGTTCTTGACTAGGAATGTTCCTTCGTCCTGAGAGCTGCGGATTGGAATGCGCTTCTATTTCTCTCAACCCGGGACCCCTCCTGATGAAGAGGGCGTCGAGTTCGTGGACGCTGACGCGGCCGTCAAAGAGGCCGCGCAGACTGCGCTTTTGCTCGCCCGCGACCAGCAGGATCTGACGGATCCACTCACTCTGACAGTCTCGTCCGACGATGGGACGATTGGCACCGTGACCGTTAAGGTTTCCATCGCCCGATCGCCTACGCGGTGAGTCTGCTGTTGGCGCACCGTTGACCCTAGATCGTAGCGTCGCGAAGTTGGCTTCCTGATTGGTGACCCGAACACCGCGATGCAAGCTGGCCGGGTCAGCCTTTGACCCCATTGCAGACCTCTATCAATCTGAATGTCGGCTGTTTGCCTGAAACCGGACAAGGTCGAGCAACGCGCCGATACCCCGCTTGTGACCGATAACAGATGCAAAGTATTTCAGCTTACGTCGGCGGGGAAGGAAGAGCACCGATCTGGTGCAGTAACGCGAAGCGATCCGGTACACCCCAATGTTCTATAAGTTTCCCGTTTTTGAAGCGGCAAATATCGAGCACGTCGATAGCCACGGGTTTACCCGAACCCGGATCAGTGCCCGTTGCTCGACAACGAGCCCAAACCGTATCTTCGGTTTCAACCCAGGCCTCCAGCTTAAGCTTGAAGTCCTTGAGGTTTCGCCGGGCGCTCTCGATTTGAGATTTTAGAATGGCCGGACCGGGCAAGTCGGTAGGCGTCAAGTACTGGTGCTCCAGCAGTCGCTCCGCGCAAACCTCATCGGCGACTGACAAATCACCGCCTGAGAAGCCTCGATCGATTATGGAGCGGAACACTTCAAGGTTCGATGGCGCCACGGTTGCCCTCCAATGACCTAACCAATGAGGCAGCTTAGCAGAACCTGCCCGCCTATGACAGCTGATGGCCCGTTTGAGACATGCCGACGCACGGTAACGATGTCTGTTTGTAGGGGTAGTGCGGAAATCGGCGGCGCCCGGCCGAACCGACGCGAATGGTAGAGTCGGGATGTGGCGCGGTGGTTGTAGGCTGAACATATCTGTTGCCGCCTCTTTCGTCTGGCGGTGCCTTAGTAGTTCGACCGTGACTCCGTTTCCACATCTCGCTCATCGAACCGGACATGCAGATCGCCCGCATCCGGCTCTCGGACAAGACCTCACGCCTTCACCCACGGCACGTCGCGTCCGCGTGCAGTTAGGCGTACGAGCCCGAAGTGCCCGTAGAGGTGCGAGAGTGGATAAGTCCCGCCCTTGCGTCGCCTGACCTTGTGCTTGGAGCGCAACCACCGGCGCAACCGCACAGCGGTGTAGTTGTCGATCGCGCGGTACGCCTTGCTGACGGTGCCTACCTTGAAGTAGTTCGCCCATCCGCGCAGCGTGCGGTTCAACTTACCCACCAGCTCTGTGGTTTCTTGCCATGTCCCCGTTCGGACCGTCAGCGCATGGATTTGCTCGACCATACGCTTGATGCTCTTCTTCGATGGCCGGTACCCCAGGCGTGCCTGGCCGGTTCTCTCTGAGTACATCCGCCCGAACGAATAGCCCAAGAAGTCGAACTCCTCTTCCGGGACCTTACAGATTCGTGTCTTTTCCTCGTTGACCATCAGCTTCAGCTTTCCCATGATCATGCGCAATTGACGCAAGGCTTCTTCAGCCTTGCCCCGTTTACACAAGATTACAAGGTCGTCGGCATAGGTCACGATGCGAGAGCCGAGGCTTTGCTCGAGACCGAGCATCTTCCATCCCAGCACAAACCGGCGCATGTAAAGATTCGCCAGCAATGGTGAGATGGGTGAGCCTTGCGGGATGCCGCGCCGCTTGTCCCGTGCCTCGGTCGTCCGTTTCTTCCTTCCTCGATCATCGGTTTCTTCCACGGGACATTCCAGCCACATCTTGATCAGATGCAGCACGCGCCGATCAACAATCCGACGCGCTACCGACTTTAGAAGTTCGGCATGTGGAATGCTCCCGAAGTAGTCCGCGAGGTCGGCGTCTACGACTTCCGGGTGGCCGCGGAACAGCTGCTCTTCCACCTCGACCACCGCCTGTTGGGCATTTCGCCCGGGACGGTACGCGTACTGTTCGGGTGGAAGGTCGGCTTCGAAGATCGGTTCTAGCACCAGCATCGCTGCCGTCATGCAGATTCGATCGCGCAAGGTCGAGATGCCCAATGGCCTGAGTTTGCCATTGGCCTTCGGTATGTACACTCTTCTGATAGGGTCCGGTCGATACGTCTCCTGCCTGAGCGCAAGCGCCAGTTCGCCAAGCCACCGCTGCACCCCGTACGCCTCGATGTCCGCGAAGTCCTGACCGTTCACGCCCGGTGCGCCCTTGTTGGAGCGGCATTGGGCATAGGCATGGGCCAAGATGTCTTCCCGGCTGATCTTGTCGTACAGGGCGTAGAAGCGGTAGCCAGCTTCTGCCTTCGCTTTCGCGTGCAACGCTGTCTGCAGTTTCTGAACACTCTTCGGAGTTGATAGGCTGCCCAATCCCCAGGTCCCTCACTACGTCTTGCGTTCGTCTTGAACTGAGGTCCCTTCCCTCCACCGGCGTTACCCGGCTTCACCAGTACTATGAACCCCTCCGCATCCCCACGGCGTCCGGCCTGTCCCTCGCGGGCGTCCGGTTGATCATCCCTGACCACGTCGTAGGGCCTCCCGTGTTGCGTACGCTTTCCTTGTGTACATGCTGTCGCCACTACCCCGGCGCAGCGGCTGGGTGGATTTCGCTCGTTATCCCAGCCGTATCAGCCTTCCCCGAAAGGGTTGTCGGGTCGGCCTGCGCATCGTCCTTTTCGAGGCTTGCTCGGCGTTCACTCGCGTTACGGCCTGCACACTCGCGCTGTCACCAATTCGTGACACGCTAATCGAAGGCTTCAGCCACTTCGTTACCTCCATGACTGCTCCGAATGCTTCCGGCTGGAGCGTTTGCCGGGTGGGGTTTGCACCCACTGGAAAGCGCCGCCTTCTCACGGCGCACACCCAACGCGGACGTTCCTCATGTCGTGTAGAGTGGTAGGGTGCAAGCAGAGCCGCAAAGGAGAATTCGCGATGAGGCGGGCAGTGCTCATTTGCGCGGTGCTGGCAGCGCTTTCGCCGAAGTACGCGGAAGCTGCAGAACGAGTTTGGCGCTTGGGTGTGCTCACGCTTCCGGGGATTGCTGGCGCTGGCGCTTTCGGTTCTATCATGCTGCCCTACTTGGCGACCCGCGGCTACGTTGAAGGTCGTAACTTAGTCCTTGATGTTCGCGTGGGTACGGAGGAGCAACTGCCGGCACTAGGGCAGGCGCTGGTCGGCGATAAGGCCGATGTCATCGTCGCCACATCCGATTGGGCGGTCCATGCCGTTCGCGCAGCGACGAGCGCCATTCCGATTGTCGCCGCACCAATGGGTGCAGACCCAGTCCGCGCCGGCGTAGCCGAGAGTTGGGCGCACCCGGGCGGCAACGTCACGGGCGTTTGCCTGATTGCCCCGGAGCTCGAGGCGAAGCGTCTGTCCCTGCTTCGCGAGGCGTTGCCTACAGTGCACCGAGTTGCAGTGTTGTCCAATCACCGCAAAGTGGTGGAGGCGGACTTACCGCCCTTGCGCAAGGCCGCTGCCGAGGCCGGACTTGAGTTGGTCGAAATCTGGGTCGAGAGCCCGGACGGGTATGCGGGCGCATTCGATGCGATGCGAGGGCTTGGCGTGGAAGCCGTCGTGGTCGTGCCTACCCCCGAGCTATTTCGCGACAGCGAACCGCTCGCCGCGCTTGCGACAAAAGCCCGCTTACCGACCATTGGGGGCTTCCGCGAGAGCGCCCAACGAGGCTTTCTGATCGGCTATGGTCCAAATCTTAGAGAACTTACCCAACAGGCAGCAAGCTATGTCGAGCGCCTGTTCAATGGCGCACACGCAGGCGAGTTACCCTTCCAAGGCCCCACGCAATTTGACTTCGCCATTAACATGAAGGCGGCCAAAGCGCTTGGCGTCACGATCCCGCCGTCTCTCCTTGTCGGCGCCGAAGTTATCGACTGAGGTCTTCTGTTGGCCCTGAGCTGACCTGCCCGATGCCGTCCGGTTAGGACCGCTTCTTGCCCCGATGCAAATTCGGTGAAATTAGTTTAAACGGACCTCATAGCGACGTTTGAGCCGGTCGCTTGTGGTCTTCGCTGCGTATTGAATGCGTGCAAGATCGCAGCCTTCCTGCGCGACGACATGCAGCTTCCAGTCTGTGGTACCGGGTCGGTAATCGGGGCCGAACTCAACTTCGATGGACACGACCTTTTCTGTGCCTGGAAAACTTCGGATCTCCTGCAGCGCAATTCGCTCAAGCTCGTCCTTCGAAACCGGTGATCTCGACACCGTTCGCTCCTAAGGGTGGAGGCGGCTGCTTAAGCCGCGCTCGACTCAATGCAGTCAATGACCTCGACGTTCCTCCTTAGATGGCTGTGCACTTATCGTTCCCACGATGGTGGACGCATGCGCTGGCGTCGTCGCTGGCCATCGTCGGCTTGCTTTCCTTTCTCTCTACGCGTTGTGAGCAGCCTGAAGAGGTGGACGGCGATCGTCCGCTCTGGAACTGGAACCCTGCCTCGCCCGTTGACTAGCGGGCAGAACAAGGAGGAGGAAAACCATGCCAGTCGTACTGCTTTGGGCTGTGCCTACGGTTCTCGTGATCGGTGGCGTCAGCTACTATTTTCTTCGTGTCGTGCACTAACCCTGTTGTTTTGAGCGTTCGGGCGATGCTGAGTGGCGCCTAGGTCGACGCCGTAGCACTGCCAGAAGCCCAGCGCCTTCCCGTTGCCCGGCGCTGGGCTTCTATTTTGAAAGGTCGAATCATGAAGCACGCCGCTTCCGACAATCCGAATTGGTTCTAGGGCTGATCGTGACACCTGCACTCGCCGACCCCTGGAAGGATGAGAGCGGCAATGGCCGATGGGGCTACGATCGCAGTCCTTACCTCGCCTACAATTATGACCGCGAATACAAGCAGGAGTATTACCGAGGCCCCTGCAAGATGAGCGGAAGTGGGGCAAGCACGGTGAGTACAAAGAAGAAACGAAGTGCAAGGGCTATCGCGACTGACGGCCGAGCACTGGAAGGGACCTAGTTTGTAGGCCCGCATGTGTGCGACGAGAAGCAAGCGGACATCGCGGATTACAGCGCGCCGGGCGTTGTCACGTTCGTGCAGGTAAGTCCGTTTTCGGTCTCGGATGCACGCGGGAGTCGACCAGAACCTCGGTGATCGCGTCGCGCAGGCTGTCTCGATCGAGAATGCGGATCAGCGTTGCCACGGTCGCGACCGCGTCGCGTTCGTGCATGAGGTAATCCGCCAGCGCCATCATGGCGAGATCGTAGCTCTGTTCAATCTGCTCGGCATGGGTGAGGCGTGCCATTACAAATCCTCTCGCAATCCCTTGAAAAACGGATGCCGAAGATGGCCGTTGGCCGACTTGGCGCGGTATTCGATCTCGGCGGCGAGGCGCGGCTCGACCCAGATGGCGCTGTTGAGGATGCGTTTGGCGAACGGCTGGGTCTTGCGCACCAGCGGCTTCAGGCGTCGTTGCAGCTCCTGCGCGGCCGCGCCTTCGAAGCCGTGCTCGATCTTGCCGACGTAGAGCAGCTGATCGCCGTCCTGCCGGCCGACAAAGATGCCGTCGAAACGGTTGTCCTTGATCTTGAAGCCGGCGATCGCCAGCGTTTCGCGATGGGCGCATGTGGTCTTGACCCAGTAACTGCCGCGGACGCCGCCATAGGGCGAATTGGCAATCTTGGAGACGACGCCCTCGAGCTGGCCGGCGCAGACCCGCCGATAGAACTCGGCGCCGTCGATGTCGAAATGCTCGCTGTACGCGATCGGCGTTCCGGCGATCAGACGCTTCAGGGCGGTTTTGCGCTCGAGCAGCGGCGCGCGGCGCAGATCCCAGCCGTCGAGATACGGCAGGTCGAACGCGATCATACCGATGTTGTGGGCCTTGCCGGTGACTGCAGCGTCGCGAAGTCGGTTTTGCCGTCTTCGCCTGGCGCCACGATCTCGCCGTCGATGTTCGCCGAGCTGGCGCTGATCAGGTCGGCATCATGCGCCACCTTGCGGAAACGTTTGGTCCAATCACTGCCGTTCCGGGTGAAAATCTTGATGTCATGGTTGGCGATGTGGAGCTGGCCGCGGTAGCCGTCGAATTTGATCTCGTGAATCCAGCGCTCGCCGCGCGGAACGCGATCGACCTGCTCGGCGAGTACGGGCTCGATGAAGCCCGGGAAGGGCGCCTTGATCCCGATCGCCCCAGGCTTCTGACGCTGCAACGCCACCGACCAACTCCACGCAACTGCACTTCGGATTCGAATCCTTCACAGCGGATTCGTTCCGGGCGGCAAATGGTTCCTTAGTGAACGAGGAGATCCTCGCGGGGGCCGAGCAGCTTCACATAGGTGCCGCTCTCGTGAAGCATCAGCCAGCCTTTCTCGACCGCGTAGGCGAGACCGGCGCCGAATTCGCTGGCGCGGCCCTTCAGTGTGAACAGGAAGGGCGCGTTGATCTTCTCGATGTGGATGCGGCCGTCCTGGGCTCGCGGCCTGATCGCTCCGGAGCCTGATGCGAGGTAATCAACTCATACTGATCGCCGCGAGCACCATGCAAACGAAGTATATACCCGCGATGCTGAAACCGACGATCCGGGCCGTGCTCCTACCGTCCAAGGTCTCTCTCCATATGGGCTGGCCCCGACACCAAGGGCAACGGGGGAAGTTGGGTCGGGGCCAGCCTGCCGTCCATTGTTCAAAATGGACGGAAAGCCAACAAACTTGCCGGTAGCCACGTTCCAATGTAACGCGCGATCCCGCGTGTCTCGGTCAGCCGGATCAGGTGAACCGGCGGTGCGCGTCGGTCTTTTCTTTCACAGTCAGCATTGAGCTTTGAGATCGGCGCGCGGCCGCCAACATAAGCGTTGAGCGGCACGCTCGCGCGCTTTCCTGCGGCGTGCACCATGGTGTTGCCCGGATTAATTCCGCCTTCACTCCGGACCGAATTAGTCGCAGCGGCGCTCCCTGCGCGTAACCATGCGGCCATCACGTTCGACGGTGACAGTCTCTGTGCGGCAGCGCTGTCTTGGGCCGACCGTAACGCCTCCCGGACCGACGCCAACTGTCGTATCGCGGTCGTAGCGGTCGCGCGCCTTGTAGTCACGGTCCCTGTAGTAACGGTCCTCGCGGTCCCGCCCGATCTGAACATCAACGCCTTGGGCCGTCTTGACGCCTTGGGCGTTGGCCGGAATGGCGAACGGGGTCGTTGTCAGCGCCGCTGCGGTTGCGGCCAAAGCAAGAGCGATCTTCAACATATGCGAGTGCTCCTTTGGGTTTGGACCGGTGTAACGGGAGCGAACACCGACCGTTCCTGTCCGTTGGTGGCGGCATCCTTCCTTACGGGTTCCAAATCTGCCGTCATCAAGCGGATATCCGGTGTATCCCACCGGACCGTAGTTCCCCGGATCGAACAAAATGGATATCCGTTTGAGGCTGGTCCTGCGGCGGCCGGTGGGAGTGCACCGTAAGGGGCAGCGGCACACGTCGAGTGCTTACAAAAACCGGCGGCTGCTCAAAGCACGACGAGCGCAAGCATTTGTTCTCCGTAGTTCACCCATTGGGAAATTTCCCAAATTGACCGCTTCACCGATCGAGGTCCGATTGTGAGCCAACAATTGCGCTCCACCTGCAATGTCGAGAGGAGGCTCGTCCATTCGGAGCCGGAGACATCGGTATGGGAAATCCGAACCTATCGATGTCCGAAGTGCAAGAACCTCCTGCGGCTCGTGGAACAACGCGCTGCCGCGCCGAGCCGAAGACGAAGGAGGCCGCAAGCGCGCGACAATTAGCCCCCGCCACCCGATTAGAACGGGTCACGGCATTTACCAAGCATTAGGGCTCGTCGCCCGATCATCGCGTCCGGTCAAGTGCAACTAGGGAGCGGTTCTCCCATGCTCAAGAACGGCACCTATGCGGCGTGGTTCAAGACCCCGCTCGGCCAAGGAACCGCGATCGCTCATGTCGCGGACGGGAAAATCTGGGGACGCGATAGCGTCATGACTTGCAGCGGCTCCTGCGAGATCGACGGCGATCGATTTACCGCAGTGATCACAACGAAAAGACCTACCGACGGTCAGCCAACCGTCTTTGGCAATGAAGATGAACTGCGGCTAAAGCTCGAAGGCACCTGTATCGGGAAGATAGCAAGCTACACCGGCACGGCAGAGCAGTTTCCGGGCGTGCTCCTCGAAGGCACACTCATTTTCAGTGAACAGCAGTCGCCCGCGCCGGAGCGTGATGAGCCGGTAAGAAAATTCGATCCGAGCAAGTTTCCTAAGCTACCCTGCCCGGAACGCCAGCCCTGCGGTGCGAACAAATCAAGCTTCAGGTCGCGCTTGTAACCCCACTTTCCCATCTCAAGGGGTATGCAGCGCCTGAAACCAGGGCGACGGTAGAGCGGGCACGTGTGCTAATCGAACAAGCTGAAGCGCTCGGAGAGTCTCCCGAAGACCCACTGCTGTTGTTCACCGTACTCTACGGCTCATGGGTCGCGAGCTTTATCTCATTCAGGGGCGACGTGATGCGCGAGCTTGCGTCCCATTTCTTAGCGCTCGCAGAAATACGAAGCGAAACAGTGCCGCTGATGGTTGGGCATCGCTTGATGGGTATGTCTTTACTTGCCGCAGGAAATTTCGTGCAAGCGCGCGCGCATCTGGATTGGGCTATCGCACTGTACGACCCCGCCGTCCATCGCGCGCTGGCGGCGCGCTTTGGTCAGGACGTGCGAGTTGTAATTTTGCCCTGGCGTTCATGGGCATTGTGGTCGCTTGGTCATCCAGAGGCTGCGCTCGCGGACGCTGACCAAGCGCTCAAGGAGGCGCGCGAAATCGGTCACGCCGCTACGCTCATGTTTGCGCTCTTCCACGTATCGTTTATCCACATGTATTGTGGAGATCACGCTACAGCGAACGAGCTCATCGAAGAACTAGTTGCTTTAGCCGACGAAAAACGTGCTTCGTTCTGGATAGCGGGCGGAGTCCTCCGGCGGGGTTGGCTTCTTGCCTTGCTCGGCAAACACTCGGATGCAATTCAAACGATTTCGTCCGGTATGGCGGCATGGCGATCAACGGGAGCAACAGTGTGGATGCCGTTGTTTCTATCATTCTTGGCAAATAGCTACGCGAAAGTCGGCAAATTCGACGACAGCTGGAGTTGCATCGACGAAGCGCCGGCATCAGTGAAGGAGAACAAGGAAACGTGGTGCGAGGCCGAGATCAACCGCACTGCCGGAGAAATCGCGCTGTTGTTGCCGAAATCAGATCCAGTGAAAGCGGGAATCTTTTTTGACCGCGCACTCGTAGTGGCGCGCAAGCAGCAGGCGAAGTCGTGGGAACTCCGTTCCGCGATGAGCATGGCGCGGCTGTGGCGCGATCAAGGAAAGCGACAGGAAGCCAGAGACCTTCTCGCTCCGGTCTACGGCTGGTTCAGCGAGGGCTTTAACACGTTGGACTTAAAGCAGGCCAACGCAATGCTCGACGAATTGGCGCCATAATGGACCTGTGGTGGTGGAGGTCAGCATGGAACGTCGGCTCGTGGCCCGAACGCGAAGTTCGCGACGGCGCCCGACACGTCAGCAGCCGGCGCCAGACCGGACGTGGTGGCGACGCGGCCAAATCGACGCGAATGACCCAAGGCGGACACATCAGGAGACCGATCTTACGTCGGATGCTCCAGGGTAAACGCGGCAGCTACGCTGACCAGTCCAACGGCAGGACGTTTCCTCAGGGCAACTGGGCGCAGTTGATATCAATTTACATCCTCCCTTCCTGAAGCTTATTGTCGCGCTATATTCGCTGCCTTTGGAGATTGAGGGCAAGCTCACGGAATAGTCATGCGCTATTTCTTTGAGGACTATTTATTGGATACTGAACTGCGTGAGTTGCGGCGCGGACCTGATGTCGTGCATACTTCGCCGCAGGTCCTCGATCTGCTCGAATTTTTGATCCGCACCAGGGATCGCGTGGTCAGCAAAGATGATGTCATAAGCGCGATTTGGAATGGTCGAATTGTATCTGATGCGGCGCTGACGACTCGGCTGAACGCTGTCCGACGTGCGATCGGCGACTCCGGCGAACGACAACGTTTGATCAAAACGTTTCCACGAAAGGGATTTCGTTTCGTAGGCGCCTTGCATGATGCAGATCGGCGCACTGCAATCGCGATGGTCTCTTCTACAGAACAGCTAGAGCTTGCGCATCCGACCGGAAAGGAAGCGGTTTTAGTCCCAGCTTCTTCTCAACAACTAACAGGCAAACGCCGATCCCATCACAGACTGGGTCACCTCAAAGGCCCACTGAAGCTTGCCGGCGCTGCGCTGGCATCGGTCGCTGCCGTCGGCGCAATCGCTGGCGGTCTTTCCGGCTATTGGAGTGCCTGGAAGACGCTCCGTACCGACCCAGTTCGGGAAGCTCAAGAGATCCAAGGGGTACGGAAGGTCATACCCGAAATTAAGCCTCGTCTCTCCATCGTGGTGCTGCCCTTCGCCAACCTCAACAACGATCCAGAGCAGGACCAATTTGCCGACAGCATCACAAGAGAACTGACGATCGACTTGGCGCGAACGCCCGCCACGTTAGTTATTGGACACGAGACCGCCTTGATCTACAAGGATAGGCCGATCGATCTGAAGCAGTTTGGATCGGTTCTCGGCATCCGCTGGGCCGTACAGGGTGCGGTGAGACGCAACGGAGATCAAGTACGGATCAACGTATCACTAACCGATCTTCAAACCGCTCGTGACATTTGGTCCGATTGGTTCGACGGTGACCTAGCAAATCTCGTTACCTTGCACGGTAACATCACGGCCCGGCTTCTCTGCGTTGCGCACCTGCACCTCCGGCAATATGAACAGGCCATCGAGCAGTGTAGCCGCTCGTTGAATATCGGCGCAAGCCATCAAGCTTACGTCAGTTGATTGCTCCTGAGGGGCGAACAGGCCGCGAGGCCCGCAATCGAGCAGGGCCCACTGCTGTATCTGACAAAGATCTGTTCGATGGCGGACCTATTAGCCCAAACTAACATGGGTTCGTGACGAAGCTTGCCGGTCGGTGCGAAGCGCTCACCTCGTACTCTGCTTGATACTCGAGATCATAGAAAAATAAGTCGCTGGTGAGGATAATGTAAGCGTGGCGTCAAGCACGCTCCGTTGTGCCTTGGCAAGGTTGCCCATGGGTAGTTGCCCTAGGAGTTAGCCATGAGCACGATCTATACTGCTGCGGGATCGGCGCAGGCGCCTGCGCCAACACGCCGTCCTCCAAACTTTCTCGCGAGATATTTTGACGCCTTTTGTGCTTGGCGTATCCGTCGGAGCTTGCGCGAGACACTCGACGAATTAAGCGATCTAGAACTTAGAGATATCGGGGTTACGAGGGCTGAGATCGACTATCTCGTTCGCACCGATTTTTCGACCGATCCACGTATCTCCAACAGGAAGTGAGGCCGATTCCATAGCGGCTCCGCTCGAAGAACCTCTTGCACCCGCGAAGGACGACTTGCTTAAGTTCTGCAACCCCTCGAGCGACCTGCCCCGCCGCTCACGGGCTCACGCGCCCACGTCGAGCCGGATCGCATCCTCGCAACGGTAATGCTCACCGACATCGTCGGCTCGACGAAACGCGCATCGGAACTCGGTGATACACGCTGGAGCGCACTGCTCGACCAGCACGACCGCATTGCACGGCTGGAGATTGAACGCTTCAAGGGACGGGAAGTGAGGACAACAGGCGACGGGTTCTTGGCAACTTTCGACGGTCCTGCCCGCGCAATCCGGTGCGCTGCCGCCATCTCCGAGCGCGTGCGCTCGTTGGATCTCCAGGTCCGAGGCGGAGTGCATACGGGGGAGATAGAGGTAAAGCCGGACGACATTAGCGGAATAGCTGTGCACATCGGAGCTCGCATCTGCGCCTTGGCCGGCGCTGGGGAGGTGCTCGTGTCCAACACCGTTCGTGATCTGGTCGCCGGCGCAAACTTTCGCTTCGGAGATTACGGTTTTCATGCCTTGAAGGGACTTGATGAAGCCGTGCATCTCTATCGGGCCGAGACTGAAGAGCACGTGCGGGCCACCTCGGCGAGGTGACTTCAACGCTTGGGCCGCTCTGCCGTTTTCATTTCTTGGCCATCCCGAAGCGGAGCCCGCGAAGGCGCGTGTTATTTATTATCTCGATAGTCAGGGCCTCTGCACAAAAGGCAGCGTGGCTGAAACAACTCCTCAGGCGAAGGTACAAGGTCGGCTCCTGGCCCGAAGTCGAAGATCACGATGGCGCCCGGCACGTCAGCGGCCGGGGCCAGACCGGATGTGGTGGCGACACGGCCAAATCGACGCGACTGACCCAGAGCGGCCATTTGCGCACCCTCGAAGTCCTCCTTTTCAAGTATCCCATTACTTCGGCGCACCGCGGAGCGAGGCCGGATGACCTGGCAATTTCAGTTTCTTGCCAGTGTCGGTGACTTGCGTCCCGTTTATCCTCATGATCGACATGTTGCTATCGAGGAAGTTTCCGATATAGGCGTAGTTGCCGTCCGGCGAAAAGGCGACACCCTCGGCAAGCCCGCCGACCTCGATCTCGTCGCTTACTTTCGTCACCTTCTTGTCATCAATCTTCAGCACCACGGCCGCGCCTCCTTTGCGTGAGAAGAACGCTTTCTTATCGGAGTTGCCGCCGACGAGAATCGCAAGCGCTAAGTCGCCCTTTGGGCTAATGGCAAAACCTTCCGGCGCATCACCCACGACGATGTGGTCGATGACGCGCGGCGGATTTTGCTCAAGGTCGATGACACTCACCGTATCGACATTGCCATCGGCGTAGCCGCCTCCCCCGTTGTTGGCGATGAGCGCGATCTTGCCGTTCGGTACGATGTCGACGTTATACGGGAAAACACCGGTCGGCATATCGTACTTCTCGTAGAGGACCTTTTGACCGTCGATCTTCAAGAACGCGACCTTGTTGACGACCGGCTTAACAGTCAGTCCCTTGGTGCCGTCCGCCGAGATTGCGACATGCGCGACGCTATCGCCCATCGCAATCGTGTCTGTGACCTTCACCTCCTTGCCGGAGATGCTGAGGACGCTGACCGAATTGTCGGCGCGATTCGTGACGAGCGCCAGGTCACCTTTCTTGCTGATATCAAGCCCCGATGGCTGCTTGCCGACGTTGACGGTGCCGATCTGCTTAGGCGGGCTCGCCTTCAAATCGAAGATGTAGACTTTGTCGTCCGGCACCGGCTTCCAGTTCTCGCCATCCTTTATCTGCGTCACTGAGTTAGCGACCAGCGCAATCTCACCGCTTGGATGCACGGCAAGATTGGTCGGCGGCCCAAAGATGCTGTTCTCGAGTGCAATGCTCGTCAGGATCTTCGGGTTCTCACGGTCGCCGATGTCGATGAAGGAGATCGTGTCCTTGCCTGGCGGCAGGTAAACCGTCTTGCCGGCGTCGTCCCACAAGACCTTCTCGTCGTTGCCGGACACGAGAATCTGTGCGCCACCGGTCATCGGCAGCGCAAGGAGGGCCGCACCGACGAGCACGGCGATACTTAAATGCCTCTGCTTCATGATTCTCTCCTTCCTTGCGGGCGTGGACCTGCGTTGTTTCCGTATCGAGCCTGATTAATGCCCGAAGCCGACAGCTCGGCATCAGGATGCGCTCGCTGCGCCGTACCGGCAAGCCAAATTGGAACGGCGCGGAGGACCGCCGTCTTAGTCGTCAACTATATCGGGTTATCTGGTGTTCCTGGCCGGAGAGCCAGTAGAATTTGCGGTATCACCACGTCGGCATGGGGATGTCCGCAACTGGCCCGATGGCGAAGTTCGGCTTGGCTCCTAAAATGGTCTGCTGATCGGGACAAAACGGAAGTGCCGAGCCGTTTGTCAAACCGACGCTGCTGACCCAGACCGGACTTACGGCGCTAATGTTTGCCCATAAACGTAAGAACAGCCTGATCGTACGCGTCAGGAGCTTCTGCAGGCACGGTGTGCGAACTTCCGACAATGATGATCCTCTCGCGGTTTGGCAGGCAGGTCTCTAGCTGGTCGACAATTCGATAGAAGAACTTAGGACTTCGCTCGCCATTGGACAAAAGCGTTGGCGCACTGATCGACTTGGCCATTTCGCATGTGAACACGGGCCTCGGGCGTTTCGTTGTGGCGTCGGCTTGAAATGACGCCACGTTGTCGAAGTTCATCTCCTGGTCGGCATTGGAACGACGTTCATAGGCGCCCGGTCCGCCGACAGCATTCACGAACAGCGGTATGCCGGCTTTCACGTCGCCTGCCTTAACTGCCTGCCTTGCCGGCGCCTGGGCATTGCCCCACTCTTTCAACATGTCGGCGACGCCGGGAACGCCGGCCAGGATTCCAGTCGCCGGTGGTTCGTTGAGCGTCAGGCTGACCACCATTTCCGGCCGTATGGCGGCAAAGAACAGCGCCGCATGCGCGCCGGACGAATGCGCAACGACGCGGACCTTCGACAAGCCTAGAGCCCGCACAAACGCGGCAAGATCCTCGCCGTGCGCATCCGCGGCGCCATCCGGCATGCCCTCGGGGCTTGCGTCATTTGGGAAGTGGTTGCGGCGGCTATAGGCGATCGCCCGATAGCGATCAGCGAACTTGGGAAGATGTGCCAGCCACATTCGGTAGTCTTGGAGCCCGCCGTGGACGAATATGACCGGCTCGCCCTGACCAACTTCCACATAGTAAAGCTCAGCCCCGTTTGCAGTGACGCGCTTGACATCGTCTGAATGGGCGGCGTCAACGCTGATCAACATATAGGACGCTGCGGCCAAATTAACGAGCAGGCGAAGCATTGGAGTCCCCATCAGGGTCGGTGCCCACAACGAAGGTCTAGAAGGTTAGTCATGGAGGAGTGCTGCTTCCGCAGGCGCGTTGTCATGGGGCCGCACGAATACAAAACGGGACATTGCTGGGACTTCGGAATCGTCGTGGCCATCCTGACCAATGAGAATGAGCCCTGCACCGCCGTTGGCCACCGTCAAGATGACCTGATCGCCCGACCACGTCCTAATCGGCTCCATCGCGATAATGATAATGAGGAACTCTCCGATTGGTTGGTCCAAATACTGAAGCCGGAGTTGCGGAGCGACTTCGGCGGGTACGAGGCCGAGACCCCGTCGTTGTGCGTGCGCATACATTTTCCGTAGCGGTACCGTCTCGCTCTGAATCCCGAGTTGGGCCGCCGAGACGATAACGAGATCCAGGTCGGCCTTGTTGCCGCTCACTGTGAAGGCTGGTCGAGCAAGGACCTCCACGGCCGAGTTTCCGACGCCGCAACCCATTGCGCTCATTGCGTCGCGAAGCGCGACCGGATCCCTGAACGTCCCTATTGCAATCGTCTTCCAGATTGGAACATCGGCGGCGGAGCTAATCGGATCCTGCGGGCCGGGAGCCGCCGCGGCCGTACTAAGCAACAGGCGATTGCGCAAAACGTCCTGCGCGGTACATTGCGCTTTGGCTTCGTATACCGGTACGAAGTTAAGCGCGGTGCGGAGCAACAAGAGAAGAAGCGTGCCGGCGTCGTATCGATCTGTCGAACGATATTGCCTCACGATGCTTCGCTGCGCCGCGACGTAGTCGATCTCGCCCCGAGTCGTACCGATATCCGCCAGCTCCCGGTCGCTAAGACCAAGTAGGGTTGCTCGGACAACCCGGCGTGCGCGCCATTCTTGAAATGCACTCCAGAAGCCCTTGAAAAGGGCGGCGACTTGACCCGTTGGTGCGGCAGCCCGTCGCAGCCTCCTGGTGCCGTAAGTCGTGCTCACCGGCAGCTCCCCTCGGCTTGTTTCTGCCGAGTGAGCGTGCCAGGATGCCGTCGGACACGCTTGACGTGCGGCTTACATTTTCCTTACCGACGGCTTATTCTTTTGAATCGAGGCGACGCCTCTGTGCGGCGCAGATCTTTTTGCGGAGTGGCAGCTTGCGCTACCTCTTCGAGGAGTACGTATTCGACACTGACCGGCGGGAGCTGCATCGCGGGGCTGATTTGGTCCCCCTCGCGCCTCAGGTGTTCGACCTCCTCGCCTACCTGATCAACAACAGAGAGCGCGTCGTCAGCAAGGATGACCTCATCAAGGCCATATGGGACGGGCGCGTCGTCTCCGATGCAGCCCTGACGACCCGCCTAAATGCAGCTCGATCGGCGATCGGCGATTCCGGCGAAAAGCAGCGGCTCATTAAGACCCGGCCGAGGAAGGGCTTCCGCTTTATTGGTGCGGTACAGGAAGCTCACAGCGCCTCTACCTTGCCGGTCATCGAAGCCGACAGGGAAGCGCCAAAACCCACCCTCCCGGTCCTCGACAAGCCGTCGTTGGCCGTTCTCCCATTCACTAACCTGAGCTCGGATCCGGAGCAGGAGTATTTCGCCGATGGCATGGTTGAGGATATCATCACCGGCCTTTCACGGTCTAAATCGCTGTTCGTCATCGCGCGACAATCCTCTTTTATCTATAAGGGCCAGGCTATCGACGTCAGGCAGGTCGGGCGCGAGCTAGGCGTCCGGTATGTACTCGAAGGCAGTGTGCGCAAATCCGGCGACCGAGTTCGCATTTCCGGGCAGTTGATCGAGGCCACGACGGGCGCCCATCTTTGGGCGGACCGCTTCGACAGCCAACTCAACGATATCTTCGATCTGCAGGACCAAGCGACGAGCAGCGTGATTGGCGCACTCTTTCCTCAATTGGAGCGGGCCGAGATAGAGCGCGCAAAACGCAAGCCAACCGAAAATCTTCAGGCCTACGACTACTATCTTCGTGCACTCTCGAGCTTCTATCAATTCACCCGCGAACAAAACATTGAAGCCCTCAGACTGACCCGGCTTGCTGTCGAGATCGATCCCGGATTGGCCGCAGCATACGCGCTTGGTGCTTATTGTTATCTGCAACGAAAGGTCTTCGGCTGGACGATCGACGCGGATCAGGAATTTAACGACACCCGACGATTGGCAAGTCGCGCCATTGAGCTCGATAAGGATGATCCGACTGTACTCGTGAGGGTTGGGCAGGCAATTGCCGCTGTACTGTATGAGATAGACGATGGCGTGGCCCTCGTCTTCCGAGCGCATGAGCTTAACCCCAATCTGGCTGTCGCACGGTACACTATTGGCTGGGAACACATACGCCGCGGCGAAATAGAGGCGGCGCTCAAGCAATTCCATGCCGGGGTGCGTTTAAGCCCCATGGATCCGTTTCTTTTTCTGATGCAGACCGGAATAGCGGTTGCGCATTTCTTGACAGGTCGATACGAGGAAGGGTCATCATGGGGCAAGTCGGCTGTGCTGCACCGGCCCAACTATCTAAACGGACAATTTATTCTGGCGATATGCCAGGCAATGTCTGGAAGGGTTGAGGAAGCCCGGATGATCGGGGCGCGCCTGCTGCAAGCGAAACCGGCTCTGCGCGTCTCTACACTCGTTCCCAAGCTCGCTATAATTTACAAGCAAGGAACACATCGAAAGGATAGCGCGAGCTTGCCGCATCATGGGCCTACCCCCGTGATTGCGTGCCGGGGAAATGCTGATCTCATTTTAATCCCGTCAACCGCGCAGTATGGAATGTCCGCTCCCGGCCTATCGCTTCCGTTGACGCAGTGCAGCTACATGTCGGTTCACAGGGGTAGGCCGGAAGTTCGCATCCGAGGGCCAAACCGACGCGATTGCCCCACTTGCGACATGGGCCACTCGCCTTCCCGGGCGGCGCGCACCAAGACCGCCCAGCTCGGGACGGATGCGTACTTCGCTGCCGTCGCCACGCAGTTGCAAACGCGCTTACGCAACCTACCGGGACCGCACCGCACATTGAGATTGAGTACTAGCGATGCTGCCTGTGGGCGCGCGACTGAACAAGGGTGTCGATTGAGACATGTCGCCACCGTGGCTAGGCGGCTTGGCGCCCCTGACCAAGGTCGGGATGCTGCATGTCCCGACTTCCATTCCACACTTTCAGCGCGTTCGCTGGGCGTAGCAACGCGGTTGGCTGTTGCATAAGGTTGGCCACTTCCAGGAACCTGGTTGCCAGCGCGGCGTCACGTTGTGCCGCTCGGTAAAACTTCGCTATGTACCAGTTGACAAAGCGCACCTGCGCCGTCCGCTTGCCCTCAACGCGCGGGTTTTGCAAATCACTGCCCACGGCGATTTGCCAGGGAGTTTCAATGACCCGACTGGCCATCTGGAAGAAGCGGCGGGCAATTCCTTGTGTTCCTTTTGCCAGGCACTCGCGCAAGGCCAGCGATTCCACACAAGCTACCGTCATTCCCTGACCATAGACCGGATCGAAGCTGCACAAGGCGTCGCCATACACCAGATAGCCTTCCGGAAAGTGAGTCAGTTTCTCGTAGTGGCGTCGTGTGTTCGAAACAAACTTGTATGGCGTGAGCGGAGTAAGCGGCTCCGCATTCCGGATCACGTTAAATATTTCCGGCTTTTGCAAGCCACGTGCAAACTCAAGGAAACCAGCATCATCCAGTGGTGCTTGATCGTCCATGTAACCGCCTAATGTCACGGTCCAACGTTCGCCCTCCTGTGGCAGAAGGGCACCGAAGCGAAAATCAGGCAAGCACGCTCCCATAAGAACGAACTTCCTGCCATGCAGGTAATTCTCCATATGTTCGGGCTTGAGACGACAGAAGCGGGTGACATAGCCGAGATTGACAGTGACCTGCTCCTCCGGCGGTTTTGCGAAACCAAACGCATTGAGCCATGTGGGGCTTGCTGACCCGCGACCGCTTGTATCAACGACGAGATCGGCTTCCAGGGTTTCCTTGTCGCCTGAGCCATTTTTTGACTGGACGCGAACACCGGTCACGCGGCCTGAGGGGCGATCAAACACCGGCTCCACAACGTCACGACGCTCCTGCACCCGAATGTTGGGTAGTTGAAGGAGCCGCCGTCGCACGAAGCCTTCCAGCGTCGGTCGGCTCACCCCGAGCCCAACCATCTTGCTGGGGGCGTTGTGAAGATAGACGCCGTAATTGAACCAAAGCCCATCGTTGACGATGTCCGCAGGTACTGCTCCCTGAGCGATTATTTCCTCAGTAAACCCGGGAAACGACTGCTCGAGTACCTCGCGCCCGCGGGCAAGCAATCCGTGCGTATGCCGTCCTTGCGGTACGCCTTTGCGCGTATCAGCCGAATCCGGAAGCGCGTCACGCTCAAGTATGGTCACTTCGTCGAAATGATCCGCCAAAGCGCGTGCGGCTAAAAGACCGCCCATTCCCGCGCCCACCACAACCGCGTGCTTGCCAACGTGTACCATCGACCCCTCCCGGCATTTACTTAACTGCAGGACGAAGCAGGACACTCGTTGAACATTCGCCGGTATTGCGCCCGGTGCAACATCATCGCGCCTTTCGGCACCACCCGCAAGGCTGCTCGAGAACGTGTTTCGGTTCTTTGATACCGCCCGGCCCGGTTCGCGATTGAGGGAACTCCTCAGAGCTGAACGTCTACCTGGGGACAGTTGAGGCGCTTGGCCTTGATCTACCGACCTCGATGCTGTTGCAGGCCAATGAGGTGATCGAATGAGGGTTCACTTTGACGCGGTGCATGAGTCCGAAAATGGCCCTTCTGCGACCTCGGGTGATGTCTGCTTTCCCCCGCTGTTGAAGCTTGCGGAGTCCTAGACCTCGCATCGGCGGCGCGATGCCCAGATCGCGCGCTCCTTTCAAAGCATTCCAATCAAAATAAATAGCCCAACCTCGGCCAGGAAAGTGGCGCTCATGATCGCGACCGTAAGGAACACGTCGCTCGCCGATAGAGGGTCCATGAATGTCTCGCACCTTGTCTCGGTCGAGATCCATGAGCCGGTCATGCAGCTTGCGTCTGAAGGCCGCCGGGATCGAGACAAGGTCAACAAAGCCGTTCGCCGGGAGCCGCCGCTACGACGGCGCGATCCGGATGCCCGGCTCGTCGACCCAGGCTTCCCGCGCGAACCACGCGTGATCGGTGCGGCAGATCGGACAACGGGTGCGCGAGAAAAACACCGCGCGGCACCCAAAGCTCTCGCGATCAGTCTGGATACCGGTGGGAATCGCGTGTCCGGTTTGCGGACATTTGACCATGACCATTCCCATGTTGCCCTCCCTTGCGATTTGTCTTTGTTGTAGTTTGCAGAAAAGCGCCGGCCGGTTGGAATGCGCCTCTTGTCGGTGCGCGGTACTTGGGGGGCATCGCGCAACTTGTTGATCGAGCATGGGGCAGTGGGGGGCGTGCTCGCTCAGCTCGGCGTGCTCCAACCGGCCGGATCCCTCCTCAAACGAATCTGGATGTGAAATTGAGCGCGCTTTTTTAGCCGGCGCCTTGGTGGAGAACCCTGGTGAAGTGCTTCCTGATCGGCTCACCCGTTTCCGTCGCGAGCTTCTGGGCAAGCGCCCACAATTCCTTGTTCTGGTCGGAGGCGGTGTCGAACGCCTTGCGCGCTTGCGCCGCCGACAAGGTATAGACATCGGTCGCTGACTTGCTGCCGAACAGATGGACGAA
>NZ_FNCU01000019.1:0-164595 GCF_900099855.1 Bradyrhizobium sp. Rc2d | reverse complement strand
CCGGGGATGTAGTAGAATCCTGCACCGTACAGGGAGCAGATCTTCACGTATTCGACCGCCTTGGCCTTCACGGGCAGATCGGCTGCCTGTGCTCCGCCCACGGCGATCAGACCCGCCGCTGAGCCGAGCAAAAGGCTCTTAACCAACTTCATGTTAAACCTCCAAGTTGCTCTTCAGGGAAGGTCACTGACCGGACGGCCAATTCCCCAACCCCCTCTAAATCACCGCTTTCGGCTCCTTCGCGTCTTCGGACACACCCGCATGAACGCGAGGGACTTAAGCGAATGACCTAAACGGGACGACCTTGGGATGCCCCCCTCCGTCGCTGAGTCACCATTATGGAAGGTCTTTGCACACACAACAAAAGAACGCTCCGAAGCGGGCCTATGAAACGTGTTTTCCGATGGGTGTTGCACAAAAATCACGCGAGCTTGCAACCCTTGAAGACCGTATGCCACTGAAATTGCAAGGAAAATTCTTCTTCACGGTCCCGTGACACCGCGAGCATGTGAAAACCGCAGCGCCGGCGGGCGCGCCTTCTTCAAGTGTACGAGCATCGAAAAGCTCAGTTGAGTCGCTTAGAAGAAGAATCACGGAGAGTGTACGGGCAGGACCGGAAGCCAATGACCAGCGCCAGAAAGAAGATTTCGGCCGCCCCAAGCTGGTTAGGTCTGAGTGAGGACCGCCAAAGTTTCTTGTTCATTCCCGAGCGAGCAGAGGTCGTGAGACGGATATTCGAGCTGGCTATCGGGGGAATGGGAAGTTACGCAATCGCGAATTACCTCGATGCGAGAAAGATCCCGCCCTTTACCCAGTCAGACAGCTGGGATCACACGACGATCGACTACATGCTGCGGAACCGCGCGACGTATGGAGAATACCAGCCGAAGAGCTTTGCAGGTGGTCACACGAAGGGAATCCCTCAGGGCCCGCCGGTGAATGACTACTATCCAGCCGTCATTGACAAACAAACGTTCGAGCGCGCACAGACCGCGCGGCGACAAAATCTTGCAAGCCGCGGCCGCAAAGGAAGCGATCTTGCGAACATCTTCGCAGGTCTCACCACATGCGGCTATTGCGGCAATGAAGTTGTGCTCCACCGGGTTGCAAATCTTCAAGTCTTGGCATGCGAGAAAGTGCTTGATGGGAACGGTTGCAGTCGCACCGCTTGGACGTACCGAGACTTCGAAGTCACGGTCTTCGCATTCCTGACACACCCTGCTTTGCTCGAGCGACTGCAAGGTGCGCGAAGAAACAAGTTGCTCACGCTCGTGGACAAAGTCGCTGATCTATTAAATAAGCAGGAGCAGCATTACGCGACGCGAGTCGAGATCGCCCTCTTGCTAAAGCAGATTGTCACGCAACTCGTCCTTCACAGCGCTGGTGCGATCGAATCTCCGCGACTACCTTCTGCTCAGATTAGCAAGGACGTTAGGGGACGTTTTCTTGAGATCCGTCTTTGGGACGGGCGCCTCGACAAATATCGTTCGGTGCTTTGATGCTTTGACCTGGCCCGGCTGCCGCATGCCGTCAAGCCATAGCGCGTCGCCACCGCATCGAGATCAAGGTCCGCGATGACTACGAGCCCCTTATAGTTAGAGGTAAGAGCCAACGATCGCAATGCGCTAGACCAAGCAGCGGTCATTTGCTTCCAACGATCTCCGCGCAATTTCAACACGCTCCTCGCGCCCGCTTCAGTCGTCCCCCAGAGTCTGGGTGTGCTGGGGTGGCGCTTGCCCTTGCTATGTACCAAGGCATAGCGGCTTGCCTCCGAGCCATTCTGGCGAATCTATCTGCCATGGGCACCAGGTCGCGAGAGGTCATATGGGGCGGCCGTATCATGGGCGCGAAGATCCACGCTCAGGGAGCCCGCGAGCGTGCCAAGATCCGCAAGGCTGATCGGGCAGAAGCTGAGGCGCGGTCCGTCCGCATGGAAGGCTACGGCGACCCTGCCCAAACCAAACTTCACCCGCAATCGCTCAATGCCTTAATGGCGCACTTAGCTGGCTGAGGCCGAGTGCGTTCGGTGTAAGACGAGTGCTAGTCTCCCGCTTGAGGCGATCCGAGAACCTCGGGAACGCCGCTCTGGAAGCTGGAAGCCTCCTTCAAGTACCGATCATGCCGCATCACCCGATACGCGCCGCCTGCTCGCATGATCAGGCTAACCGAGACAAGGCAGATCACGCCCTATAAATAGCTCCATCCTAGCGAGGAGCCTTAGAGCGACCATGACCAAGTTTGCCGCTGAACGTCCTTACGCCGATCCCGAGATCGCAGCGCGGAAGCTTGTCCAGTTGGCGGCCAGTATCGAACCGGTTCAGGACGGCCGCATTCACATGGAAAAGATCAACCCCGCATTCCTCCATACGCTGAAGGCCAACGACAATGAGTTCGGGGCCGGCATCAGGTACGCGGTCGACCAGGGTTGGCTCGAACTGCACGAGAGCGAAACTTACGTCCGGCTGGCAGGAAAGGATTTGCTTCCGGAGTAGATCACATCGGCCCCAGCCTGGAGGTTTTTCCGGATCGAAAAACGAGTTGGGACCAGGCGGTCTGCCGTCTGGTCGGCAAACGCAGCTTCATCCCAAAAATTCATCCGGGGCTTTTTCGTTGGGCACATCGGGAGCGGCCTTTCATTCCCGGAGAGCCATGTCCAGTCTGTAATCGAACGGAAGCTCGGCCATCCGGAGCACGTCCCGGAGATTTCAGCCCGCTCCACTCCCGTAAGCACCAGCATGAAGTGCAACTTTACACCTTCGATCTTCTTCCCATGGGCGGGATCGATCTGGGGTCCTTCCCCTCGACATGCGCAAGGCCAACCTAGAACAGCTATTGGCTCAGCGGACGGACGGTATCACCGCGGCGACATTCGAGCGCGGCGACATCGGGCGCGGCCTCTTTCGCGCCGTCTGCCGCATGGGTTTGGAGGGTCTGTTTCCAAGCATCGCGATCGGCCGTACCGCGGCGGCCGGCAGAAACACTGGATCAAAGTAAAGGTCCTGACGCATCCGGCCGCGGGGCGCGAGCTCTGACGATGTGGATATCCCTGCAAGATGGCCCCGGCCGTGCTCGGGGTCCGACGCTATCCTGCGGTCGGCTGCAATTCCGTTACTTATGCAAATCGATCATCGCGGATTGACGAAGCTTAGACTTGCCGCGTCGTTTGCCGATGCTCGCTGTTGGTTGCCACCGTCCCGCATCAGCATGGGAGGCGCTCGCCGGGGCTGGAGCCTCTACCAAGCCACTTGACCGGGCTCGAATTGGGCTTGGTGTGCCTCGGCTGGCGCCACGGCTGGATCGCGCGCTATCGTTGCGACAATACGTCGTGCCAAAGTTCGGCCATCCGACAAATCTTGGGCCGACAGAAAACGCCACCGTTGAATAGTGCGACCGGAATATGTGTATTCAATGTGAGCCAGTAGATAAAGCGTGGGTGGCTTGCCTTGCTTTCCCGCTTCGAGCGAGGCCGCAGAAATTATGGGCGCGAGATCGGCATCGCACGCCCCGGCAAAGGCGCTCCCGCACACGCGGTGGGTCGCTTTGACCAAATCGTTTGTCGGATATCACCGCTCACGCTTCGAACATGCCTCAGCGAAGCCGCGCAAGGCCTAGCGACAGTAACGTTCCGCCTCCTGAGCTCACGCAAGAGATTGCCGAGATCGTTGCAGGTTTCCGCGTGCGGCCAGCAGAGCCGGCAGGCAGGTGTTGGTGTCACTCTGAACGTACTCTGCGTAGAATGTGCGCGTATTACATAGTTCCCGCACCTCGCCCGCCTCTATGTCTGCTGGACGAGAGAATGCAATGCCTTAACTGCGGCCTCCCGGTCCTCCACAGGGACAAATAGGCTGACCGAATGGGGCGACAACACATACTTGTCGGGGACAATCCCTTGATGTCCGAGAACCTGCAGTGCTCTGAACGGCAATTCTGATGAAACGCCGCCGAAGCAGGTGAGACTCACCGAGCTTGAAGCCTCGCGCTGCGTGCGCAGGTCCTTGCTTTGCTCCAACGTGCGCAACAGCGCATCGAGCCACACTGAATCACAGGCGACGGTCATACTGGTTTTTCCCATGGTGAAGCTCGAGGCGAGGAGTTGTGGCCAGGACAGACCGTTTTCCTTGAGATGCTGTGCGAATTTCTCGAAACCCTGATTGAGATCCTTGGAATCGATTTCCACATGCTCAATGCGAGCCATCGAGTTGACGGCTAGAACCTTTCCATTCTCCATGCCTGCAACCTCTTTCGTCACTTGCGTGCCGAGTTCAACGCCACCCCACTGCTTGAGAATCAGAGGCACATCCTGACTTTGGGCCAGCTCTACGCTACGAAAATGCAGGATTTTTGCACCCCAGAAGCACATTTCAGAAAGGGATGCGAAGTCCACTCGCCGCAGCGGCTTTGCATCCGGCACGATTTGCGGATCGGCAGAACAAATTCCATCGACCTCTTTGATGATTTCACAGCGCTCCGCCTTCAGCGCCGCAGCCATTGCAACGGCAGTGGTATCGCTGCCGCCTCGCCCGAGCGTGGTGATTTCCCTGGTCGCCGGGTTCACACCCTGAAATCCTGCCAGCACCACAACGCGCCCCCGATCGAGCTCCTCACGCACGCGAATTGGGCGTACATCCAGAATGCGTGCCGAGGAATGAGAGTCGTCGGTCAACAAACCGGCCTGGCTGCCGGTGAAGCTGATCGCGGGAACTCCGAGATCGGAAAGCGCCATGCTCACCAGGGACATGCTGATGCGCTCACTAGTCGTCAGCAGCATGTCGAGTTCACGGCGATTGGGACCAGGGCTCACCTGATAAGCCATCTGGATCAATTGGTCGGTGGTCGTGCCCATCGCGGAGACGATCGCCACGACACGATGACCACGGCCGTGCAGGTCGGCGAGACTGCGCGCAACCGCGCGAATCTTCGCCGGCGTTTCAAGACAGACACCGCCATATTTCTGCACGATGATGGGATGGTTGCGCATCTAACCTCGGTGAGAAACCTCGCTCGCCTCGCCAGAGCCGGCACCAGCTATCCATGTTCCGACGACTTCGAAGTTCGGATTAAAGGCGACAAAGTCCGCGCGGTAGCCGGGCGCGATCCGTCCAAGCTCGGACTCAAGGCCTAGAAATGCCGCAGGCGTCCGGGAAGCCATGATGAGGGCGTCGACAAGGGGGATTCCGACCAGCGCAACGGCGTTGCGCACCGCCTCGATCATGGTGAGATGAGCGCCCGCGAGTGTGCCATCCGGGCCGGTCAGGCGATTTTCGTGCAACGCGATCTGCCTTTCTTGCAGCAAGAATTGCCGGTCGTTCGTGCCCACCAATGGCATGGCATCGGTGACAAGCATCAATCGATCGCGTCCCTTGCAGCGGGAGGCAACACGCAAGCCGGCGCGGTCAACGTGGATGCCGTCGCAGATAATCCCCGCAAAGAGCCGATCATCAGCTAGCGCGGCGCCCACCAAGCCCGGCTCCCGGGCGTTCAACTGCGACATGGCGTTGAACAGATGGGTCACCCCCGAGATACCGCGATCGACCGCCAGCCCGATTTCGGCTGCGGTGGCGTCGCTGTGGCCGGCCGCGACGCGCAATCCGGCGCCGATCAATTCATCGATCATGGACGCGGGCACGCATTCCGGGGCCAAGGTCACAATGGAGCGGCCGCGGTGCCCGAAACTTTTGATCGCGGCGAGATCGCGCCGATCGGGCACGCGTATCTCGGCTTCCGGATGAATACCCTTGCGAGACCTGTTGAGGGCCGGCCCCTCCAGATGAAAACCGAGCACGCCGGGAATCATCAGACAAGCCTCGGCGACTGCGGCCAACCGCTCGAGGACCTCGATGCGGTCGGTAATGAGGGTCGGCAAGCAGCCTGTGGTTCCTGCCTTGCGGTGCGCTGCGACGATGCGTCGAACGCCCGCCTCCGTTGGCTGGTCGTTGAGAAGAACACCCCCTCCTCCATTCACCTGGATGTCGATGAATCCAGGTGCAAGGATCGCCTCTGCCGGAAGGTGGATTGAGGCGCGCCCGTCCGCCTCGCCGAAGGCGATGTTTTCAATCCGCCCCTGCGCGATCCTGACCGACCCCGGCCCGCGCATCTCGGCACCATCAAAGATGTGCTGCGCGGCAATCGAGAGAGAGACAGAAGACCCAGCGTGGCCCATCAGAATTGATCCAAGAATAGCAGTCACGGGCTCGTGAGGTGAGTCCCGTCCCCTTCAGGACCTTATATGTACCAGGAGTCTCGGAGGACCCGGAGCTGCCCCCCTCGCGTTAAATTTCCATGGGAACAAAAGGTATCACGTATCTCGGCATTGATGGCGGTGGAACCCGTTGCCGTGCCCGGATCGAGGACGAAAACGGCAGGCTGCTCGGCGAAGCCAGCTCGGGATCTGCGACGACGCGGATTGGCGTCGAAAAGGCCTGGCGTTCCATCATTGAAGCGACCGAAGCGGCGGCCGCACAGTCCGACCTGACGCAAGAGGATTTCGCGCGGATGCACGCCGGAATTGGCCTTGCCGGACTTGGCCGCCGGGGCGCGGAAGCGGCGCTCAAGAACATCGCGCATCCCTTCGCGTCCGTCCTCTTCATCAGCGACGGCCTCGCGGCCTGTCTCGGCGCCCATAGCGGCGCGGATGGGGCCATCGTGGTCGCCGGCACAGGCTCGGCGGGTGTCGGCCTGCTCGACGGCCGCGAAATCCGTCTCGCCGGCTACGGCTTTCCCGTCTCGGACGAAGGTAGCGGCGCCGACATCGGCCTGCAGGTTGTTCGACTGGCGCTGCGGGCCGCGGATCGCCGCGGCGAGCTGACCCCATTGCTTTCAGAGGTGCTGGGCGCATTCGATCATGATCCTTATCAAGCGGTGGCCTGGTCTGAAGAAGCCAGGGCCCCGGACTACGCCGCGTTCGCGCCGATCGTGATGCGGCACGCCAATCTGGGCGATCCGGTCGGCCGTCGCATCGTCGAACGCGCGGCCGATGCAATTGGCGATCTGCTCGATCTGTTTCTGGCGAGAGGAATTGACCGGCTCTCGCTGGTGGGCGGGCTCGCGGATCCCGTTACGCCATGGCTGACGCCTGATCTGCGCGCCCGCCTGAGGCGTCCTGACGCCGACGCCGCGGCTGGCGCCTTGCTGGTGGCGCGAGGACGGCTTGACCTGCCCAAGAGAGAAACTGAGCATGAACAGGCTTCGAAGTTCCGCGTTTGATGGCGCTTGGATCAACAATATGGCTACGGAAGAAGTCGATCCCCGTTTTGCCGACCTTGATGCTTGGCCGCTGACGTCAGCGATGGAAGCGATGTGGGAGGGCCAGCTTGCGGCAGTCGCCGCGATCGGCCATGCCCTTCCCGCGATCACCGCGGCGACTGAAGCGGCCAAGGTGGCGCTGGGCGATCGCGGTCGCATCGTGTATGTCGGCGCCGGCACCTCAGGCCGCGTAGCGGTGCAGGACGGCGCCGAGCTGACGCCGACCTTCGCCTGGCCCCGCGAGCGCGTCCGCTTCATCGTCGCCGGCGGAGACAGCGCGTTCATCACCAGCATCGAGGGAGCTGAGGATGCTGTCGATGATGCGGTCACGCAGATCAATGCCGCGCGGCTCACGCCGCGCGACGTGGTGATTGCGGTAGCCGCCAGCGGGACAACGCCATTCACAGTCGCGGCACTGCAGCAGGCAGGCTCCTTTGGTGCAGTGACGATCGGTGTCGCCAACAATCGCGGCACCGCGCTGCTGGAGTCGGCAAAGTTTCCGATCTTGATCGAGACCGGCCGCGAGCTGATCGCCGGTTCCACGCGGATGAAGGCCGGCACCGCACAGAAGGTCGTTCTCAACCTGATCTCCTCGGGAATCATGCTGCGCCTTGGCCGGGTGTATCGCGGCATGATGGTGAACATGCCGCCGACCAATGCCAAGCTGAAGCGGCGCGCGGAAGCCATGGTCGCACAAATCGCGCACTGCGATCCGTCGCGCGCCGCACGATCGCTTGAGCAGGCCGAGGGAGACATCAAGACGGCTGTCCTTCTGGCGTTGGGTGTCGACAGGGTTGATGCTGAGACCGTTCTCAAAAACTGTGACGGCAACCTTCGGCGCGTGTTCGCCGAGCTCGCCAGGACTCGTAACCAGCATCCCACGGGAGCGGCGCGCAATCGAGGCGGAGCGGTTGACCCGTGACGACATCCGCGATGGCGAGCGAAATCGGAGAAAGCGCGGATGTTGTCGCCAACATCGTTCGCAGTCGCCCCGCCGCGCGCGACATCACACAGCGAATTGGGATCGGCTCCGCCCCCCTGTGCGTCGTGTGCGGCCGGGGAAGCTCTGGGCATGCCGGGGTTTTCTTGAGATACCTTGTCGAGACGCGGCTTCGCCTTCCTGTTTCAGCCAGTGCTCCTTCGGTGATCACGGCATTTCGCACGCCCTTGATGCTGCGCCATGCGCTCTTCATCGTGATCTCGCAATCCGGGCGCAGCCCGGATCTCGTCGCGGCGACCAGGTCGGCGCGCGCCGCGGGCGCCCGCACCATCGCCATCGTCAATGCGACGTCGTCGCCGGTGGCTGACGAAGCGGAGTTCGTCGTTCCGATCGAAGCCGGCCAGGAACATTCCGTAGCTGCGACCAAGACCGTGATCGGCTCGATGGCTGCCAGCGCCGGACTCGTTGCCGAGCTGGCCGAAGATCAGGCGCTGCGGTCGGCTCTCGAGAGGCTGCCCGAGCGCCTGCATCGCGCGCTGGCGCTCGACTGGTCCGAGATTGCCACTGATCTCGCCAAGGCGTCAGCCGTGTTTGTGGCGGCGCGGGGCCTAGGCCTGGGCTCGGCGAGGGAGATCGCGCTCAAACTTTCGGAAATCCTGCGCCTGCCTTCGATTGGTCTAAGCGCCGCAGAGCTGCAGCATGGGCCGCGCGCCGCGCTATCGTCGCGCACGCCGGTTGTCATGATGCGCCTCATGGATGAAACGGCGGCCACGGTGGACGCACTGGCAGCAGAAATGCGCGAGCAAAAGATCGCGCTGCATCTCTGCGGCGGACCATATGGGTCGCTGCCCTGGTTGGCGGAGGATGACCCTGCGACTGACCCGATCACCATGCTGGTTCCGGCCTATCGGATGATCGAGCAGACGGCGCGCGCCTGCGGGTTTGACCCGGATCGTCCCCCTCGCCTGAGCAAGATTACCGAGACGTTTTGACAGCTGCCTGATTGCTGGCTTGCAACCGAAAGCTGGATTACGGCCCCGGGCAATGAAGCGGAGCGGGCAACGGAACGCTCGGTCCCCTCCGCCGAAACAATCATGTACTCTACGACCGCAGACGAAGGAATGAATGGCGTGTCACGCGAGTACTTCGATTTCGTTCGACAGCACATCGAGACGACCATGGACCGCATGAAGGAACTCTGGCGCTGCCGAACTCCTCACGATTGGCCGCTGTGTGGACTGATCTGATGCGCGACACGGTGTTGGATACCAGCCGCCGGACCGCCGTTCGTGCGCGATCCGTCACCGGCGAAAATGGTCGGCAAGTAAGTTCAAAGCGGGGAGGCGCAACCACCGATACCGACATTCGGTTCAAGTTGCGATCTGAGCGCGGCTGCCTCCCTGTCTCGAATGCAAGAAGCGAACGAAAAGATCAATAAAAACAATCAAGTTCGCGCGGAATTGACCACCTTGATCGCCACTCATTCACGGGGTTCCGATACGCAACCGGTGGTCAAGTCTACCTGCGTAACGCCCGATGACGGGGCGAGCCCGCGGGCCAGCTTGACCTGAATCAAAACTTGTCCCGGGCACCGTGGCTCCATACCTGAACGACTACCGAATGCAGGAGAGCTCACATGTTCTTGAATGCATCGCGCGTCCTCATCATTGCAGCGGCCGCTTTCGCGGTGACGGGCACGGCATCCGCACAAAAGGCTCATCGCCCTTACGTACCCCCACAAAAGGCGATTGCCACCGCCCCACAGATGGCACCGGTGGCATGCGGCTGTAGGTACGTCTTTGCCTACCGGCAGGATTTGTTCGATCGAAACGACATGAACAACCTGCGAGGCGATTGGCCCGGTCCGCCTGCTCAACCCGCCCAGTTCTGAGGGCGCGTTTCGTCAGGTGCACGACGAGCAAGCGGAGTTCGGCCATCTCCCAGCGCCGACTTGAGGCGCGCAGAACAAGGACCGAAGCGGGTTCTTGCGAGCGAAGGGGTTGCGCGAATGCGCGCCCAATGAAGGGCTGCGCAAGGTACTCTATGTCGCCCTGTGCCGCGCGAGGTATGAACTCAACGACGAGGCCGAGATCGCGATCCCTTGGGCTCAGTCGAAAAAGACATCCGTGCGTTGGGACTTCAACGCACACTGTCCCGAGTTCAGTTCGAGATCACACGATACGTCTACCTGCACGAATCGCGGCCGCTGCTCCACGAGGGTCAATCGCGCCCTTAGCCGGAAGTTATCGCCCGGACGCACCGGGCAACGAAACCGAACCGAGCGGAGAGCCGCAGCTCGGCTTTGCGCGGCACCGCTGACCACATAGGCCTCCTGCAAAAGAGCAGGAACGAGCGCCAGGAGCAATTGGCCCGGCACGATCGTCGCTCCGTCGAGTTCGCGCCTGGCGCGCTCCACATCGGTGTGAACCCAGTTCCGATCGCCCGTCAGTGCGACGAACTGGTCGACCTCATCCTGCGTTACCGATCGCCAGCGGCCCGGAGCAAGTTCGGTGCCCACGAAGGCTGCAAGATCGATCGCCCGTGCGACGCGAAGTGCGGTCGCCTTTGTTGGAGATTCTGCGTCCGGTTGCATCTGATTCATCGCAACAGTTCCCGTCTCTTTAGACCGTCGCAAGCAGCGCGCTGCCAAGTCCGCCCGCAGCCGCGATCGCCGCAAGCCCGATCGCACCAGATGGTTCCGACTGCATTTCGTGCCAGAGGCGCACTGCCAGGATCGCGCCCGATGCACCGATCGGATGCCCGCGCGCGAGTCCGCCGCCGCCACGATTGAGCGACGACGCCGGCACCCCGATGCCGTCGCCGCAGGCAATCGCCTGAGCGGCGAAGGCCTCCATGACCTCCGCCACGGCAATCCGCGCCGGCGCGATCCGCTCCGCCGCAAGGACGCTCTCAGCCGCCGCGATCGGTGCCGTGCCGGGCATAGCAGGGTCGCCACCGCGACGGGTCGCCGACACGATCCGCAAGGGCCGCCTCGCGTTGAGTCGTCGGGCCATCGCCTCGGAAACCACGAGGACCGCGGCCGAGGCATCGGCTTCAACCGCCACCGTCGCGCGCGTCACGCCGAATGCAGCATCACCCGCGAGCGGCGCAAGGCGTGCGCAGGTCGCCCCCGTCAGGGCGCGGGGAAAGGCATCATGCGACAGGTCGGCGAGCGGCACGATCTCCGCCGCGCCGGGCGGATTTTGCAGCGCCTTCCGATGGCTTCCGATCGCAAATTCATCCTGTCGTGCACGCGAAATGCCGAACCTTTCAGCCAGCGTCGCGGCGGCAGCGATCATGTCAGGATCCCGCTCCGGCCATGGCGCGAACGGAGGACGGTCATAGGGTTGCGGCGCCTCACCGGCGTGGCGTGGCCGCCGCGCGCGCAATGGCGCGCGGCTGAAACTCTCGATACCGCCGGCGATAACGGCATCCGCTCCTCCGCTCACGATGCGCTCGGCGGCGAGCATGATCGCGTCGAGGCCGCCGCAGCATTGGCTATCGATGGTCAAGGCCGGGACGTGATCCGGAAGACCCGCCCGCAGCGCGGCGAGCCGCGCCGGGTTGCCGCCGCCGTACAATGCATTGCCGAAAATGACGTCGTCGATCGCCTCCGCTGCGATGCCGGTGTCGGCCAGCACGGCCCGAATTGGCGCCGCGCCGAGTTCGTCGACCTCCACCGCCTTGAGTGCGCCGCCCCGAGGGGCGACCGCCGTCCGGCGTGCAGCGACGAGATATGCGGCGCTCACCGCAGCACCGCGCAGTCGCCGGATTCCCAGAGTCGGCGCAGCGCATGGAAATCGGTCTTGCCGGACGAGGTCATCGGCCAGTGCGGTGGCACAGCAAACCGGCGCGGGATCTTGTAGAGCGGCAGGCTCAGGCGGGCGTGGCTGATCAGATCGGAAGACGCTATGCGCCCATCCGGACCCAGCCTGAGCAAAGCCACCAGCCGCTCGCCCCGACGTTCGTCGACGGCGCCGAGAACCCCAGCTGCGGCCACGGCGGGATGCCCCTCGAGCACACGCTCGATCTCCTCCGGATGCACGTTCTTGCCGGCCGTGATGATCATGCGGCTGGCACGGCCGGCGAGCCTCAGGAAGCCGCGCGCGTCGAGCATGCCGATATCACCGACCGACACCGCGTCACCATGACGTGGCAGCACCGTTTCGCTTCCGCAGGCATACTCCATGAAGAGGAAAGGACTTGCCACGAACACTTGACCGGTCTCTCCAGGTGGAAGGCAACGCCCGAGATGGTCGCGGATGGTGAGACTGACGGCTGCGAACGGACGCCCGACGGAGTCCGATGGGACATCCTCGTCGTCCTTCGCCACGGTCACGAAGCTCAACTCGGAGGCGCCGTAGAATTCGGCAAAGCGCGCTGCCGGAAATTGCTGCCGCAATTCGGCCAGCGCGCGACCTTGCCATTTGGCACCTGACGACAGCATCCACCGCACGTTCAGGAACGGCGGCAGGCCATCGCGCATGGCGGCCTCGATCATCATTTCGAGCTGGGTCGGCACGCCGTAAATCACGCTTACCTGGTGGACCGCGATCAGGCGGTTGACGAGATTCGGCCGGAACAGGCGGCACAGAATGACGGTTGCCCCGACATAGAGCCCATGCGCAAGGCCGTAGAGGAATAGGGAATGAGTCAGCGCGCCCGGTGCGAGAACGATGTCGCCGGCGCCGATATCGAACTCGCGGTCCCCCGCCCGAAAACTCTCGATCCACGATTGATGATGGCGGCGATATCCTTTCGGTGTTCCGGTCGATCCCGAGGTGAACCCGACATAGAACGGCGTCAGCGGATCTGGCTCGGCTATCGCCGCGGACAATGGACTGGCGCCGATGGCATCTGCGACGGCCTCGAACGGGCCGTGAGGATCGACAACCGCCAGCACTTCCGTCTCGCCGGCCAATGTCACATCTCCACTCACGACGATCCCCGGCGCCAGCGCCGTGAGCGCGAGCCGCACCGTCTCCGTCGGCCAGGACGGATCGAGAATTTGAGCTTCGCGCCCCGAGCGGCAGGCGGCGAGAAACAGCAGAACGAGCGCCGGCCCGTTCGGCAGATGCAAGGCGACGCCGCGGCCCGCCGGCACCACCTTCGCCAAATGTCCGGCAAGACGATTCACGGCCTGATCGAGGTCTTTCCAACTCACCACATGGTTCTCGCAAACGACAGCCGGTCGGCTCGGCGTTTCGCGGGCATGCCGCGACAGCATTGCGGTGATGGTGGAGGCCACGGTCGTGAACGGCTAACGATTGCAGCCGGATAGCTCCGGTGCGATGCCTCCGCAACAAAGGCAGTGGCCAGCGCCTTCAAAAGATCGCCCGGCACGAACACGGCGGTTGCGGCTAAAGCCTGCGGCAAGCTCATCCTTGCCATCGCCATCAGGCCGAGAATACCGCAGGTATACTCCACCACAATGCCGCCCGCGATCGCGGCAACGAGCGCCGCCGCGAATACCGGCAAGGTCCTCAGCCGCGCCATCACAAGACCCGATACAAAGGCAGCGGGAGCCCAGCCTAGCAGGAAGCCAACCGACGGCCCGAAAAGCACGCCGAGCCCGCCGCGTCCACCCGATAGCAGCGGCGCTCCGAGCAGGACCACGAACAGGAATAGCAGCACCGCCAGCGCGCCATGGCGAGGGCCGAGGACGATCCCGGCGAGCATGACGCCGAGAGTCTGGGCCGTGATCGGCACACCCATGGCGATCGGCAAGACGATGCTGGGCACCATGCCAAGCGCTGCGATGACGGCGGCAAGCAGGGCGATACGAACGATGGCGCGGGACTCCACGGGATTTTCTCCTACAACGGGGGTGAGTGATGATCGGCGGCGGAGCGGTCGAAGCCGCGTGCATCGAGCGCTTCGGCGACGCGGTCGGCCAGTTGCAGAATGTCGGCGAGGAAAGCGGCCACCAGTCGCGGCGGAATGCGGCGGTGCGTGCGTGCCTTCCAGGCCTCCTCGCGTGCGCGCCACCGCGTCATCAGGACGGGCACGAAACGCAGAACAAGTGCCACGGCAAGCGCCATCTTGCGCGGATTGACCCCAAGCGGGCGGAGCAAGCGGAGCACTGGTGCCAGCACCTCCATCAGAGCGCTCATCGTGGTGGTCATGCTGACGAGATCGGCGAGCAAGAGCATCGCCAGGAGCCGCATGGTGACGACGGCGCCGGCATTCCAACCACCCGATGCGGCCTGCACGCCGCCGACGACCACAAGCAGCGGCACCAACGGCCGCAGCAAGCTGAGGCGCGCCATGCCGGCGCGGCCGAAGCCGGCATAGACGATGGCAATCACGGCCAATGCGCCCGCCAGAATTCGCCAGTCGCCGACCGGCAGCAAAAGCACACTGAGGAGGGCGAGGCCCACAAATTTGACGCCGGCCGGTACGCGGTGCAGCCAGGTCTGTGGCGCGAGGCCGTCGGTCATCATGACGTTAGGGCGTCCCCTGCCCCGACGATCGTTGCATGCGCCCGGTAGGCAGGCAGGACCTCGGCCGGTCGGCCGTCGAGACGGATGCGGCCCTCATCCAGCCAGATCACGCGATCGAACGCGGGGAGCAGCTCAAAATCATGAGTCGCCATCACCACCTGCTCCGGAAGCGCCATGATCCTTCGGTACAACAACAATCGTGTTGGCAAATCGAGACTGGAGAACGGCTCGTCCATCAGCAGGATAGACGGCTCCGTCGCGAGCAGCGCCAGGATGCAGACGAGTTGCTTCTGGCCGCCGGACAGCTCGTTGACGTTGCGGTCCGCCCACTCGCCGCAGCCGTGCCGCTCCAGCAACGCTATCGCCTGCTGCCTGGCCTGCCGCGCCGATATTCCGCGCTCCGCCGGTCCGAAAGCGACCTCCTCGGCAACGGTCGGGAAAATGAGCTGGTGATCAGGATTCTGAAACAGAAAGCCGACCTTTGCCGGAAGGTCTTTGCGATGCCGTACCGTACCGAGCCCCTCCACCTCGACGCACCCGCGAGTTGGCAGAAGCAACCCGTTCATCAGCCGCAACATCGTGCTCTTGCCTGAACCATTGTCACCAATCAGGCCGACCCGGCGCTCAGCCAGGCGAAGCTCGGAAATGGCAAGAACCTGACGGTCTGCGCGCCGAAACTGCACGTCTTCGAAAATAATCCCCTCGGCCACCCCACGAAGGTGAGGACGGCTTGCGGGAGGCGCTTTGCGTCGGGCAGCTTCAATCAAGACGATTCTTTCGCCTCTGTCGCGCTACGGAGTTGGCTGAAGTATCACGTTGTCGATCAACCTCGTCGAGCCGACATAGGCCGCCACACACAGTGCCGCGGGGCGGTCCAGCGGACTTACGGCGGGCTTGAGCGTGTCGCCGTCGACGAGCTCAAGGTACTGCAGCCGATCGACCGTTTCCAAATGCCCCTTGGCAATTGCAATCAGCCTGTCCACGTTCCGCTCTCCCAAGCCGAACTCCTCCGCCGCGGCAAATAGCGCACGACTGATGGCGAGGGCCCGCCCTCGGTCTTCCTCGCTGAGATACCGGTTGCGGCTGCTCATTGCGAGACGATCCGCTTCCCGAACGGTCGGAACGGTCACGATCTCGATCGGAAGATCGAGATCGTTGGCCATCCGACGCACGACCGCACACTGCTGAAAATCCTTTTGCCCGAAGAACGCAACGTCCGGCTGTACCAAATTGAACAGCTTGCATACGGCCGTCGCGACCCCACGAAAATGTCCGGGCCTGAAAGCGCCGCAGAGCGGCTTCGCGAGCTCGCCTGGTTCCACGAAGGTCTCGAATTGAGCCGGATAGACTTCCTGCGCAGCGGGCGCGAAGACGATTGCAACACCAGCATCGCGGCATAGCTTCCCGTCGCGCTCGAAGTCGCGTGGATAGGTGCTGAGATCCTCGTTTGGCCCGAACTGAGTGGGATTGACGAAGATGCTAACCACCGTGACGTCGCATTGCGCCCGGCTGGCCTCGATCAGCGCCAAGTGGCCGTCGTGCAGATAGCCCATTGTCGGTACAAATCCGACACATTTGTCGGCTCTGCGAGCCTCTGCGAGAGCGCGGCGAAGCTCGGCGACCGTCGTGATTGTCTGCATTTTTACGCTTCACATCGAGTTCGGTTGGAAGGCGCCCAGTTTGCGATCGTCTCACCTATGCCTTCGGGAAGCCGATAGCACTCCTGCGGTGCCGGAAAGGTACCGTCCCGGACATCGGCAACCCAACGCGACAGCGCCTCCTGCAACACCCGAAAGCCGTCGGCGTAAGTACGAACGAATTTTGGGACGTGGCCTTCAATCAAGCCAAGCACGTCGTGAAACACCAATACCTGCCCCGAACAACCAGGACCTGCGCCAATCCCGATGGTAGGTATGGTCAGCGTTTCCGTCGCTCGCGCAGCGAGTTCGGCCGGGATGCCTTCCATGACCAGAGCGAAGCAGCCGGCCTCCTGCAGGCGATGGGCGTCGTCGAGCAGGCGCAAGGCGTCATCAACTTTCCGGGCCTGCACCTTGAATCCACCCAGGACGTTGACGCTCTGCGGGGTGAGACCGAGATGGCCCATCACTGGAATCTCGCAATCGACCAGGGCGCGTATCATTTCGACGCGTTTGGATCCGCCCTCGAGCTTTACGGCGTCGGCGCCACGCTGCAAGAAGCCTCCGGCGTTGCGGATCGTGTCCTCTGGACTGAGGTGAAAGCTTAGAAATGGCATGTCGGCCACGAGCAAGGCGCGAGGTCTCACACGCGCAACCGCCTCGAGATGGTGATTCATCATCGCGAGGCTGACCGGCAGTGTATTGTCGAATCCGAGGCAGACGTTACCGACGCTGTCTCCGACAAGGATCATATCCACGACGGGATCCGCAATGCGCGCCGTAACCGCATCATAGGCGGTCGTCATCACGAGGCGCCGCCCCTCCTCCTTCCACCGTTGCAGCTTTGGAAGCGTGACTCGCTCGCCCGTGGCTTCTGAGGTGTAACTCATTCTCGCCCCCTATCCCGTGAGCCGGCCTTAGTTCGATTCCGCGGATCGAAGTGGTATTGGTTTCGCGTCACCTGCCTCACCTAGTATCTCGAAGCCATAGCGCTCCGCACCATCCCGAGTGACCGAATAGGTCAGGCGATCGATAATGTGGTTGTTGCGATCAAAGGCGAGAATTTTTGGTCTCAACCCAGCGATTTGGGTCTCATCCACGTACATCGAACTGCAGACGATGATCTGGTCGCCGACTTGGCAGGTGCGCGCGGCGGCGCCGTTAAGAACACAACAACGCGAGCCGGGCTCGCCAAAAATCACGTACGTCGAAATTCGCGCCCCGGAGTTCTTATTCCAGATCTCCACGAACTCCATCGGCAGAATCCCCGCCTCATGGCACTGATCCGGATCGAGCGTGATCGAGCCGTGATAATGAAGATTGGCCTCTGTAACGTGGATGCCATGCAGCTTTGCGGCCAGCACTTTTCTCATCTGAAAGTTCCGTTGAGCCTGGCTCGCGTCCCTAAAGCCGACGCTCTCCTATGGAGCACGAGATAAAACTGTCAACTCAGAGAGACAAAAAGAAAAATATCTCTCAAAAACAGTAGCTGGACGCGTAAGAACCTCCAATGGTCGCGCGATCATCGTTTAAGAACTTCCCACCCAATCGTCATGGAAGTTGGAGTCGACGCAAGCTGGTTGCCGACGTTTCGAGTGCATTAAGAGTCATACATGGTCAGCCGAAGACTCCAGATCTTGTCTGATCTATGCCGGCCATCGGACATTCAGAGTAGACAGCCATTTAGAAGCCCGTATAGATCGCCGGGCATGGAGGTTTGCGGCGCCTGTACAGTTCTGCTCGACGGCGAGCCGATTTCGAGCTGCACCACGCTCTCAGTCGATATCGACCAGCATGAGATCACGACCATCGAAGGCGTCGTAATCAATCGTCTGAAATCACGCGGCCTCATCAAGAGCTCAAAAGACCCTCTGGATCCGCGGCGACGCGAGATCGATTTGACCGAGAAGGGAAGACGGATAGCGGGCGCAGCGATTGAAACTATCGGCGAGATTTCTGGCGAGACCTTCGCCCCCCTGACCCGGGATGAATTTCGAACGCTACCGAAATCTTGAAGAAGATCATACAACGCTGATCAACCGGCTTCGAGCGACACAAGATGTAGCCAAGTGTCGAGAAAAGGGCCCGGCGATCGCGCCGGGCCAAGTAGAGGGAGGAAGCGAAAGATCGGAAACCTTTCGCAAACGCCGAATGCGGAATTCGATCGCAGAAACTCAGCGAACGACTTCCAGCAGCAATACGATCGTACACATCAGACCGCATTTTGTGCTGAAGTCGGCACCTCTCAGTGCTATTTCCGGCATTTGACGCGTCGTATGATTTCGACAGCACACAAAGAACGGGCGCGTGACTTGGAAGGCATCGGTCCGGAACAGCTCATTTCATCGCCCGGCTCAGATCTCGCAATGCCCGCACCGCCGTACCCGCATTTGCAATTCAGAGGTCCCAATGGCCGACGGTCCTGCCAAGGATGACTGCCGGGTCCGCTCGCGTTGATGAATGTCCATTCCTTGAAACTGCGCGCTGAAGAAATCGCGCCTATTTTCCGACGCGCTGTCCTCGATCATCTCTACCTAGCGCGCGGAGAATCTTTCTTCTGAATCTCGACAGGTCGAACAGGAGCCTTGGCACTCTTTTCAGCGTAATCGCCTTGCCTTCGATTGCGAGATGTAGAACTCGCACCAATCTGGCAAGACCGAGTTCTACAAATGAGACCCGAACATGCGGATCATTCGCAATCCTGAGCTGGTTGTCTACAATGACGATGGATGCCGCCAGATCAGGTCTTCTCTCCAGAACGAAGTCTCGACATGCCGCGGCAAATTCCTCCTCTTGAACGCTCAAAGGTACCTTGACGTCCGTCCGAGAATCTCCCGCCATATTCGGGTCCCATATGAACGACCGGCAGCGAGAGACCTGGTGCCGGCGCAGGTTTTGAATTTCTAGTAGCTCGCGCGCTTGGTCGACCTCTTCGCACCCGGCAACACATCCGTGCAAACACCTTCATAAACTTCGGCAGCCAGGCCTATTGTTTCTCCGAACGTCGGATGCGGATGAATGGTCTTGCTGATATCAATTGCATCGGCGCCCATCTCGATCGCCAGACAGATTTCTCCGATCATGTCGCCAGCGTGCGGGCCAACGATCACACCGCCGATGATGCGGTGCGTCTCTTGGTCGATGATCAGCTTGGTCATGCCATAAGACGCGCCCGAGGCGACCGCTCTGCCCGAGGCGGCCCACGGAAACTTCGCGGATCTAACGCGCCTGCCTGAAGAGGCAGCCTCATGCTCCATGACGCCAACCCAGGCCACCTCGGGATCAGTGTAAGCAACGTTCGGGACGATCTTCGCGTCAAAGAAGCTCTTGAGCCCGGCAGCCGCTTCGGCCGCGACATGCCCCTCGTGAACCGCCTTATGGGCGAGCATGGGGTTGCCCGCGACATCGCCGATCGCGAAAATATGAGGCAAATTCGTCCGCATTTGTCTGTCGACTGCAACGAAACCTTTTGCGTCGCGTCTTACACCAATCTTCTCCAAGCCAATACTTGCGCTGTTCGGCACTCTGCCTGCGGACTGCAGGACAAGATCGTAAGTTCGACGCCCCGGCTTTGCGCCTTCAATCTCGACCGATACGCCCTTACTATCTGCCGTGGCGCTCACTACACCCGCATTGAGATCAATATGTTGGAACCGATGAGCGTTCCTGCTTCGCCATATCTTCACAGCATCCGGATCAACGCCGGCGAGCATACTTGGCAATCGTTCAACGAGATCGATTTGAGCGCCAAGCGAGCTATAAATCGTGGCCATCTCGAGTCCGATAATGCCCGCCCCGACGATAAGCATTTGCTTCGGGATCGTCTTTAGCTGCAGAGCTCCGGTCGACGTGACGATCCGCTCGTCTTTCGGAAACACACTTAACTTATTCGCCGAGGAACCCGTGGCGATGATGCACTTCTCGAACTCAACATATTGAGACGCACCAGTATCGAGATCAATTGCCAAGCAATTCGACGCGACAAATCTGGCAAATCCGTTGATGATTCTAACGTCCCGCGCCCGCGCCATCTGACCGAGCCCGTCAGTCAGCTTCTTTATCGTTCCGTCCCTGAATGATCTGAGTGCATTCAGATCCAATTCCAGCGCGCCGAATCGCACTCCCTTGTCAGCGATCCTTTCGGCCTCTTCCTTGGCCGCCGCGATGTGAAGCAACGCTTTGGATGGAATACACCCGACGTTCAGGCATACGCCACCCAACGATTGGTATCGCTCGATCATCGCGACCCTGAGACCCAGATCCGCGGCGCGATATGCAGCAGAATATCCACCTGGTCCACCACCGATCACGGCGAGATCGAAGCGTTCCTCGCCTCCGCCAGATGCGGCCGAGCCATGCTGGGCTACAGCCTCGGATGGCGCCCGATCCGGCGCAATCGGTTGCGCCTTGGCAATGACGGTGCCTTGCGACACTTTATCGCCAACCTTCAGAAGCACCTCCTTGATAGGACCCGCGATCGGCGAAGGAATTTCCATCGTGGCTTTGTCAGATTCAACAACAATAAGCCCCTGCTCCTTGTCAACGATGTCACCGTCTTTGACGAGCACCTCCACAATCTGAACGTCCTTAAAGTCTCCAATGTCGGGGACCAATATATCGATCACGCGCTCCATGGGGGCCTCACAACGCGTATCGCCGCAGATCGTTCAGCAGAGTCGCGACGAAGCCCAAGAACCGCGCGGCAGCGACACCGTCGACCACCCGGTGATCCCACGAGAGCGTTATCGGAAGCATTTGACGCGGCTGAAATCCACTTCCGTCCCAGACTGCCTCGGTGACAGCGCGCCCCGCTCCCAGGATCGCCACTTCGGGAGCGTTGATGATCGGCGTGAACCCATGACCGCCGACGCCTCCCAGCGACGAGACAGAGATGCAGCCTCCTTGCATGTCCCCCGGGGATAACTGACCTCCAAGGGCCTTGTCCGCGAGCGCACGCATTTCGGAGGCGATCTCTATCAGTCCCTTCTTATCGCAATCTCTGATGACCGGAACCACCAAACCCTTGGGAGTGTCGACTGCAAATCCGATGTGAATGTACTTCTTGAGAATTAGGGCATCTTGATCAAAGGACGAATTGAAGCGGGGATATTTCTTCAGCGCAAGGGCTGCTGCCTTAATCAAGATCGACACCATCGTCAGCTTCGCTGAGGCCTCCCCCGCCTCTCCATTGATATTCTTTCGGAACGCCTCCGCTTCGGTCACATCAGCTTTGTCGAAGTTTGTGACGTGCGGGATCGTGCTCCAGTTTCGTGAAAGATTTGCCCCGGTTATCTGCTGAATTCTCGAGAGAGGCACTCTTTCGATCGCGCCGAACTTTTCATAATCTGCCCTCGGCAGCGCTGGAGCGATTGCAGATGGCGGCAACTGGGTCGACCCCATCACCTGTTTCACGTGGCTCGTAACATCATCGTGCAGCACCCTGCCCTTGGCTCCGCTTGGCACGACGAGGGCCAACGGCACGCCGAGTTCCCGCGCCAATGCGCGAACCGACGGTGATGCATGCGCCTGACCGACCTCGGGCCGTCCGCCCGGGTCCTCTAATCCACTTGGCTCAGGCCTTTCTCGTACCTTGATTGACGCAGACCCTCCCTGCGCCACAGCACCGGCATCCTTCGCTGATGAAGCGGCTTTCGCACTCATCTCTTGAGCAGGTGAGTCATCTGATGCCGATCCTGCCTCTAGAATCATCAAGATTGATCCTTGAGATACCAAGCTACCGACCTCGATCATCAACTGCTTGACTTTTCCTGCCGCGGGAGACGGCACCTCCATCGTTGCTTTGTCAGATTCGATCGAGAGCAATGGCGTATCGATTACGACATCATCGCCAACCGCGACGTTGATTTCAACGATCGGCACGTCCTTGTAGTCCCCGATGTCCGGCAGGACGATTTCTATTGAATCAACCATGATTTCGCTTTGACCTGCGTTACCTTGACCAGGGGGAATTTGCGTCCGCCGGGACGCCATAGCGCGCGATGGCCTCGGCCACCCGGCTGCGATCGATCGCCCCCGACCGCGCCAAAGATGTCAGTGCAGCGATAGCGATCTGCGCGCGATCGACTTCAAAGAACGACCTTAGCGCGGAACGCTTATCGCTCCGTCCGAAGCCGTCAGTACCGAGAACGGTGTACGGCGCCTCGAAATACGACGCTATGAGCTGCGGATAGGCACGCACGTAGTCGGAGGCCGCCACGACCGGCACGCTTCCTGAGAGACACTTTGAAACGTGGCTCTCCTTTGGCTTGGAGAGCGGGTTTAGACGGTTCTTGCGCTCAATTTCTCGAGCCTCCCGCGCCAGTTCTGCGAAGCTGGTGGCCGACCATACTTCGCAGGGGATCTGCCAATCCCTCTCCAGCATCTTTGCAGCCTCCAATGCCTCTGGAAGGATTGCGCCGGAACCGACGAGGCGCACCTCCGCAGGTCCATTTTCGCTCGAAACGACGCGATAAAGACCTTTTATGATGTCGTCGCGAACATCCACAGGCATGGTTGGCTGCGCGTAGTTCTCGTTCATCACCGTAAGATAGTAGAATTCATCACGCTCCTCTTCGAGCATGGCGTGCATTCCATGGTCCACGATGACGGCGACTTCGTAGGAAAACGCCGGGTCGTATGCTCGGCAGTTCGGGATCGTCGCCGCGATGACATGGCTAGAGCCGTCTTGGTGCTGCAGTCCTTCGCCGCCGAGAGTGGTGCGGCCGGCCGTCGCGCCGATCAGGAAGCCCCGCGCGCGCTGATCCGCGGCCGCCCAGATAAGATCGCCGATCCGCTGAAATCCGAACATCGAATAGTAGATATAGAACGGTAGCAATGCGAAGTTATGGACGCTGTAAGATGTCGCAGCGGCCGTCCAGGAAGAAATCGCGCCTGCCTCTGTGATGCCTTCCTCGAGAAGTTGACCGTCCGCCGCCTCCTTGTAGTAGAGCATCGAGCCCGCGTCTTCCGGCTCATAGAGTTGCCCGACCGGTGAGTAGATCCCCACCTGCCTGAACAGGTTAGCCATACCGAACGTCCGCGCCTCGTCGGCAACGATTGGCACAATTCTGGGACCGAGCACTTTGTCCTTAAGCAGATTCGAGAACAGCCGAACCACCGCCATCGTCGTCGACGTCTCTTTGCCCTCGCCCTTGAGCGCGAACTCGGCATAGGACTGTAGGGCGGGGACGGCAACGGCCGCCGCCGTCCGCCTCCTGGTCGGCATGTAGCCGCCAAGTGCCTCACGCTTCGACCGTAGATACTGAAGCTCGGCGCTGTCGTTCGCGGGACGGAAGAATTCGAGACGTTCAACCTGCTCGTTGGTCAGTGGAAGAGAGAAGCGATCGCGGAACGCATAGAGCGCATCGATGTCGAGCTTTTTCGCCTGATGAGACGTCATGCGCGACTCCCCGGCGCCTCCCATTCCATACCCTTTCTTGGTCTTCGCCAGGATAACAGTCGGCCGCCCCTTGGTCGCCTTTGCTGCAGCGAAAGCGGCAAATAGCTTCCGAAAATCATGGCCGCCTCGCTTCAGCGCATCGATGTCAGTATCGGACATATGCGAGACGAGAGCCCGCACCTCCGGATCTTCACCGAAGAAGTTTGCGAGATTGTACGCTCCGTCCTTGGCCCCGAGCGTCTGATACTTCCCATCAACCGTCGCCGCGAATTTGCGCAACAATGCGTGCCCTGTGTCGCGCGAGAAGATCTGATCCCACTCCGATCCCCACAGCACCTTAATCACATTCCAGCCTGCCCCTCGGAAGATCATCTCCAGTTCTTGGATGACCTGTCCGTTCGCGCGCACTGGACCGTCGAGCCGTTGAAGATTGCAATTGACGATAAACGTCAGATTGTCGAGGTTCTCACGCGCGGCCAAAGACAGGCCGGCGATCGACTCCGGCTCATCCATTTCTCCGTCACCGAATACGCCCCACACGTGGCGGTCTTGGGTACGCGCCAAACCTCTGTTGTCGAGATATTTCATGAAACGCGCCTGGTAGATGGCGCTGATTGGTCCGATGCCCATCGAGCCTGTTGGCATCTGCCAGAAGTCTGGCATGAGCCAAGGATGCGGATATGAGGACAGGCCCACTCCGGTGAGCTCTTGACGATAGTATCTCAAGTTCTCTTCTGACAGGCGCCCTTCGAGATACGCGCGCGCATACACGCCCGGCGAGGAATGCGGCTGGAAGTACACAATGTCACCTTCCGCCTCCGGACTTGACGCGCGGAAGAAATGGTTGAAACCGACCTCAAATATTTCTGCCGCCGACGCATAGCTAGCGACATGGCCCCCGAGTTCCCCATAGGCCCTATTGGCCCGAACAACCATGGCGAGGGCGTTCCACCTGATAATCGCAGTGATCCGGGTCTCCATCTGGATGTCACCCGGATAGGGCGGCTGCGACTCGAGAGGTATCGAATTTCGATAAGGAGAGTAGGGAGGCACATCTGAAAGTACGCCGAGTTCCTTGGCTCGCTGATCCAGTGCCGAGAGAATAAAGCGTACACGTTCAGCACCCGCGCTTCGATGGAGAGATCCGAGGGATGCAAGCCAATCGGCCGTTTCGTTTTCGTCTTGGTCAAGCGATTGTCCACCGGCTGACTTGATCGGCGCGTCGATGCGAATGGTCACTGTCGTCAGACTCCTTCGAACTCCCTCCTTGGTAGCATTGGGTGTCGTGGCATATCTCGCCGAAAACTCCGGCATTTCGGGCTGAACACGCGATCGAACGAGGCAGCTGTTGCGGATTTTGGCATTCTCTGCCGTGTCGCGTGCGAGAGGGCAAATGAGGTACCCGGAAAGTACACTTTGTCGCGGCTGGCTGGATCGCGCCGCACGGCTGCCCGCCCATCCGGCTCATGTCGCGGTTGGAAAAAGCAGAGCCGAGGGCTTAGACCCGCTTCGACCACATTACTTTTTCGTGACGATCATTTGGCAAAGGGCTATTGTCGCCCGCAGGCTCCCGAAGCGAGCTCCACTCGCGCCACCTGACGGATGGAACCGTATCCATTAAACGAGTGAACTCAATGAGCACATCACCCGCATCTGAAATGGATCATAGCCTGGCCAGAATGAATTTGCCGGATCTTAGGCTCAATTACGACCCGATAGATCCGGATCAGTTCGATCGTCCAATCGTGTCGATGTGCATTGAGACTGGTGAACATGGTGACGAACTCCCGCTCCACTCGCACAAGAAGGGACAATTGGTCGTCGCCTCACATGGATCAGTCATGTGTCGTGCCCCTGGTGGGTTATGGATCGTTCCTCCGCAAGGAGCCGTGTGGATACCTCCTGGGGTCATGCATAGCAATTGCGTATCAGACAATGGAAAGGTCTACCTCGTCTTCATCGATCCGCTGGCAAGTATGCTTCCAAACACTTGCTGCACATTCACGATATCGTCGCTCGTTCGCGAGTTGATACACCGGCTATCCGTATTTCCGCCACTTTATCCCGTTGAAGGACCGACGAGCCGACTCGGTCGAGTGCTGCTCGACGAATTAGTGCAGATGTCCACGGAACAGATGTACTTGCCAATTTCCACGGACAGCCGACTTCAACATCTCGCGGCATCACTGCTCAATGATCCCGGCGACCGTAGCACCATCGATGAACTCGCCGCCCGGTATGCAATGAGTGTGCGGACCTTCGCCCGCCTGGTCTTGAAGGAAACCGGAATGACATTCGGACGCTGGCGGCAGCGGCTTCATATCTTGGTCGCATTGCAACGCTTGACGGCTGGATCGTCGGTGCAGGCCGTTTCGCTCGATCTGGGCTATGAGACGCCGAGCGCGTTCATCACTATGTTCAAGAAGACAATGGGAAAGAGCCCCCGCCGCTTCCTCGCCGAACGGTCGAGCTTCAGCAGCCACCAGCCCTTCACATAGCACGCATAGAAACACAGCCCCGGCATTGAACCGGGGCGGTGGTTCGTGGCGCCTTATCGAGAGCTGAAGGGCACCACCGGATATTCCAGGTCTGCTTCGGCAATTGCCCTCGGTGAAACCACGCGCGGCTTGCCTTTTTGCGCTTGAAGCAGAGCCACGGCGGAATTCACGTTCTGGCCGCTTGAGTCAAATTTGATCGTCCCAGACGACATCAAGACTGGCTGCATTTCCGTCAGCTTGAGGGCGCCGTGAATTGCCCCCGATTCCGACGAGCCCGCACGATTTACCGCGTCCCTGACGATCTGCACGGCCTCGAAGGCGCATGCCGCATTTGCGTCGAGCCATTCATTGGGGTAGTCGGCCGCGAACATCTCGAGAATTTTGTGCGCATCGGGCGCCTTCGGATTGTAGTAGAGCGCCGACGCCATCGCGCCGTCAGCGTACTTGCCGAGCGCGTCGTAATATGCCTTGTCGATAACGCCGTTCGAATTCGCCGAGTAGATCATTTTCGGGCTCCATCCCTGCTTTACACACTCACGTGTGATCATGATGGCGTCGTTGACCCGGGTGATCGGGAAAAGCATGTCAGCGCCGGTCGCTTTTGCCTTTGCGACTTCGACCGAGAGATCCTTGGCCTTCTCATCGTATGGAATGAACTCAGTGAGCTTGATCGGGAGATCGACCTCTTTCCAGGCCTGTGCTATGCTCGTGGCGCTCGACTGCCCCATCACGTTGTTGAGGTGGAGGACGACCGCGCTGGCTGGCGGACCGTTGAGGGTCGTCAACAGAGCTTTTAAATCGATCAGCGACTGACGAATGATCATCAGCGACGTCGGATAGTAACGGAAGACCTGAGTGAAGCCCTGCGAGGTCACTTGCGTCGCGCTGGCGATATGCACGACCATCGGGACCTTCGCTGCTTCGCAGGCCTGAAGAGCCGAGATGGTCGCGCCCGAATCCCAGGCGCCGATGAGGACCGTACAACCCTGGCGGATCAGGTTCTCCGCAGCGATACGGCCATTTTCCGGCCGACTCTGCGTATCGGCGTGAATGACCTCAATCTCATCACCGTACTTCTGTCTGGCGAACTTCGCGCCGAGATCAATGCCGCGTACGCAAGCCTGTCCGGGGAACGCCAACACGCCGCTGCTGGGCATGATCGCGCCGATCTTAACCTTGACTTGGCCCACCGCCCTGACCGGCCACGATACAAGCCCTGCGGCGATGCCAAGACCGCTGCCGAGCACGGTCCGGCGAGTAAGCCCGTTTCCGATGCGATTCTTCATGTGAAGTCTCTTTCAGTTGACTACAATGGAAATTACGGCGATTTGGTCGGAAGCTTTAAAAATGACAGCGCGCTACAACGCGAACACAGCTGCGACACGCGCTCAGCAAGCTTGATGATCGCACGAAGCGGAAACGGATCAGATTATATTCCCACCTCGGTCTTGATCAGGTTCTCCTCACTATCGTCATAGAGCGAATCGATCAGTGACCGGTACCGCTCCATTATTTGCTTGCGGCGCTTTTTCCGCGTTGGCGTCATCACGCCATTCTCCGGAGAGAGCTCCTCCGGAAGTATTCGGAAGGCCTTGATCTGCTCGGCCCTCGCTAGTCGACCGTTTGCTTTGGCAATCTCGCCTTCAACCATCCGGACGACGATCTCTGACTCCGCCAGATCCGAATAGCGAGCAATGCGAACATCACGCGATTTGGCCCACTCCATCGTCGCGGTCGCATCTACTTCGATCAACGCGGTCAGATACTTCTTTCCTTCTCCGATCACCGCCGCTTCAGAGATAAAGGGACTGTGCCGGATTTCATTCTCGATCTGCGTGGGGCTGATCGATTTGCCGTTGGATGTGTTGATGATCTCCTTCTTTCGGTCGACCAGCTTGAACAGGCCTGTCGGCCCAATCTCCACGATATCGCCGGTATAAAGCCAGCCATCGCGGAGGGCCGACTTCGTTTCCTCTGGCTTATTCCAGTACCCGACAAAGAGCCCGGGACCTTTGACGATCATTTCTCCGTCTTCAAGAACGGCAGTTTGCCAAGCCGCATCATGCACGGGGACGCCCACGGTTCCCGCTTCCGGCCATTCAGCCATCTGGACCAGGTTCGCTCCAACCAGCTCGGTCTGCCCGTAACATTCCTTTAGCTGCAGTCCCCACAGCTGCCACAGAGACATGAGTTCGGAAGGCATCGCAGCCGACGACGTATAGGTGACGGTGAGTTCTTCAAACCCGACCTCGGCAAGCAAGGGACGGAAAATCCGTTCCCGGCAGACGGCGAACAGGGCGGATATGAACGGGTTGGGCACACTGCCGGCCTGACGGTCGTCGAGCGCCTTGCGAGCGATCGTCATTGCGAATTGGTAGTCCTGCTTCTGCTTCTCAGACCCCGAATGGACCTTGCTGAGGATTTGGGTGGCAAACCTCTGATAGAACCTCGGCGGAGCCATGAAGTAGGTTGGCTTCACTTCCTTGATGGTCTGAGCGAAATCAGCGCTCGTCTCCCCGAAGTACGGGATCAGCCGAATCAGCAAAGGTAACGTCGTTGCCTGTGCGCGCGCAACCGTATGCGACATCGGAAGATGCACCACCACGCGATGAGCATCGGAACGCAACTTCGAACTGAATGTCGTTACAGAGTGTGCACCAGCGAGCAGCGAAAGGTGGGTCAACATCGCGCCCTTTGGAAACCCCGTCGTGCCGGATGTGTACCCGATGCTCGCCAGGTCACTAGCCTTTGCTTTCGCAACTTGTTCCCTAAGGAACACGTCCGCGTCAACCGAAGTCTCCCCACAGAAGACTTGGAGAGGAACGACATTCGCTGGGCCGCCCGCCCCCTTCCACTCTGGGTCGAGCACAATGATGTTTCTCAATTTCTCAGTCTGGCCTGACGCCAGGACAATATTGAGTTGAAGTTCGCTCCCGACAAAGACGAAGGATGCTCCGGAATCGCTGAGGTAGTATCCAACTTCTTCTGGCGATGACGTAAAATAGACGCCGACCATCACCCCGCCGGCGCAGATCGTCGCCATGTCCGCAAGCAGCCATTCCTGAGACACGTCTCCCATGATGGCCGCACGGTCACCGTGCTTGAATCCGGCTTTTTGCAGAGCCGCGGCCAAATTGGCGACCAGATCTGAATACTGCTTCCAGGTTGTCGCAGTCCATTCGCCCCGGCGTTTCTGCTTGAATGCTATCTCGTCCGGCCGCGCCGCTCGTCGAGAGCTCAGAAGCTGCGGAATGGTGACATCCGCGAACTGAGCTCCCGACGTGATGTGTTCGACATCCATTTCACCGCTCCGCGAAACGCTTGCGCTTTTCGGCGAACGCGGCGACCGCATCCCTCCGCTCAGGCGATGCGAAAGTGATGGTCTCCAGAGCAGTCGACGTATCCAGCAATAGGTGCGAATACTGCTTGATGATCTTGTTGACGCTGTATTTCGTCCAAATGATCGCTTCCCTCGGACCGCTCGCGAGCATCTCAGCGTATTCGATCGCGGCCTCCTTGACGTCTCTGTCGGAAATGACCTCGTTGATCATTCCGATGGAAGCCGCCTTTTCCGCGGAAATGAATTCGCCAGTCATGAGATAGTGTTTCGCACGGGCAGGCCCCATCAGGAGAGGCCAGATCACAGCCCCTCCGTCGCCTGCGACGACACCCGCCGTGACATGCGTATCGGCGAACCGTGCTGTTGGACTTGCGAAGATGACATCGCAAAATAGCGCTAGCGTCGCGCCCAGACCGACAGCAACGCCGTTGACTGCAGCAACGATCGGGACTTCGACTTCCAGCATATTCCGAATCAGATGACGCCCACCTCGGGTCGGCGAAGGAATCGGGCTCTTGTCGAGCGTCTTCTGATCGCCACCGGAACAGAAGCCGCGCCCGGCGCCCGTCAGCACGATTGCGCGTGTCGCCTTGTCGTCGTCCAGCTCGACGAAGACGCGCTCCAGCTCGTGGTGCATATCCCAGTTGATCGCATTCAGGATTTCCGGGCGGTTCATCGTTATGACGGCAACACCGCTCGGCCGCCGCTCGACAATCAGATATTTGTAGCCCTGCTTCGACATTGGTCTGCTCCCGTGTTTTCCTGGAAACTTTACTTTTGCGGCCGCATGGCGCGAATCTGACCGAGGATCTCCTCCGTCGGCCGCACGACATTGTTTCTGTCATTGAAGTGCGGGATGACGTAGCGCCCGACCATTTCAATCGCTTCCATGATCTTCTCGTGATTTACGGAGTCCAGATGCAGAAGGACCTCATCAATGCCCAATGCCTGGAACTTTTCGATCTGTCGAATGACGGTATCGGGGCTTCCGCAAACCGTAGTTGCCGAGTGATTGAGCAGATAGTCCCAGTCCTTGGCGGCGCGCTCCATGGCGGGTACGCTCTCGCTCATGTACGCGTAATCATCGGCAATCTTTGCCAAGCGCGGATAAGCGTCGGTCGAGATCTTCGCATAATTCATCAACGGCTCGGCGTAGTCTTCCTTCGCCTTCTGATCCGTAGGACCAATCCCAAAAAAGAGCGGAATGCCGATGCGTGGGCGCTCGAGCGGCCCAAGCTCGTCACGCTTCCAGGATCGACGATAGGAGTTGAGCAGCTTTTCCTGGACCTCCCATCCCTGGTAGATCGAATTGCTCATTACAGCGAGGCCTTCGGCGCCAGCCCAGCTGTGACTGCGTTCGCTCGTGGCAGCGATGCCGATGACCGGATGGGGCTTCTGCAGGGGCTTCGGGACAAGCATTCGCGGCGGAACCTGGTAGTACTTGCCCTCGAAGGTGAAGATGTCTTCGCGCATCGATTTCTTCAGAAGCGCGATCCCCTCCTCCATTTGAGCGAGCGTCTCACCCGGATCGACGTTGAACGCGCGCATCGCGATGGTGGTATTGGCTCGACCGGCGTAGAACTCCATGCGACCGTTCGAGAGAATGTCCGTCACCGCCAAGCGCTCCGCGGTCCGCAAGGCGTGATTGATCTTCTGCGGCATCAAAGTGACCGCCGGCCTCAGCTTGATGCGCGAGGTGACGGCAGCGAGGTAGCCATAGACCACCTCTGGCGCCGAGCTCGAAATGCCGCCCAATGCGACGTGTTGTTCGGAGAGCGAGGCGCAATCGAACCCCATTTTTTCTGCGAGGCGCACCTCGTCCACCAGCTCATGGAGTCGGCGCGCATAACTCTGCCCGACCTGGGTTTCCTGCTCCGACCAAAACCCGAACGTAAGTGCCATCTTCTTAATCCTCAGGGAGTTTCGAGATGGCCTAACATTTCATAAGCACAGCAATATTTTCGTCCGAATGCAGGGTCTCGCTACGCAACTTTCCAAATTTTGTGCTGTACGCAGCCGAATCGCGTCATGTCTCAGGACATCGCCGTCCTTCGTCGCAACGACGTGACGGTTTACTTGGGGACAGTGCTCGAAGAGCGGGATGCGCTCGATACGCCCCGGTCTATTTGTCAAAGGACGCGACGAGGAGCTCTGTTATCGCCTCAAGACATCGCTCGCCAATTGCCGCAGTCGACCCATGCGGATCGCCAATGATGCCGTTGGCAGTGACCGATTTGACGCCGTTTCTCCACATGGACCGAAGTTGCTCTTCAGACAGCGCGCCAAGGTGCCCCGCCTCGAACCGATCCGGCCGCACGCTGTCGGGACGCAGATACAGCATGAGAGACGTCTCCGCTATGTCGGCATGCCCGCCGACCGCATCTGGGTTTGCGCCGGCCTCTTTAACGGCGCTTCGCCACCTGTCGATCCAGGCGACCGAATCGGAGAATGCGTCGATCTCGACGTCTTCGGGAATAGCCTGCTTCAATCGAGGAAGCATGTCGCGCAGGATTGGAAAATTACCGATGTGTCCCGAGAACAGCAGGATCCGCTTGAAGCCGTGCCGAGCGAGACTTGTGCAGTAGTCGAGGCAGATCGCTTCGAACGTTTCAGGACGAAGGGAGATGGTGCCGGGAAATACGAGATGGTGAGCTGAGCAGCCGACCTTGATTGTCGGTGCGATCAAAGCATTTCCAAGATGCCGTGCCACCTTAGATGCGAGCGCATCAGCGTGGTCGGCATCCATGCAAAGAGGAAGATGCGGTCCATGTTGCTCGACGGCCCCGCACGGTACCAGGATCGTCGACGTCCCCTGCGCCAGGGCCGCCGACACCTGCTCGAAATTCATCAACTCCAGTCGAACTTCATCAGAAGAAGCGAATTCGGTCATCGATGCCTACTTTGCGTTTTTCGACAGAAATCGGGCCCGCGCATCTGCCGAACTGTCTCCCGTCAGGTAGGCCCCAAGATCCTCAATTGTCATCGCCTCAAGGGAGGCGTCGTCCATCTGGTCCGTCAGGTTCAGCGAGCGCTTGATGGCCGCAAATAGCCTTTGATCCTTTCCGCGAAGGTACTTACACTCTTCTAACGCCCGCGACGTCACGTCCGAAGTCGCTGCAATCTCGTCGATTGCTCCGATCTCGAGTGCTTTCCTTGCATCGACCAGCTCGCCCCAATATAGCAGCGCTCGCGCATCACGAAGTCCCAGTTTCTGCACTGCCTTCCGCATGCCTTTGGCCGCGGGCAAGAGACCATGGTTGATCTCCGGGAAACCGATCTTGCACTCGCCATTCGCGATCACGTAATCGGCGTGCAGAAGAAATTCCAACGCGCCGCCGACAGCGTAACCTCGGACGGCACACACAAGCGGCGCCGGATATCGCTCCATCTCGCAAAGGAGCGCATGGAACGACCTCATACGAGGCCGGGATATCTCGATGCCCATCACTTCCTTTATGTCGCCGCCTGCACTGAAGAACCGGGTACCCTGACCAGTCAGAACAATACCTGGCGGCATCGCCTGGCTGGCAAGCGCCCGAAAGGCATCCAGCAAGCGCTCAACTAGTTCGTTGTTTAACGCGTTTGCCGGTGGCCTATTCATAGTCATTGTGACCAGGTCAAGGTGGCGATCGATTAAGAGGGCATCATCCTGTATCATGAGTAGAGCCTAGGTGACGTACCTCGGAATTGATTGCTGTACACCGCTTCATCGTCGGCCGGCATCAACACAAAAGGTTGCCCCGGCGGCACATTGCGGCATTATCTGCTTAGGCGGCTTGCAATTCCGCTGGTCCGAGGGACCGTTAAGTAAGAGAGAGAGAGAGAGAGAGAGAGAGAGAGAGAGAGCACAGTGCTCGGCGCAATTTGCGCCACAGCTCCGCTACATTCCGAGATATGCGCGTTGAATCTCGGAATTGTTGAGCAATTCTTGACTCGATCCGTGCAGTACGATTGAACCATTCTCCAGGACATAGCCGCGATTGCTCAAGGCAAGCGATTTCGCCACGTTCTGTTCGACCAGCAGCACTGTAATCCCTTGCTCGTGGAGCGATTTCACTACGCCAAACATCACGTCTGTCAGTGCAGGCGATAACCCAATCGACGGCTCGTCGAACATAACCATTTCGGGCTTCGACATGATCGCACGTCCGATCGCCAACATCTGCTGTTCGCCCCCAGATAGCGTCCCGGCCAGTTGCCGTCTACGCTCCCGTAGTCTCTCAAACAGTTGGTAGACGAACTCAAGCGTCTCGAGCTGATAGGCCTTCGCGCGCTTCAGTGATCCGCCTAGCAGAAGATTTTCCTCGACAGAGAGGCTGCCGAAAATCTGTCGACCCTCGGCGACCTGCGCTATACCGCGTTCGCATATCTCCCATGGGGGCAGCCCAGTAATATTGACGCCGTTCATTTTTACGGTGCCACTTGAAGATCGTACTATACCCGAGATTGATCTGATGAGCGACGTTTTCCCTGCACCATTCGCCCCAACGACGCAGATCAACTCTCCTTTGCGTATCTGCAGCGAGACGCCGTTTAATGCGCTCGATCCGTCGTAGGCAACAAAGAGCCCGTCAATCGATAAGAGCGCCGCGTCAAGCATGGAAGCCTGCCCCTAGATAGCTATCAAGAACCTTCTGATCGGCAACCACTTCTGCGGGACTTCCCTCCGCGATCTTGGCACCGTGATGAAGTACGACGACGTTCGACGCGACTTCCATCACGATCCGCATGACGTGTTCGACGAGGAGGATCGTCAGGCCGCCTTCGGCAAGTGTCTGCAGCACTCGGACGACACCCGCCGCTTCTGTCGGTCGAAGGCCCGCCATTACTTCATCCAGCAACAGCAGTTTTGGCCGAGTGGATAACGCCTTCGCCGTCTCCAGCATTTTCCGATCCGGAAGCGTTAGCTGGTCCGTCCGCGCAGTGGCCTTGCCGGCGAGTCCGACGCTTTCAAGGGATTCGTAGGCTTTCGATTTTGCTTCCTTTACGCTTTTGGTCCAGCTGAAGGCGCCCACCATTGCGTTCTCGAGCACGGACATATCACGCATTGGTCGAACGATTTGAAATGTTCTTGCGATACCCATCCTGCAGACAATTTCCGGAGGGGTACTGTCGATCTGGCGTCCTTCGAAGAACACCTGTCCGCTGGTCGGGCTCAGGGAGCCGGCGACAAGGTTGAAACAGGTCGTCTTTCCCGCACCATTCGGCCCAATGAGCGCAGTAATACGTCCGGCCTCTAGCGTGAAGTTGACGTCCTTGACCGCAACCAATCCCCCAAACGATCGAGAGAGGTTCTTTACTTCCAATAAAGCCGTCATTCCTCGGCCTTCCTCAGATGCGGCAACCACAGTCGGGATGGCGCCTGAATTGCTTTGCAGAGACGCACGATCGCCGGCCAGATGCCATCTGGCAGAAACCAGACGACCAAAATGAGGACAATACCGTAAGCGATATTGTTCAGCCCCGGAATCCGAAGATTGTCGCCGATGGCACTCATCAAATGGTTCAGAGGGATCGCGGCAAGCGAGCCAATCAGAGGACCGAACGTCGTCCCCAGCCCACCGACCACAGGTCCGATCAGCACATCAACAGAGAGCCCCATACCCATGATCGAGTCCGGGAATATCGACCCTTGCACGAGTCCCAGAACCCCACCGCCCGCCGCGGCCGCTGCGGCGGATACAGAGATCACAAGAATCTTGTGCCGGAAAGTGCGGACGCCCAGCGCTCGTGCGGCCGGTTCATCGTCTCGCATCGCTCGCCACACGTATCCGAGGTAGGATCGTGAAATGAGTTCGGTTCCTATAATTCCCAGCGCGGCCAGTGCGAGCGCGACAAAGTAATAGAAGCGGGCTCCTCCCCGGAGCATTGAGAATTCGATCGCGCCAGTTGGCGCCGGAAAGAACAGCCCCTGCATTGCGCCAACGAATTCCCATCCACTGAACATGATCCTGGCAAACTCCGCAGCCGCAATCGTCAGCAGCGCGAAATAGATTTCGCGCACTTCGAAGCGGAAGCTCAACCAGGCCAATGCCGCACCGACTGACCCGGCAATGATCATTCCAAGGAAGAGGCCAATCCACGGCGAGATTCCGTACTTTACGTAGAGGACGCCAACCGAATAGGCACCTAGCCCGACAAAAAGCGCATGGCCAATCGATAGTTGGCCGCCGATGCCGAGCATCAAGTTCCAGGACTGCCCCAGGAAAGTGAATAGCAACACGATCGTCATCAGTGAGATAAAGTACGGATCTGCAGAAGAGCCCACGAACGCAAGAACGATGAAGACCATCGCTCCCGCGAGCCACCGCTTTATTTCAGGCCCGCCGTCAAATCTCTTTTGCACCGAAGAACCCTCTCGGACGGAAAATCAGGATGATGATGAGGAGCGCATAGGGAAGCGCCGTCTTCATCGACGGTGTGAACATTAGTGCCGCAATTGCCTCGGCAACGCCGATAACAAAGCCTCCCAGCAGCGCTCCGCTGAAGCTGCCGAGACCACCGACAATGACCGTCACGAAAGCAAGAAGCGTGAAGTCAACGGCGAGATAGGGTTGGGCATCAAACAGAGGAGATATCAGCGCCCCGGCTACACCGGCGCAGGCAGCCCCAATTCCGAACGTCACCGCGTAGACCCGTGGAATGTTCAATCCAACGACAAGCCCTCCCAACCGGTTGTCTGCGGCCGCTCGCAACGCCCGGCCAAGCGAGGAAAACCGGAGGTATACTCCCAGCAGAGCGATAAGCACACCCGCGGTTATCGCCGCCTGCAATCTCGCCAGATCGAGCGTCACGAAGCCGAGTGATACAGTGCGAAACGATAGTAGAGAAGCGCTCGGACGCGGGTCAGGCCCGAAGGCGACCAGAAGGACGCCGCTAAAGAGCAGTGATAGACCGATGAATACAATGAATTGGTAATGATGGGGCCGGTTGACGAACCGCTTCACTATCAGGGCTTCCAGGAGGTACCCGAAAAAGAACATGACGACCGCAGCAATTGCCGCCGCTACGATGATCGGGGCGTCCCAAAGACGGACCGCCCAGTATCCGATATAGACGCCGAAGACGACCATCTCACCGTGAGCGAAGTTTACCACCCGCATCACGCCGAATATGATGGTCAACCCCAGCGCCACCAAGCCATAAACGAGACCAAGCAGAATGCCGCTCGCAAGAACGTTGAGCCAAAGTGACAACATTAGTGAGCAACGAGCGGTACGAGTGGACACCGCAGCCAGGACATTGGGATGCCCGAAGGCGCGGCTGGCGCCTCGCGTCCATCGCTCCAAATCGAGATGACTTCGCTAATGGCTTTCCGCCTGGTCTCCTCAACGCTCATCGCCGCACCCTTGCTCCAGAATTGACCTTTATTGGCTACAAACATCGGTTCATAGAAGCGGTGTTAGTATCCGCTCCATGCCTCAAGCACGTTCCCCGAACCAGTCGGAGTTCTAACGCTTCGGTACTGTGAATTCGCCATTCACATAGACAAGGGGGTCGCGATCGGCGTTTATCGCTTGTGCGACCACCTCACCGACGAAGATCGTATGACTGCCAGCATCGTGAGAGTCAGTCAGTCGGCAATCGAAGCTACAAATCGCATCGATCAAACTTGGCGCTCCCGTAATCAGTTCGCGCCACAAACCGTCGGTAAAGCGTATGTCACCCTTGCTGCCGTCCTGCCCGGAGAACTTTCTTGCCAGCTCGGCGTGATCCGCCGCGAGAATATTCCAGCAGAATGATCCGCTCTGCTTTATCGTATCGTGACCGCCAGCCGACTTGTTCACGCAGACCAGCACGCTCGATGGCTCGGTCGACAATGAGCAGCCGGCCGTCAGCGTCAAACCGTGCCTGCCAGGATGCACCCCCGTAGTTACGATAGACACTGCACCCGGCACGTTGCGCATTGCGCTCCGGAATTCCTTGCTACTGAACGCAGGGATTTCTTGACTAGGCATGGGCGACACTCGGAAGTTCATGGTGATAGGTTTCCCCGATAAATCGAACCGAATCTAGTTCATAAAGCGGGTTAGACGCCCTTCTTGACCACAGCCTGAAAGAACTGAATTGTGTTGCGTTGCGGATCTTTCAAATGGGCCACCCGGCCATGCGCCCCCATCTCCCGAACTTCACCGACGAGCTCAGCGCCCTCCGCCCGCGCTCGCTCAAGCGCAGCGTCCATATCCTCCACCTCGAATACAACCACAGCATTCCGAGACTGCTCGGACACGGATTCCGCAGGGCTTGCTAAGCAAAAGGCGGCCTTATCTCCTACGAACTGAATCCACTTGCCGCGGTCAGCAAAGCGGATCGTCAATCCAAGTGCTTCGTAAAAGCGGGCCAGTGCTTCAGGTTCCGGAGCGGTAAGATAGACGTGCTTAAGCTTCATCTTCTCACTCCCTATTTGGCGAGGACCGTTTATTCATGCCTCCGCCGAGGACTACAATTGCGTGATCATAGTTGCGCTATCCCTTCGGCATTAATGTTCAAAGTCGTCATGCCCCACATGACCAATCAGCATTTTATGCCGTTACATACGGACGTAAGACTCCTCCTTCGCTAACCGGTTCCGCGAGAGGAGATAATTTGGTTGCATCTGGGTTCGAACTACTCTGATCGAAGTGCGCAGAGCTGAGGCAACTCTGCCGCGTATTCCGGCAGAGCTATGGACACAGCGCTGGCACTGCAATTTCTACCCTGCGCCAGCTCTCGGATTCACCATTTCCGACGGCCGACCCTACCCTTTGTCAGGCTCGGCTGTATCTTTCTCAGCTCATCTCTCTCAGCGCATAATTCTTGAATTTTCGCCTGTATCTTGCCGATGAGCGCTTCCGTTGCGCCCGCGTCTATTCCTGCATGTCGCAGTCGAGACGCTTCCCTACGGTGACGTCCGACCTGAACGCGCATGTGATCTATCTCATGACGAATTCGATCTAGGGTCGACATGATCGCTGCCTGCTAGTCATATTCGGACGAGCGCTCGGGAAGGCTTGTATTTAGGCTATGCCGCCTCGCTATGGCCGAGCCGCGCATTCAGCTTGCGGATCAGCTCCTCGGCCGCCTCCGCAATCACGGTGCCCGGCGGGAAGATGGCTTCGGCGCCGGCCGCGTAGAGTGCCTCGTAGTCCTGCGGCGGCACCACGCCGCCGACGATGATCATGATGTCGTCACGGCCCTGCTTCTTCAGCGCGGCCTTCAGCTCCGGCACGGCGGTGAGGTGGGCGGCAGCGAGCGAGGAGACGCCGAGGATGTGCACGTCGTTCTCGACCGCTTGGCGCGCGGCTTCGTCAGCGGTGGCGAACAGCGGCCCGATGTCGACGTCGAAGCCGATGTCGGCAAACGCCGACGCGATCACCTTCTGGCCGCGGTCGTGGCCGTCCTGGCCGATCTTGGCGACCAGGATGCGCGGGCGGCGGCCTTCCGCCTCTTCGAAGGCGTCGATCAGCGCCTGAACCTTCTCGACCTGGTTGCCCATGCTGGACGCCTCCCGCTTGTAGACGCCGGTGATGGATTTAATCTCGGCGCGGTGCCGGCCGAACACCTTCTCCATCGCGTCGGAAATCTCGCCGACGGTCGCCTTCGCGCGCGCTGCGTCGATCGCGAGCGCGAGCAGGTTGCCATTGCCTTCGCCGGCCGAGCGCGTCAGCGCGGCGAGCGCCGCATCGACGTCCTTCTGGTTGCGCTCGGACTTCAGCCGCGTCAGCTTGTCGATCTGCAAGCGCCGGACATTGGTGTTGTCGACCTTCAGGATCTCGATCCTGTCCTCGTCGGTCGGCTTGTACTTGTTGACCCCGATCACCGCTTGCTTGCCGGCATCGATCCGGGCCTGGGTCTTGGCCGAGGCCTCCTCGATGCGCAGCTTGGGCAGGCCGGCCTCGATGGCCTTGGCCATGCCGCCGAGCTCCTCGACCTCCTGGATGTGGCCCCAGGCCTTGGCCGCGAGGTCGCGCGTCAGCCGCTCGACATAATACGAGCCGCCCCAGGGATCGATGATGCGGGTGGTGCCGCTCTCCTGTTGCAGGAACAGCTGGGTGTTGCGGGCGATGCGCGCCGAGAAATCGGTCGGCAGCGCCAGCGCTTCGTCCAGCGCATTGGTATGCAGCGACTGGGTGTGGCCTTGCGTGGCCGCCATCGCCTCCACGGTCGTGCGCATCACATTGTTGAAGACGTCCTGCGCGGTCAGCGACCAGCCCGAGGTCTGGCAATGCGTGCGCAGCGACAGCGAGCGCGGGTCCTTCGGATTGAACGGCTTGAGCAGCTTCGCCCAGAGCAGCCGCGCCGCGCGCAGCTTGGCGACTTCCATGAAGAAGTTCATGCCGATCGCCCAGAAGAACGACAGCCGCGGCGCGAAGCGGTCGACATCCAGGCCGGCGGCAAGGCCGGCGCGCAGATATTCGACGCCGTCGGCGAGCGTATAGGCGAGCTCGAGGTCCTGCGTCGCGCCGGCCTCCTGCATGTGATAGCCGGAGATGGAAATAGAATTGTACTTCGGCATTTTTTGCGAGGTGTACGCGAAAATGTCCGAGATGATCCGCATCGAGGGCGCAGGCGGGTAGATGTAGGTATTGCGCACCATGAACTCTTTCAGAATGTCGTTCTGAATGGTGCCCGAAAGCTTCTCCGGCGGCACGCCTTGTTCCTCGGCGGCCGCCACGTAGAGCGCGAGGATCGGCAGCACCGCGCCGTTCATGGTCATCGAGACGCTCATCTGGTCGAGCGGAATCCCCGCGAACAGCGTGCGCATGTCGTAGATGGAATCGATGGCAACACCGGCCATGCCGACGTCGCCGCCGACGCGCGGATGGTCTGAGTCATAGCCGCGATGGGTGGCGAGGTCGAAGGCGACCGAGAGGCCCTTCTGCCCCGCAGCCAGGTTGCGGCGGTAGAACGCGTTGGAATCCTCCGCCGTGGAGAAGCCGGCATATTGCCGGACGGTCCAGGGCTGGTTGATATACATGGTCGGGTAGGGGCCGCGCAGATAGGGCGCGATGCCCGGATAGGTCTCGAGGAAATCGAGCCCGGCGATATCTGCTTCTCCGTATGCTGACTTGACCGGAATGCCCTCCGGAGTCACCCACGGATCGACGGGAACAGAAGAGGTGACGACCGAGCACCTTTCGAAAGCAACATTTGCAAAATTCGGGATACCGCTGATGGATGACATTTGAGTGCTCGCGTTCGATTGGCAATTATCCGAAGGAAATCTTCGGGTTTTGGATCCAGTCGTAAGCGGCATTTAGCGTTGCCAAGGCGTCGCAACTGACGTGAATGAAGCTGCCGATGCCAGCCCGCCGAAACGCAGCCTCGGATTGAGAGGGAAGTCCCGCCAAATAGATGTGCCTAGCACCGACTTGCTGAAGCGCTTGGGCGGAGATTTCGGCGCGCTCCGCATAGATCTTGTCGCTGGAGCAAAGGCAGGCGAGTTCGGCGCCTGAGCCTGTGAATGCGAAGGCAAGCTCGGCTGGGTCGGCGACGCCTGCGCCGTCGACAGCCTCAATTCCTCCGGCTTCGAAGAAGCTCTTCGCGAAGGTCGCGCGGGCCGTAAAGTCGGTCGGTGTGCCCAGACTAGCAAGAAACACTCGCGGCCGCATGCCGCATAGCTTCAATATCGCATCGGACTTGTCGCGGAGCGATTCGAATGGTTCCGCAAGCCGGATCGGTGGCAGTGCATCGAATACGTATTTCTGGTCAACGTTTGGCGGAAGAGCCATCGGTGTTACGTTCAGTACCGCCGCTGCGCCTTCGCCAAGGTTTGCGAACTCGCTCACCCCGGTCAGCGGGTCGCGGCGCTTCGCGAGATTGGCTTCGCGCGCCCTGCGCGTAGCTGTGATCTTCGCCTGAAACGTTCCCTGTTGGAGAGCGGCAAAGATGCCGCCGGCGTTTTCAATCTCTTGGAAACTTCTCCAGGCCGCCTCGCAAAGCTCCGTTGTTAGCGCTTCAATGCTGCCAGCACCTGCGGCAGGATCGCTAACCTTGGCAAGATTGCTTTCCTCCAGCAGCACAAGCTGCGTGTTGCGAGCCACGCGCCGGGCAAACGCGTCTGGAAGGCCCAGCGCCAACGTGTGCGGCAGCACCGTGATCGCATTGGCACCGGCTATTCCGGCAGAAAATGTCGCTATGGTAGCGCGCAACATGTTTACGGAGGGATCGCGTCGGGTCAACATACGCCAAGAGCTATCGGCCGCAATGAACAGCGGCTTTGGCGCAAGACCGCACGCCGTTTCGATGCGCGCCCAGAGGAGTCGCAGCGCGCGGAATTTAGCCATGGTCAAAAACTGGTCGGCGTCAGCAGAGAGCCGCGCATAAATCATGCTTCGCGCTTCGTCCAGCGGAATACGCGCCGCCTCCAAAGCGTGCAGATATGCCACGCCGCAGGCAAGCACGAAGGTAAGCTCCTGCACTTCTGAGCCGCCAGCATCATGAACGATACGCCCATCACTCACGGCAAAGGGCCCCCTGAACCCCAGCGTTACAAGCCCTTTGATCGAGCTGGAAACAGTCCGCGCGATTTCGTCCCAAGTGTATGGACTGCATCCGCGTAGGGCGCACGTGCCCAGCGGATCGAGCCCAAATCGAATATCGCAAACGGCAGGATCAAGGCCGAGCGACTTCACATGTTCCGCGACATGGATCGCGGCCTTACGCCCGTGTGTACCAATCTGAAGTTCGATCCCAATGCCGGCATCAAGGTGGACGTCCTCTAATGCTTTGGCGACGGCGTCCGGCGTTTGATCGAGGCCGAACCCGCGGCTACAGTTGGCGCCGGCAAAGACGAGCGCCAGGCCCGTCGCTCCGTACTCCAGATCCTCAAGGGCCTGCCTGTTGGCCGTCACCGCGTCCGGATGATCGATGCGCTGCATGATCTGCCAAGGCGCCGCGGGCGCCCGCCCCTCGACCGGCGTAGTGTCTTTCGCGCGGAGGTAAATCGGCTCGATTCTCAAGCCATCGTATGTCTTTCCAATCAGCTTTTCGAACGGCGCTCCCTTTAGCACGCCATCAACCAGCGTGCGCCAGTCCTCGCGTGAAGCAGGCGCAAAGCCGGATGCCAATGCGAACCGTTCGGTATTCATCAACTTAGTCCCAAGTGACGCCGAGCCGCCCAGCATCACTTTTATGTGTAAGTAACCGGAATTCCTGCAGACAAGCTGCCTATCTCAGGTCGCGATCTCTTGCAGTATTCAGGAAAACTCCAAAATCAGCGCGTCCACCGCGAGCGTTGCGCTGGCACTGGCGTGGATCTTCTTCACGGTGCCGTCCTGCTCGGCGCGCAGCACGTTCTGCATCTTCATGGCTTCGACGACGGCGAGCGTCTCGCCGGCCTTGACCTCCTGCCCCTCGCTGACCGCGATCGAGACGACGAGGCCCGGCATCGGGCAGAGCAGCTTCTTGCCGCTGTCGGAGGCCGTCGTCACCGGCATCAGCCGTGCGGAGGTCGCCTCGGCCTCGGTCCAGACATAGACGGCCACCTCGACGCCCTGATGCGCGAGGCGGATGCCGTTGGCGATCGGGCGGGCCTGCACGGCGACGAACTGCCCGTCGATGGTGCCCTGCCAGACCGGATCGCCCGGCTTCCATGGCGATTGCAACAGATGCGCAGTGCCGGCCTTGCCGTCGGCATCGATGAAGCGGATTGCGATCGCCTCGCCTTCGCGCGCGACCTCGAGCAGGATCTCCTGGCGGTCGAGCCAGACCGCGCGGCGCCGTTCGCGCCGCACGACGCGGCCGCCCATCTGGCCAGAGATCTGCCGCTTGCGCGCCCCGAGCACGTGATCGATCGCGGCGCCGACCGCGGCGATCCGCCGCGCGACCTCGCCTTCGGGCACGCGCACCGCAAAACCCTTGGGGAATTCCTCGGCGATGAAGCCGGTCGAGAGCCTTCCCTCGCGCCAGCGCGGATGATGCATCAGCGCCGACAGGAACGGGATGTTGTGGCGGATGCCGTCGACATAGAACGAGTCGAGTGTAGTCGCCTGCGCCTCGATCGCAGCCGCGCGCGAGGGCGCATGGGTGACGAGCTTGGCGATCATCGGATCGTAGTGGATCGAGATCTCGCCGCCCTCCTGCACGCCGGTATCGTTGCGGATGGTGATGCCGTCCTTGCTGGCTTCCGCCGGCGGGCGATATTTGACGAGCCGGCCGATCGAGGGCAGGAAGTTGCGGAACGGGTCTTCGGCATAGAGGCGCGATTCCACCGCCCAGCCGGTCAGCGTGACGTCCTTCTGCGCGATGGCGAGCTTCTCGCCGGCGGCAACGCGGATCATCTGCTCGACGAGGTCGACGCCGGTGACGAGCTCGGTGACGGGATGCTCGACCTGGAGGCGCGTGTTCATCTCCAGGAAGTAGAAGCTCTTGTCCTGACCTGCGACGAACTCGACCGTGCCGGCGGAATCGTAGTTCACGGCTTTCGCCAGCGCGACCGCCTGCTCACCCATCTTGCGACGTGTAGCCTCGTCGAGCAGCGGCGACGGCGCTTCCTCGATGACCTTCTGGTTGCGGCGTTGGATCGAGCATTCGCGCTCGCCGAGATAGATGACGTTGCCGTGCTTGTCGCCCAGCACCTGGATCTCGATGTGGCGGGGATCGACGATGAACTTTTCGACGAAGACGCGGTCGTCGCCGAACGAGGCCTTGGCCTCGGCCTTGGCGAGATTGAAGCCCTCGGCGACCTCGGCCTTCGAATGCGCGATACGCATGCCCTTGCCGCCGCCGCCGGCGGAGGCCTTGATCATCACGGGATAGCCGATCTCGTCGGCGATACGCACCGCATGCTTGTCGTCCTCGATGACGCCGAGATAGCCCGGCACGGTCGAGACCTTGGCCTTGGCGGCGGCCTTCTTGGATTCGATCTTGTCACCCATCGCGGCGATCGCCCCGGGGTTCGGGCCGATGAAGACGATGCCGGCGGCTTCCAGCGCACGCGGAAACGCCTCGCGCTCGGACAGAAAGCCGTAGCCGGGATGCACGGCCTCGGCGCCGGTCTTGCGGCAGGCTTCGACGATCTTCTCTATCACCAGATAGCTCTCGGCCGCAGCGGGCGGCCCGATCAGCACGGCCTCGTCGGCCATCTCGATATGGAGGGCGTCGCGGTCGGCCTCGGAATAGACCGCAACCGTTTGAATTCCCATGCGACGTGCGGTCTTGATGACCCGGCAGGCGATTTCGCCGCGATTGGCGATCAGGATCTTCTTAAACACTTCTCTTCTCACAACGGCAGATTGTCGTGCTTCTTGGCCGGCGTCTCGACCTTCTTGTCCTTCAGCATGCCGAGCGCTCTTGCGATCCGCTTCCGTGTCGAATGCGGCATGATGACGTCGTCGATGTAGCCGCGCTCGGCCGCAATGAAAGGCGACAGGAACCGGTCCTCGTATTCCTTGGTGCGGGCGGCGATCTTGTCGGGGTCGCTGCGGAAGATGATCTCGACCGCGCCCTTGGCGCCCATCACCGCGATCTGGGCGGTGGGCCAGGCGTAGTTCATGTCGGCCCCGATCTCCTTCGAGGCCATGACGTCGAAGGCGCCGCCATAGGCCTTGCGGGTGATGATGGTGACGAGCGGCACGGTGCACTGCGAATAGGCGAACAGCAGCTTGGCGCCGTGCTTGATCAGGCCGCCATATTCCTGCGCGGTGCCGGGCAGGAATCCCGGGACGTCGACGAAGGTGACGATCGGGATGTTGAAGGCGTCGCAGAAGCGGACGAAGCGCGCCGCTTTCCGCGATGCATCGCTGTCGAGCACGCCGGCCAGCACCATCGGCTGGTTGGCGACGAAGCCGACGGTGCGGCCCGCGATGCGGCCGAAGCCGGTGACGATGTTCTTGGCGAAGGCTTCCGCGATCTCGAAGAAGTCGCCCTCGTCCACGACCTTCAGGATCAGCTCCTTCATGTCGTAGGGCTTGTTCGGATTGTCGGGAATTAGCGTGTCCAAGGACATGTCGATCCGGGCGGTGTCGTCGAAGCTCGGCCATTCCGGCACGCCGTCGGTGTTGTTGGACGGCAGGAAGTCGATCAGGCGCCGCATCTGCAGAAGCGTCTCGACATCGTTCTCGAAGGCGCCATCGGCGATCGAGGAGCGCGTGGCGTGCACGGAGGCGCCGCCGAGCTCTTCGGCCGTGACGACCTCGTTGGTGACCGTCTTCACGACGTCGGGGCCGGTGACGAACATGTAGCTGGTGTTCTTCACCATGAAGATGAAGTCCGTCATGGCGGGCGAATAGACGTCGCCGCCGGCGCAGGGGCCCATGATGACGGAGATCTGCGGGATCACGCCGGAAGCCAGAACGTTGCGGCGGAACACGTAGGAATAGCCGGCGAGCGCGGCGACGCCTTCCTGGATGCGGGCACCACCCGCGTCATAGAGGCCGATGATGGGCGCCCTCGCCTTCATCGCCATGTCCTGCAACTTGGTGATCTTGAGCGCGTGGGTCTCCGAGAGCGAGCCGCCGAACACCGTGAAGTCCTTGGCGAACACGAAGGTCTTGCGGCCGTTGACGGTGCCCCAGCCGGTGACGACGCCATCGCCGGGGATCTTGTTCTTCTCCATGCCGAACTCGGTGGAGCGGTGCTCGACGAACATGTCGAATTCCTCGAACGATCCCTTGTCGAGCAGAAGCTCGATGCGCTCGCGCGCGGTCAGCTTGCCGCGGGCGTGCTGCGCTTCAATGCGCTTCTGCCCGCCGCCCAGCCTGGCACTCGCGCGACGGTCTTCAAGGATTTCAATGGTCGAGATCACGGAACTCTCCTCGGTGGCCCTGCCGTTGCGGTACGGCGGACCCGCTTCTCCCGCGATACACGCCCAATATCGGCCTTGAGAAGACTTGAAGACGCGCATTTGCACATGGTACAATGTTGCAAATTGAAAATTGCGAAGTTGCAAATGGCTGGCAAGCTTTTCATCGGGCGACGATTCCGCGAGGTAAGGGAGAGCACGAAGCTCACCCAAGCGGCCTTCGCTGAACGGCTGGGAATTTCCCTCAGCTATTTGAACCAGATCGAGAACAATCAGAGGCCGGTTTCGGCCTCTGTCTTGGTTCTTCTTGCGGAACGCTTTCAGGTCGACCTCAGCTCTCTGTCGGTCAATGACAACGACAGGGTCATGTCGATGCTGACGGAAGCGCTGGCCGATCCGATCTTTGCGCCCTATGCGCCGAACATCCAGGAGTTGAAACTCGTCGTTCAGAACGCGCCGGGTTTTGCGCAAGCGCTCCTCAACGCTCACCAGGCGTACCGACGAAACAGCGAACAGCTCGCCAGTCTCGACGGGCAGATCGTCAACTGGGCTGGCGAACCGACGGCTTACGAAGAAGTCCGCGATTTCTTTCATCTGGTTGACAACTACGTCCACGAGTTAGATGCTGCGGCCGAGGCACTTGCCGAGGGGCTAAACATTCCCGATGGCAACGCGACCACGGCGTTGATTAACCACCTGGAATCTCGACATGGTGTGCAGATACGCCAGAGCGGCCCCCACGAGACTTCATTACGGCAATTCGATCGTGCATCCCGCACCTTGTTGCTGAGCCAATACCTTCCAACGCCAACGCGAAACTTCCAGATTGCGCTGCAGATCGCCGCGCTTGAAGAGGAAGAAAGAATTGGTCAGATTGCAGATCGCGCCACTTTTCGATCTGCCGATGCGCGAAACGTGTGCGCAGCGGGATTGCGTAACTACTTCGCCGGCGCTCTCATTCTGCCCTATCAAAAATTCCTGCAGTCCGCTCGAGATCTACGGCACGATCTGGAGTTGCTCGCCACCAAGTTCGGCGCGAGCCTGGAACAGGTTGCCCATCGATTGTCTACCCTGCAACGACGGGGCTCCAAAGGCGTGCCCGTCTTCTTCGCTCGGCTGGACCGCGCAGGAAACATCACCAAGAGACATAGCGCGGCAAAGCTACAATTCGCGCGTTACGGCGCAGCGTGCCCACTCTGGAACGCTCACCAGGCGTTCGAGACACCTAGCCAAATTATTCGGCAACTCGCCGAGACTCCGGACGGCGTACGATTTCTTTGTATCGCAACCGAACTTTCAAAGGGCCGGGGCGGCTTCGGCGCGCCGCGCCCTCGATACGCTATAGCGTTAGGATGTGAAGTCTCCTACGCGAAGGATTTCGTGTATGCAGACGGGCTCGATCTCACAAACAAAGGCACCTATGATCCTATCGGAATCTCGTGCCGGATCTGTGAGCGCACCAGCTGCCCTCAGCGAGCGATACCTCCACTAAAGAGCAGACTGAAACTCGACCGTGACCGCAGGGATATATTGCCTTATCACATTTCGAGTTGAGCTAATGTCTGCAGTCCCCGGCCGACATCTTCGCATGTGACCACGGCCGACGGCAGGTCCCTCGGCTCGCGGATCACTACCTTACATGGCCTTCCCTGGAGCGAGATTCCCAGCGGTATCGGGCAAAAGATTCACCGCTTACGCGCGCCCTGCACCACGTTCCTTTTTGATCTCCATGAGGAGAGCCGCCGCTCCAACCCGCTTGTTGAACGGAGTTAATTGCTTGTTGAGCCCTTAAAGAACCGTTTATGCCAAGGGTAGCGTCCAGGCAGTAAGCAATTGCTGATTTTGGAACCGCGTTGCTCCACGGCTGCAACGACAGGCACGCCTTTAGAAGTTTCGCCTTTGGCGCTGCCAAATAGATTGTCCGTTTTTCGATATAAGTCGTCATTTTATCGAAATTCTACAAGCCCGCGCAGCGGTTAGCATTCGTTTCATCGAGATGTCATCACGCGAGATAACGCGAGGGGCCGGGCCTCGATACCATGACGAACGCTTGCCCACGGGAGAAACCGACATGACGACGACAGCTTTGGATAGGATCGATATCAAGATCCTGAATGAACTGCAGCAGAACGCCAGCTTAACCAACGTAGAGCTCGCTTCCCGCGTCAATCTCTCACCATCCCCCTGTCTCGCTCGAGTTCGCACGCTCGAACGACTGGGGGTCATTGACCGAAGAATTGCCGTGTTGGATCCGGCAGTTCTCGGTATCGGCGTCACTGCTTTCATACAGATCAAGCTTGAAAAGCAAATTCAACTGTCCCTTGACAGTTTCACGCGCTCAATAGATCGCCTGAGTGAGGTGATGGAGTGCTATCTCATGACAGGGGACAGCGACTACCTTCTGCGTGTCATGGTGTCAGACGTCGAGGCCCTTGAAGACCTCATCGTGAACAAGCTCTCGCGCATAGCTGGTGTTTGCAGCATTCGCTCAAGCTTAGCATTGAAGCGCATATCCCATAAGACAGTGCTTCCTATCGACACAAACCGTCCTGTTCAGATCAGGCCGGTCCATCCGTCTTCTAGACGCGTCGAGAGACCCGCCAAATCCCAATATGACGCTTCGGCTCAGGCACGGCTCGACGGCGGAATGAACATAGAGACATCGCGGATCTTTGATCACAGCACAGCCGGGCTTTAGCGCCGACCAAAGCGCGATGCCATAACGACTGTCGAGAGCGAACTCCAACCACCGTGGTCAACAGATAGTCCGATCTGAATTCACGATGCACTTCAATGGATGCAGAGCAAAATGACGACTAATCCATTCGACACGCACTTGGATAAAGCGCAAGCGAATTTTGTACCGTTGACCCCGGTCAGCTTTCTACGGCGCAGCGCTCACGTTTATCCCGATCTCACAAGTGTTATCTACGAGGAAAGACGCTTCACTTGGAGGGAGACTTTCGAGCGTTGCACGCGATTTGCTTCTTTTCTGGATCAGAACGGCATCCGCCGAGGCGATACTGTCGCTGTGATGCTACCAAACGTACCAGCCATGGTGGAATCGCACTTTTCCATACCGATGATCGGAGCGATCATTCATGCCATCAATATACGGCTTGATGCTGCTAGCATCGCGTTTCAGCTCGATCATGGCGGCGCCAAAGTCCTGCTGGTCGACCCAGAATTTGCAGGTCTCATTCGGGAGGCGATCGCGCTCTTATCCGGACCGAAGCCACTAATCGTCGATGTCGGCGACACTCACTTCTCGAGCGCTGCAATCGGGGACATCGACTACGAAGCTGCACTCGCGTCCGGCGACGCCGCCTTCGCATGGCATCATCCGAATGACGAGTGGGATGCAATTGCCCTCAGTTATACCTCTGGAACTACAGGTGATCCAAAGGGAGTCGTAACGCATTATCGCGGAGCCTATCTGAGCGCCGTTAGCACCATCCTCGCCGGCAATCTCGGCCAGCATCCGGTCTATCTCTGGACGCTGCCGATGTTTCACTGCAACGGCTGGTGCTTCCCCTGGACGCTCGCAGCGGCCGCCGGCATTAATGTCTGCCTGCGCAAGGTCGAGCCGACCAGGATCTTCGAGCTGATCAAGCAGCACGGCGTCACCCACATGTGCGGCGCGCCAATCGTCTACAACACGCTGATCAACGCGCCCGACGCGCTGAAGGGCAATGCGGCCCGCCGCGTCGTGGGCCTGATCGCCGGCGCGGCGCCGCCGGTTGCTGTGCTCGAAGGCGCTGAGAGCATCGGCATCAAGCTCACGCACGTCTACGGCCTGACCGAGGTCTACGGCCCCGCCTCCGTCTGCGCCGAGCAACCTGGCTGGGACGAGTTGCCCGCCACCGAGCGCGCGAAGATGAAGAGCCGGCAGGGCGTGCCTTACCATCTGCAGGACGCCGTTACGGTCATAAGTCCCGAGACGATGCAGGAAGTACCGCGTGACGGCGAGACGATCGGCGAAGTCGTGTTCCGCGGCAACATTGTGATGAAGGGTTATCTGAAAAACGAGAAGGCCACCCGGCAGGCCTTCGAGGGCGGCTGGTTTCACACCGGCGATCTCGGCGTGCTCGATGAACATGGCTACGTCATCATCAAAGACCGGTCGAAGGACATCATCATTTCAGGCGGCGAGAACATATCATCGGTGGAAGTCGAAGACGTGCTCTACAAACATCCGGCCGTGTTGTTTGCTGCTGTGGTCGCCAAGCCAGACGTGAAATGGGGCGAAGTCCCGTGTGCTTTTGTCGAGCTCAAAGACAATACCGCGGCAACAGAAGCCGAACTCATTGCTTTTTGCAGAAATCAGCTCTCGGGATTCAAGACACCGAAAGCAGTCATTTTTGGCTCGATTCCAAAGACCTCCACCGGAAAGATTCAGAAGTTCCTGTTGCGTGACAGGGCTGGATCAGCGAAGGCAATAGCGGGCTAGAGCGGACGCGTCGAAAACACGCTTGGCAATTGAGCGCACCAAACCCACCGAGGGACATATGACGGTCTCGATCTCTGCCGCCCTGAAAGCATTCTCCGAAGGAGAGATCGTCATCGTCACTGACGATGATGATCGAGAAGCCGAAGGAGATCTCGTCGTCGCAGCGTCACTTTGCTCAACCGAGAAGATGGCGTTTATAATCCGCCACACCTCCGGGATCGTCTGCGCACCCATCACGTCGGACCATGCGCGTCGTTTGAGACTAGATCCAATGGTCATCAACAACGACTCCAACCACACCACCGCTTTCACCGTCTCGATCGATTACAAACCTGACGGCGGGACCGGGATCTCGGCTGAAGAACGCGCCTCCTGCTGCCGGGCCCTGGCCAACCCCAACGTCGGCGCAAGCGACTTTGCACGACCTGGCCATATCTTTCCTCTTATTTCAAAGGAGGGCGGCGTTCTGATGCGGTCGGGTCATACCGAAGCTGCGGTCGACCTGTGCTGGTTGACCAAACTGGCTCCGGTCGGAGTCATCAGTGAACTGATGAACGACGACGGGTCCGTGATGAAGGGTTCGCAAGTTCGAGATTTTGCCTCCAGGCACGCTCTGAAGCACGTAACCATTGCCGATATCATCGGTTTCCGGCAGGCGCGGGAGAAGTTGGTTGAAAGGGTCTCAAGTGTGACCGCCGACAGCCCGATTGGTCCGCTGCAGGGATATTCGTATCGCACGCTGTTCGATCCTATCCACCACGTGGCATACGTGTATGGCGAGATCGGTGACGGCAAAAACATACTGACCCGATTTTACAAGCCAAACATCATACGAGACATGTTCTCGGGGCAAGCCCAAGCCAAGATGAACGTTGTGCTGCAACGCTTCAAAGAGAACGGATCCGGTGTGCTTATCTATCTCAGAGACGGCGCGGCTGGCGTTCTGCCGGCCCCCCCGCCCCCATCGTCTTCCTCGGACGAGCATCGCAATCGGCAGTGGCGCGAGATCGGCGTTGGAGCGCAGATATTGCGAGATCTTGGCATAACCTCCATCCGCCATCTGACATCGTCCACCCATCACTTCAAGGGGCTTGCGGGATTCGGCATCGAGATCATCAGAAACGAGCAACTTCGATAGATTAAGGATACAGCATGGAGCGCTTTCGCGGCCACGCCGTTCCTCGATACGGCGAGGTAAGTCGCAATTTCAGCGTTCTCGATCTAAGCAAAGAGGGCAGCTCAAGCGGACGTCCGTCGACAGGGTCAGGTGATGGGAAGGCCCCCTGCGATCGTCGAATTTCCTGTTCCGTTCAGGAGTTGAAAAATATCGTCGTGGAAATCTATCGGGCGACCCATGACAGCCAATAGCAAGTCGGAAGGCCAGCTCGCTTAGCTGAAATGCAGCCAGGGCGTCCGTGCACCTCGCTTGATACGGTCGGAAAAATAGCGCGCCGGCGACTTGCCGAGCGCTTTCTTGAACATCGTTATGAAAGCGCTGACGGAGTCGTAGCCGAGAACCTCGGATACTGCTTGCACTGAATCTCCCGCCGACAGCCGCTGAAGCGCGATGATGATGTGCAATTGTTGGCGCCATCGACTGAACGTCATGCCGGTCTCAGCGACGACGAGGCGCATCAAGGTTCGCTCCCCGAGCGCCATTGCCTCTCCCCACTCTGCCACCGTACGGCGATCCGCCGGGTTTTCCATCAAAGCATCTGCGATCGCACGCAGCTTTGAATGGCGCGTAACCGGAAGATGCAATTGCTCAGTCGGCATCTCGATGAGTTCGTTCAGCAAAACCGCGACTATATGAGCCGTCGGACCTTCCTGATCATAGAGGGGCGTCAGTGTTGCCAGTCGATGAATGACCTCGTGCAGCAGAGGAGAGATCGACAACGTGCAGCACTCCCGCGGAACGGACGCCGCATTCATATCCACATACAGGAAGTAGATGCTGGCATTGGCGGTCGCGTGGTTGCTGTGCGGCATGCCTCCGGGAATCCAGACGCCGCATCGCGGAGGCACCATCCAAAGTCCACCAGGAGCCTCGCAGGTCACGCCCCCCCGTTGGGCCAGAACCAGCTGTCCTTTCCGATGCGTGTGGATCGGAATTTCGTCCTCTTTCTCCTGCGTATCGACCATGAGTGCCACGACGGGACGGTCAAGCGAGTCCGGATCAAGCTCACGAAAGTACTGGAGGAGAGAGCCGCGCATTGTCATCTTTTAGCAATTTTTTGGTAAAGTAACGAAATTCCTGGAGGGCCGCAAATTCTATCGTTCGGGTGCTTGTCAGACCTGGAATTCGAACGATGACCCGAACGCTCCTCTCCCGCATTTTCGGAGACGCCATTTTTCCCGGCAGCTTCGACCCCAGATGGGCGCTGTTTTCGGCCAATTCGTTCATCGCGGCGATGCTCGCAATCTACCTGGCGTTTCGTCTGGGCCTGCAGAGGCCCTACTGGGCGATGCTCACTGTCTACCTTACCGCCCAACCGCTCGCCGGCGCCGTTCGTTCGCGAGCCGTTTACCGCTTGCTCGGCACTCTGCTCGGCGCCAGCGCAGCCGTGGCGTTTGTCCCACTGCTGGTCAATCAGCCATCCTTGATGACACTCGCCATCACGAGCTGGGCCGCGTTCTGTCTGTACGTTTCCCTTCAGCATCGCACTCCTCGCAGTTACGCCTTTGTGCTGGCAGGATACACAGCCACGACCGTCGCGTTCTCGAGTGTAGCCGCTCCACATCTGGTGTTCGACGTCGCTCTGGCCCGCGTCGAGGAGATTGTGCTCGGCATCTGCTGCGCAACGGCCGTTCATACTCTGCTCTTTCCAAGCGACGTCACCAGTGCCCTTATCAAGTCGATTGATGCAGCGGTTCGTGATGCCTCCGCTTGGACAGCAGATGTCTTCCTCAAGCACGCTCCGACCAAGAGCAACGCGGCACGCTGGCGGCTAGCTTCGGACGTTACGCAGTTCGAAATACAGTTGACCCACCTCCGTTTCGACACAGCAGCAGCGAAACCGCCGATCTGGGCGATTCGGGCCCTGCAGGACAAGCTCGCGCTCGTCCTTCCAACGCTGACAGCGATCGAAGACAGGCTGGATGCACTGGGGGAGCGGCGTACGCCGGAACTCGATCTGCTTCTCTCAAAGCTGGGCGAATGGGTGCGGGCCCCCGCTAAATCGCAGCACAGCGCAGACGACCTGATGCGCTTCTGCGCAGAATTCAAAGTCGCACCTCCTGCCACGCAAAACGAATGGGATACGTTGCTCGTATCCAGCTTGATCGCCAAATCATCGGCGATGATCGAAACATTGGGCGCGATCCTGGAACTAAGTGGGGTCATCCAGGGATCCAAGCCTGCTTCCCACCTAGCGACGGCATCTGCTTCCAAAATCCATCGTGCCAAGAGAACCCTCCATCGTGACCAGGGCCTCGCGGCGTTATCCGTCGCCGCTTTTTTTGCGGCGGTCCTTGGCTGCGCCGCGGTCTGGATCGCCACGGCATGGCCGGAAGGCGGCATCGCCGCGCAGATCGCCGCTATTGCTGCAGCGCTCTACAGCAGCCTCGACGATCCTGCACCCACGCTGATGTCCTACACACTCTGGACTGTGGCGTCGCTGCCGATCGCAGCCATCTACCTCTTTGTCATCTTCCCAGCAATCGATGGGTTTCCGATGCTGGCGGCCTCGCTGGCTCCGCCGTTTCTCGTCATCGGCTATCTACAGGCCAATCCGCGTCACATTGTCAAAGCGTTGGCCCTCGGACTCGGTCTGATCGGGGCACTCGATCTGCAGACCAGATTCTTGGCGGACTTCGCTTCGTTCGCTAACGTCAATGCAGCGTCACTAATCGGTCTTATTGCGGCGTTCTTGGCAGTTCGCGCATTTCGCTCTGTGACTGCAAAGCACGCGGCCAAACGCCTGATCCGGCATGGCTGGGTCGATCTAGCAATCCTGGCCGGTGCCCACAGATCGATGAACCGAGAACGCTGGGTGGGCGTAATGCTCGACCGTCTCGGCCTGATCGTTCCGAGATTGGCGCTGTCCGGCGCGGACGTAGAAACAGAAGCTGGCCGCTCGCTTGCCGCTCTACAGATGGGACTGGATCTGCTCGACCTGAAATCAAGCGTGGCGAACGCGAACGAACACGGGAGCGAGCATCTCGAAGGTCTTGTTGTCAAACTGTCGCACGCCTTCCGATGGTTTGCATCTGGGAATATCGAGCTCCCTCTCGAGGAAGCGCAGGCATTGTGCGCGACCATTGATACCGAACTTCGCGAATACTGCAAATGGGACGCCGCAATCCAGCGAGCAAGACTAACCGCGCTGGTCGGCTTACGCCGCGCCCTGTTTCCAGATGCACCAGCTCCTACTTGTAGCAGAGTTGCGTGATGACTGAAGAGATCAACGTCGCGGGTGTGTTCATACCGACCTTTGTCGTCGCCTGTATCTTCGCGCTCGGGCTAGGGATGGCACTGTCCGCAACACTCAACCGCGCTGTTTCATTCGAGATCAAGAGCTTCGCATGGCACCCCGCGCTATTCGATTTCGCAATCTTCTTGATTCTCGTCGACATCTGCTACACGCTACTTGGAAAGTTTCTGCCGTGACTACCAGACGTTCGATTCCGCGCATCGTTGTTACTGGTCTGGTCGTCGCAATTGCGGCGCCGATTGCCATCAAATTGTGGGACCACTACGAGGAGGCTCCCTGGACGCGTGACGGCCACGTCCGCGCCGACGTCGTCGCCGTGGCTTCGGACGTCTCCGGGCTGGTCGAAGAGGTTCTGATCAAGGACAATCAGGCGGTTCGCAAAGGTGACGTACTCATCCGGCTGGATCCGCAGCGCTTCCGCCTGGCCGTCCAGCAGGCAGAAGCCGTGGTCGCAAGCCGCGAAGCCGCGCTTGAACGGGCCTCTAATGACCGTACCCGCTATGAAAAGCTTAGCGACGGCGTTGTCTCTCAACAGCAGCGCGAGACGGTCCGCGCCGCTGACCTCCAGGCGAAGGCTACCTACAATCAAGCGCTTGCGGATCTGGAAATCGCACATCTTAACCTGATCCGATCAGAAATCCGAGCGCCGGTGAGTGGTCGCGTAACGAACCTCGATCTGCGGCCGGGCGCCTATCTGCCGGCGGGACGAGGCATAATGGCGCTGATCGAAACCGATACGGTGCGTGCGGAAGGCTACTTCGAAGAAACAAAGCTCGCGCGCATCCATGTAGGCGACCCTGCCGACGTCATCCTGATGGGAGGCTCGACACTGAGAGGAGAGGTCGAGAGCATCGCCCGCGGAATTGAAGATCGCGAACGGAGTTCCGGTGCGAGCATGCTGGCGAACATCAATCCGACCTTCTCGTGGGTTCGGCTTGCACAGCGAATTCCAGTACGGATCAAGCTCCATGCGAAAAATAATGCGGATGAACTGATCGTTGGACGGACCGTGACAATTCAGATCGATAGCGACAATAGCCCCAATCCAACAACTACGAAAATGCTGGGGTCACGCATCTTGCGTCTCTTGCGATCAGCAGCAGCGATACCGGAGCGCTTTGAAGATGCAGCAGCCTTCGACGCCCAACACTGGACTGCAAACCGGTCTCGCTAGCCGGTCAGCGCAGTATCCGCAGCACGAACAGGCCCCTGGCCAGCTGCATAGCCGCATCCCATTCGGCACTTTGGGGGTGACGGCTGCAATTTCGGCATAAAATGCCGGGCTTATTATGAGAATAGGCAAAGACAACAAAATGTACGAGGCACAACTCTGTGGTTGGTTACCAGAGGGTTTGCCTTGACTTCACCGGCTGCGAAGGGCTGCTCTTTCGTCCTTTATTGCGGGCACAATCAAGGAACTGGGCGAGATCTCGGCTCTCGCACTATGCACGGTTTTCTCGGCAGCGATGCACCGCATCTTTCAAAATTTCATTGATCTCCTAGCGACCGCAGAAGATCTCCAAGACTTCTCCAAAGCCATGGCGTACACAGCGACCGCTTTGGACCTATCAAGCTTTGCTTATCTAGCCCTCCAGCGAGCCGGCGGAGGCAAACCGCGCATAATTTCCACATATCCATCGCAGTGGGTAGCGCACTATCAGAAAAACAACTACCAAACACTTGATCCCGTTATCGGAGAAGCTCTTCGAACTCCCGAGCCCTTTCGTTGGGGGATCGATTTCAATTCGAAGTTCACATCGATGGCACAGCATCGGCTTTTCGAAGAGGCCGCGAAATTCGGAATTCGGTTTGGCTTTACGGTGCCGATTCACGATGGCCACGGCCCCATCGCTGCATTGACCTTTTCCGTTGACCAGAGCCGCCCACAATTCGAACGGTTCATTGAATCACATGGACGTGTTCTTCAGCTTATGGCGATGTATTTCCATGCTCATACCCGCCGAAAGCTAGCGAGCGTATACAATATCGACGGGACATGTCTGTCTCCGCGTGAGTTCGAATGCTTGGAGTGGGCAGCTCGAGGCAAGAGCGCTTGGGAGATCGGATGCATTCTCGGCATCTCGCGCAATACGGTTGCCTTCTACCTAGAAGGCGCGAAGAAAAAACTCGGTGTTCGGACGATTGTGCAAGCGGTAGCCCGCTTAGCCGCTGTGAAAAGAAAGCAGCAAAATTAGGGGCGGAGCCCCCTACAACTACAGGTAATGACTTGGGATCCGTGATCCGCTCCAAAGGTGACGATGTACACCCCTGGAGGGACTATGATTCAGCTAATCACACCGCCCTTGTATGGCCAGTTCGCCGAAACCCTCGCCGAAATGCATCGGTTACGGTATCGCGTTTTCAAACTTCGCATGGCATGGGACGTTCAAACCAGCGGCGGCATGGAGATCGACGACTTCGATGCATTGCATCCCGCTTACCTAGTCCAGCTATGTGACAACGGGCAGGTGCAAGGTTCCGTACGCCTCCTCCCCACAATTGGCCCGACCATGCTTTGCGACACCTTCCCTAGGCTTCTCGAAGGCCAACCCGCGCCGTCAACTCCTCTCGTTTGGGAAAGTAGTAGATTCGCGATCGATGTTGCTGCCGATGCGCCGAAGGGGGATCACGGTCTTACTCGTGCTGCTTACGAACTATTTGCGGGAATGGTCGAGTTCGGCCTCTCAAGACAACTCACTGACATCGTTACCGTCACAGACGTCCGTATGGAGCGAATCCTTCGACGAGCCGGTTGGCCCCTGCGGCGCATTGGCAATCCTTCCGCAATTGGCAACACCTTAGCCGTGGCGGGTTACCTTGAGATCTCGCGCGATACTCTGGCCAACCTTCGTAAAGCCGGCGGGCTTTCGACACCGGCCCTTTGGACGCCAGTAATCTTCGCGGCCGCGTAGAACGATACAGGCCAACAAACGATATGCCCGTTCCCGCCTAGAGCGGGGACGCCGTGTCTTGCGGTTCGCTTACCGAGCTATGAACATGACGGAAATTGAGACTAGGAACGGTCAGCGAAACGCGGCAAGAGCTGTTGACCTGCAACAGCTTCGACTTGCGGTTGCCGCTTGTGACCATGGAAGTTTTCGACGAGCCGCGGAAGCGCTTTCGATGAAGCACACCGCCTTTAGCCGTTCTATTGGCCAGCTTGAGTACCTGTTGGGAACTTCACTGTTTGAGCGCTCAAGTGGGGGAATAAAGCCTACACTGGCAGGCCGAGAGGTTCTGCGAATCGCGCGGTTGATTCTGGAACAAGTCGACATGCTCCTTGACACAGGAAGGTCCGGTGGTCGCGGCGACACTGGCCATCTTGTCATCGGCTTCTTCACATCTATGTCCACCGGCAATTTGCGAGCGACGATAGGTGAGCTCAAGAAACTACTACCAGGCCTCGAAATAGCAACGATGGAGCGCTCACGCTTCCGTCTGGTGACCGCTCTCCGTAACGGAACCGTCGACGTTGTCGTTAGCCCTGGACGTCTGCCTTCAAAAGACACCAGATCACTGCTGCTGTGGAGCGAGCGCATCCTGATCTCGCTGCCCCAAGATCACTGGCTGGCCGCACGCGAGATCACCTATTGGACCGATTTGCGTAACGAGAAGATCCTTCTAAGCAAGTATGATCCTGGGCGAGAGCTCGAGGATCTTCTGATTTCGAAGCTCGTGCCAGCTGACGACCGCCCTACGGTAGAGCGACATGACGTGAGCCGTGGAATTATCAAGAGTCTAACGAGTATGGGCATGGGGCTAAGCCTGGCGATGGAATCGGATATTGGTGCAAGTTTCGCTGGCCTTGTGTATCGAGAGTTGCAGGACGGAGCGGGACCAAGCCGGGTGGACTTCTATGCGCATTGGCGCGACGACAATGAGAATCCGGCTCTGAAGCGTTTCCTCAATCTGTTGGCAGACCGCTATCCCTCACCCTCGCCGACCCTTGGGGAATGACCAGTTCGTCTCGCCTTTGCAAATCCGCGATCTGCGGCCATGAAGCGTGCCAACATGGGCGCGATCAGTTTTGCCGGATCGATGCGCTGCCCGTTTTCGCGTGCCACAGCCTCTGCATAGGCGACGAGATCCCGATGGACTGACGCTGGAAGCTCGGTGGTGACCTTAACCGGCTTGTCGTCTGGCAGCGCTCCTATTCTCAGCTTGGGCATCCCCTATCCTCCGTAAGGTGCAAGTATGAGGTCGCGATTGACGACAACGCGAACCGGGAAACCAGGTCGCACGGTCAGCGTCGGCTGGACGTTAAGACTCCGCCGAACTACCTGCTGTCCGGTCTGGTTCAGTGAGTCCGAGGCGCCGTGCCGCAATGCCTGGATGATCGCGCTGTCGTTGCTGTTGCTGTCCGATCCGGCACCCAGTTCGGTCCCGACCGCCAGAAACGTCGACAGTGCCGCAGCCTTGAAGAGCTCACCCCAGTGATTGTCGACCTGGTCTTCAAGCCCGGCGTATCCAGCGGTGTCAGCGCCGGGCTGCCGCTCGAGCACGATGGAGCGTCCATTTGGCATGATCAGTCGGGTCCAGACGAGCAGGACACGTGACTGGCCGAAAGTGACCTGACTATCGTAGATCCCGATCAAACGCGCTCCCTGAGGCACAAGCAGAAAGCGGCCAGTCGGCGTGTCATAGACATTCTCGGTGACCTGCGCCGTAAGTTGGCCTGGCAGGTCCGACCGGATTCCGGTGATCAGGGCTCCCGGAATAACTGTCCCCGCCTGCACGATATATGGTGAAGCTGGTTTGGTGAGGCGATCAGGGCTGACCGTGCGGCGATCCACAGAGGCGTTCACGAAGGCAAGCTTGCGGCCCTGACCGTTCTGCGTAAATCCATCGTCATTAGTATTCGTCGGGCTTTGTGATGCGATGCGATCGCTCCCTACACCTGCAGGCGTAAGCTCACGCGCCTCTCTCCCATTGGTCGAGGCGAACAGATGGCTGACACGAGCAGCTTCCGTCTCTTGATCCCGGCGCTGCTGGTCCGGATTAGCGCCGATCGTCGGCGACTGTCCTTGGGCCGCAAGGATCGGCCGACCAAGGTCCCCGGGAAGCGGCGGCCCCAGTTGCGGGATTGGCTGGCGTGGAATGCCAGCGTAGTCCTTCGGTAGCGCCGTAATACCGTCGGCGACATTGTGATGGTCGGTACTGTAAAGCTCATCGGCCGCCTGCTCTCGAGGGCGATTCTCCTGCAGCGACCACAGCACGGCTCCCCCGATGACAAGCAGGGCCACCGCGCTCCCTCCCGCCAGTACTTTCCGTGACAACCGCGTCACGGGCGGGTGCTCCGCTCTCAAGCGAAAGCTTCCGGACTGATCCTCTTGGGTCTCAGGCGGAGCCGCTTGCTCCTGATCGTTTCCATTCCGGGTGTTCATGACGACGGCCTCCCGTCGGTCCGAACAATACGGACCTTCTGTTGGTGCTCGCCGCCAAGCCGCAGTTCGGCTGCCGCAAACAGTCGATCGACGATCAGCACGTTGCCGTAAGCGCGATAGTTGACGAGTTCAGTCTTGCCGTCTGGACGGATGACGAAGAGCGGAGGCATCTCGCCTTGCACGATGCCTTGCGGGAATTCGACATAGACCTTGCGGCCATCGTCATATGCGGCGAGCGGCCGCCAAGGAGGACTGTCGCCTTCGATGGCATAGCGGGAGATACGCTGCGCTGGATCCGGAAGAACGGGCTTGAGAGATGCTGAACGCGACCGTTCGCGTACAGTCTCAGGATAGTACCAGGCAACGGATGGCATGTATGGCCTCTCGCGAGAGCGGAGCTCGATCAGATAGGTGCGCCGATCGGTATTGACGACAAGATTAGTCTCGATCGAAGCTCGGGTGGGCTTGACCAGGATATGGACGCGCCGCGTGTCACCGCTCCCGCTCTCGGTATCGCCCACGACCCAGCGCACGGTATCTCCAGCCGCGATCGGCCCGGATCCAGTCAACTGTTCTCCCTCCTCGAGCGCGATATCTGTGATCTGCCCCGGTGCGGCGTAGATCTGGTAGAGTGCCCCAGGACTGTAGGCGTAGATTTGCGCAGCGTTGTAATACCCCCGCTTGCGCGGTTCGACCCGGGCTGCGCTGTTTGCGGCCTCAACTCGTCCCACGGGTTCAGCGTCCTCCTTCCCTCCCAACTTGCCGCCGAGAGCCGGCTTCCAGAGCGGTGGAACGTGGAGCGGTCGCGATCTGTCGTCGAGAGCCACTGGCGTCGCCGGTAACGGAGGAACTTCAGCATCGTAGCTGATTGCGGGCGGAATGTAGGTGGCGCACCCGCCGAGCGCAGACGAACAAAGCAGAAGAGCGGACAGAAATGCACGCCTCGAGCTCACGAACTCGGACCAAGCTGAATTGAGCCTGCTTTGCCCAAAGGGATGCTTGGGATGAATGGCAGACGGCGTCTTGGTCACTGACCCAACTCCTTTGACCAGTTGATGGCGCGGACATAGACGCCAAGGGGATTCTTGCGCAGGCGTTCGGCATCGCGCGGAGGCTCGATCACGATCGTGAGGATTGCAGTCCAACGTTCGGTCGAACTCAGCGAACCGTTGTCGTAGGTGCGCTGGGTCCACGCGACCCGAAAGCTTTCCGACGACGCGCGAATGACGCTCGAGACGTCGACAGAGATTTGCGCCTTACCCAGCTTGGCAAATGGGTCATTGTTGCGCGCATAGTCGTTGAGCGCAGCGGCGCCGCGATCCGTCGTAAAATCATAGGCCCGGAGCCAGTTCTGACGCAGAACGATGCCGTCCGCCGGCAGACCTCTGACATCCTCGATAAAGCGTGCCAGATGGTAGGCGATCTGCGCATCAGTGGGTTGATAGTCGATGTTGGCCGGCGCAACCCTTTGAGCCTGGCCAAGGTGATCGACTTCAACTACCCAGGGCGTGATCGAGCCCTGGCTCGATTGCCAGACCAACCCACCGGCGAGACCGGCCGATAGCATCAGGCAGCCGAACGCCATCAAGCGCCAGTTCTTGGCCTGCACGCGGGCCGATCCAATGCGTTCGTCCCAAACCTGCGCTGCTTTCTGATACGGCGTAACCGGTTCGGGCATGCGCCCGTAGTGCACTGATGGTCGTTTGAACATCGATAATTGCCCCTGAGATCAAGTGGTCGGTTTCGAGTCGTGCGATGGAAGAGTTTGAGGCGCTGCTATGCGGCGGAGGTGCTGTGGCGCGTCTCAGCGCTCTCCTTCGGACAAATCGACGGAGGAGCCGCTGCCACCATGATCGCCCGAGCGGACGGCGTGGCCAGCAGCCGAGGCACCATGCCGAATGGTCTCGGCACGCTTCATGCGGCGCGCCCAATCAGGCTGCCCTTCAGCCGAAGTGCTCGCGGCCTGCTCGCCCGCTTGCCCACCCCCGAAGGCAGCCGCTGCTTGACGCAAAGGACTCATCGCAGCCGAGCTGCCCGCCTCCGCGACGCCAGCAAGGCCGCCGCTTCGATAGGCGGCTGATGCTCCCCTTATGACAGCGCCGCCACCGCGCGCGGTGCCTGCAATCGCGCCGCCAGCGAGACCAGCGCCGCCGGCTGCGACACCTGCGCCTGCCGCAACAATGCCGCCGGCAGCAAGGCTTGTTCCAATCGCGGCACCCGCGCCAAGCTGGGGTCCGCCCGCCACCAGGCCGTTTGCGATACCCGGACCGAAGATACCAAGGCCCAGCAAGGAGAGTGCCGCAAGCACCAGAGTCATCGCGTCTTCGATGGTTGGCTGATTGCCACCAAAGCCAGCGGTGAACTGCGAGAACAGCGTCGATCCAATGCCGACGATGACGGCCAGAACCAGGACCTTGATCCCTGAAGATATGACGTTGCCCAAAACCCGTTCTGCGGCAAAGGCGGTCTTGCCGAACAGGCCAAATGGAATGAGCACAAAGCCGGCCAGCGTCGTGAGCTTGAACTCGATCAGGGTGACGAAGAGCTGGATCGCCAGAATGAAGAAGGCGAGCAACACCACGACCCAGGCGAACAGGAGAACGACGATCTGGACGAAATTCTCAAAGAAGCTGATGTAACCCATCAGGTTGGAGATCGAGTCGAGCAAGGGTCGGCCAGCGTCGAGTCCGACTTGAGCGATCTTTCCAGGTCTCAGGAAATCGGATGCGGACAGGCTTGCGCCCGTTGCTTTCAGCCCAAGACCGGAGAAACTCTCGAAGACGATGCGCGCCAAACTGTTCCAGTTGCCGATAAGGTAAGCAAAAACGCCGACGAAGAGCGTCTTCTTGACGAGGCGCGCGATGATGTCTTCGTCCGGCCCCCAACTCCAGAACAACGCAGCAAGCGTGATGTCGATCGCCGCAAGGGTCGCTGCGAGATACCCGACTTCGCTACCGAGCAGCCCAAAGCCGTTGTCGATATATCGCGTGAACGTTTCCAGGAAATGGTCAATGATCCCGGTACCAGTCATGGCTTGCTCGCCTCAGGTATCGCCGGTTGCGGATAACCTTGCGGGATCCGGCTCTGGTCTTTTGGACCCGGCGCCAAGCCTGCAGAATCATCTCGGCCAGGATCTGTCGGACCGTTCTTCTTGCCGAAGAAGCGACGCCGGTTTTCGGCCCATACTTGCTTGCAGTGCTGATAACCCGCTGCTCCCTCCGCAGTGACACTGTTGCAGCGTGCGAGTTCAGAGCTGGTTGCATCTGTCGTCTGCTCCGCCTTCGGCAGCGCGGGCGGCTCGTCGCCACCGCGAAGCTGAATCGTACAGGCCGAGACCACTAATACGCCGGTCGTCGTAAGCAGCGACAATGCCTTGAACGCCTTTATGTCGGTCATTAGTGGAACATCTGCACGTTGGAGGATTGATAGCCCTGCCCCGGTGTCAGGAAGCGCCGAAGCTGTTCTCGTCCCTGATCCTGAGCCGAGGCGCGCTGAGCCGCTTCAAGGCTCTGCGCCCTACCTTGCGCGGTCACGACAGCGGTAAGATCGGCAAGTTGCTGCGCGTTCAGCGCAAGAATCTGATTGCCAGCCTGCGCTGCCTGCAACGCGCCGCTGGCGCTTTGGCTGGACGTTACAAGCGCGGACGTCTGGATGCGATTGGTGTCGAGGTTGCCAACGATGCCGGCCTGGACGCGAAGCGCATCTTGCGTCGCGGCATACGAATTCTGCCAACGCGATTGAGCATTGGCGATCAGCAACTGATCCGACTGGCTGCTGGTAGCTGGCGCGTAGCTCGTCGAGAAGGCATGATCGATCTGCTGGACGTCGTAGGCAATGCGCTGGGCTTGGGCCAGCAATTGCTGAGTCCGCTGGATCGAAGATTGCAGTTGCTGTAGCGACGAGTATGGCAGGTTTGCCAGGTTCTTCGCCTGGTTGATCAACATCTGCGCCTCGTTCTGCAACGAGGTGATCTGATTGTTGATCTGCTGCAGTTCTCGTGCGGCAGTCAGGACGTTCTGAACGTAGTTGTTGGGATCGAAGACGATCAGCGCCCTTGCAGGCACCGTGACGCCCAGAATCAGCGCGACCGTGCCAGCAGCCGCCAATAGACCAAGACGCCTCATAGCGATTTCTCCAGATTGACGAGATTGGGGATCAGGTCGATGGCCCAGGCCACGTCACGGTGCTGGAGCCAGGCTGGCACGAAGCCGTCAGGGCCATGTTCGATGAAGAGTTGCGCGATGGCAGCCTGGTCTATCTTGGAAGAGGCTGCAGTGAATGCGAGCGCGACCTCACCAAGGCCAAGTTCGAACATCCGGTTTCCGCGACGCGACTGGCAATAGTAGTCGCGCTTTGGCGTTGCCCGGCTCAGAAGCTCGATCTGGCGGTCATTGAGGCCAAAGCGGCGATAGATGGCAGTGATCTGCGGTTCGATCGCCCGTTCGTTCGGGAGCAACAATCGCGTTGGGCAGCTTTCGATGATCGCTGGTGCGATCGCGGAGCCGTCGATATCCGACAGCGACTGGGTGGCGAAGATGACGGACGCGTTCTTCTTCCGAAGCGTCTTCAGCCATTCGCGGAGCTGGCCGGCAAAGTCCTCGTCGTCGAGGGCAAGCCAGCCTTCATCGACAATGAGGAGTGTCGGCCGACCATCGAGCCGATCCCCAATACGATGAAAGAGGTACGCCAGCACGGCCGGGGCTGCGCTCGTCCCAATCAAACCTTCGGTCTCAAACGCCTGGACCGAGGCCTCGCCCAGGCGCTCGAATTCAGCATCAAGCAGACGCCCGGAGGGACCGCCCAGACAATAAGGTTGCAAGGCGCGCTTCAGGGAGTTCAATTGCAGCAGGACGGACAGGCCCGTGAGGGTGCGTTCCTCCCTCGGCGCCGAAGCGAGAGATGTCAGCGCCGACCACAGGTGATCCTTGACCTCCGGGGTGATCTCGACCTTTTCCCGTGCCAGGATCGCGCCGATCCATTCCGTCGCCCATCCGCGCTCGGAAGGATCATCAACCCAGGCCAGCGGCTGCAGGGCGACGGGTTGTTCACCTCCGTCGGACAATGCGCCGCCGAGATCATGCCAGTCGCCGCCCATGGCAAGTGCGGCCGCCCGAATTGAACCGCCGAAGTCGAACGCAAAGACCTGAGAGTTCGGATAGCGGCGGAATTGCAACGCCATCAGAGCCAGCAACACGGATTTGCCGGCGCCAGTCGGGCCGACCACGAGGGTGTGGCCGACGTCGCCGACGTGGAGGGAGAAGCGGAACGGCGTTGATCCCTCGGTCTTGCCGAACAACAGAGGCGGGCCTTTGAAGTGGAAGTCCCTCGCCTCGCCCGCCCACACGGCTGACATCGGAATCATGTGAGCGAGGTTAAGAGTCGAAACCGGAGGCTGCCGCACGTTGGCGTAGACATGGCCAGGCAGGCTGCCGAGCCAGGCTTCAACCGCGTTCACCGTCTCGATCATGCAGGTGAAATCGCGGCCCTGAATGACCTTCTCGACCAGCCTCAGCTTTTCATCGGCAGCATTGGGATCACGGTCCCAGACGGTAATGGTTGCCGTGACAAAGGCTTGCCCGATCTGATCCGACCCCAGTTCCTGCAACGCCGCGTCGGCATCTATCGCCTTGTTGTGGGCGTCGGTATCGAGCAGCGTCGAGGCCTCGTTGGTCATGACCTCCTTGAGAATGGCGCCGATGGATTTTCTCTTCGCAAACCACTGCCGCCGAATCTTGGTCAGCAGCCTGGCAGCGTCGGTCTTGTCGAGCATGATTGCGCGCGTCGACCAGCGATACGAGAATGCCAGACGATTCAGATCATCCAGGATCCCCGGCGTCGTCGCACCCGGAAAGCCGACAATCGTCAGGACCCGAATATTGGCCGAGCCCAGCATCGGCTCTAGCCCGCCAGTGAGCGGCTGGTCGGCCAACAGCGCATCGATGTACATCGGAATTTCTGGCACCCGAACGCGGTGACGCTTGGTCGAGATCGTCGAGTGCAGGTAGGTCAGCGTGGCCTGATCATCGAGCCAAGTGCATTCCGGCATGAACCCTTCGACGAGTTGAAGCACACGGTTTGTTTGGTCGATAAACCCGCGCAGCACCTCGCGCGCGTCGGCTCCAACGGTACGACCACGACCCTCGTAGAGCAGTCGCTCTGCTCGGGCGGCCCCCTCCTCGGGGGGCAAATAGAGGAAGGTGAGGAAATAGCTGGACTCATAGTGAGCGCCGGCCTCTTCAAACTGAGCTCTGCGCTCGGCGTCGACCAGCGCGGACGCGACATCCGGAAAGGAGTTAGGCGGGTAGGTCCCCGCAAAGTGACGTTGCGCCTCAACGAAAACGGCCCAACCCGATCCTAGACGACGCACGGCGTTGTTCAGACGGCCGGCAACGGCGACAAGTTCAGCCGGCACTGCGCTGTCGAGATCGGGGCCGCGGAACTTCGCCGTCCGTTGGAACGAGCCATCCTTGTTCAGGATGACTCCCTCGTCGACCAGGGCGGCCCACGGCAGGAAGTCGGCAAGACGCGCGTTGGAATGGCGGTATTCGGCAAGGTTCATCATGACCGAGAACTCAGAGGTTGAGATGACTGGGAATGCGCAGATGTCGGCGCACCACATCGACGAAGGCGGGATCGCGCTTGGCGGCCCAGACGGCGGCCATGTGGCCGATGAACCAGAGGACAAGACCTGCGATCCAGAGCCGCAATCCGAGCCCAAGGGCTGCCGCAAGCGTGCCGTTCACAATCGCAACCGACCGCGGCGCGCCGCCCATCAGGATCGGTTCGGTGAGCGCGCGGTGAACGGGCACGACAAAGCCTGCGACCTGATCCCCCATCAGATCACCACGCCGCCGCCGAAGGAGAAGAACGACAGGAAGAAGCTCGAAGCCGCAAACGCGATCGACAGACCGAACACGATCTGGATCAACCTGCGGAAACCACCTGACGAGTCTCCGAACGCGAGCGTGAGCCCGGTCACGACGATGATGATGACGGCGATGATCTTGGCGACCGGCCCCTCAACCGACTGCAAGATCTGATTGAGTGGCTGTTCCCACGGCATGTTCGAGCCGGCCGCCCACGCCGGTGCCGACGCCAAAAGCACCATCCCGGATATCGCTGGTGAAGCGGCATCTCGACGAAAACGAAATTGCGGACGCATGTCAGTCTCCTGCTGATGAAAGTTTGTAGTCGCCGGCGACGCCCAGCCCGTTGACGAGGGCGAGTTCAGCGAGGCGACGATCGGCGCCGCGCCCCGCAAGCACGGCAACGAGGTTGATGGTCTCGGCGATCAGGGCGCGAGGAACCGTGATGACAGCTTCCTGGATGAGTTGCTCGAGCCGCCGCAGCGCACCGAGCGCGCTACCCGCATGAATGGTGCCGATGCCGCCGGGATGGCCCGTGCCCCATGCCTTGAGCAGATCGAGTGCTTCCGCACCGCGAACCTCGCCAACCGGAATGCGATCAGGACGCAATCGCAGCGAGGAGCGAACGAGGTCCGAGAGCGTGGCAACGCCATCTTTGGTCCGCAAAGCCACGAGATTGGGCGCTGTACACTGAAGTTCGCGCGTATCCTCGATCAGAACAACCCGATCGGAGGTCTTTGCAACCTCGGCCAAGAGTGCGTTCGTCAATGTGGTCTTGCCGGTCGATGTCCCACCGGCGACAAGAATGTTCTTCCGCGCGGCGACCGCGTTCTGCAGGACCTTGGCCTGCTCCGAGGTCATAAGCCCCCTGCCGACGTAGTCGTCGAGCGTGAACACAGCGACAGCGGGCTTGCGGATCGCAAAGGCCGGTGCAGCAACAACCGGAGGCAGGAGACCTTCGAAGCGCTCGCCACTCCCAGGCAATTCGGCCGAGACCCGTGGCGCGCCGGCATGCACCTCGGCGCCTACGTGATGCGCTACCAGGCGAACAATGCGCTCGCCATCCACAGCCGACAGGGTTTCGCCTGTGTCGATCAGACCATTCGACAAGCGGTCGATCCACAGCCGCCCATCTGGGTTGAGCATCACCTCGATGATCGCTTCGTCTTCGAGGTAGCCGGCGATCGCCGCGCCGAGCGCGCTACGCAGCATTCGTGCACCGCGCGAACTCGCTTCCGATTGAAAGGAATGGATTGCCACGTTCGTCCCCACCCATTGAGGGCATCCGCAGGGGGCCCTCAGATGGGGATGATTAGAAAAGGCACCAATGCACTTGGTGCAACAAGCGCTTTCGGTGATCGTAGGCTGGCGTAGAAAAAGAAAGACTGAAAGCAAATTTAGCGGCTGCGCAGTCGTATCAGTTCGCCGCGAGTTTCAGCCTCACCATTCCGCATCGTCATCGGCGGGCAGGAGGATGACCGAATCATCATACAACCCAACTGACTCAACAGCGTAGGAAACATCAGCCGGCTTGAACATGAGGATTGAACTCATCCACGAAGCGATGGATCGGCGCCAGGGCAGCGCGAACCAAACCAACGTCGCGATCTGCAGTGCTACGTTGAGACCGAACGCTACTTGATAGGCTTGGAGGGGCCTATGGCCATCATTCGCAGACCATTGCTCCAGGATCAGCCCCGTCGCGTATTGCGCCAGAAATGCCCAACCAAAGTGCAAGACATTCAAGGCGCCATTGGAACGACCGGCAAGCTCCGATGGAAAGTAATCCGCGATCACCGCGAAGCTGACCACGGTTGCCGTTCCGACAATCGCGACAATTGACCAGGGCAGGATGGAGGGCAGAGGCGCTCGCAAAATCAGAGCTAGCTCGGCTGCGATGAACAGCACTGCAACCAGCGCCAATATCGTCTCCGCCCCGATTCCTCTTCGTTTGATGCAATGGACCGTCAAACCGAACAACCAGGCACCGCAGCTCAAGACGATCGACATTATGAAAAGCAGCCTGACGAGACTTGCGCGATCAAGCCCCTCTACGTCTGTCAGCCACGGCGATGCCCACAATCCCTGCAGGGACCAGGATGATCCAACGCAAGTCGCCGATAACGGCGCCACTCGCCAAAAGCGCCGATCACCGAGAACAGAGCTAAGGGTGACGCGCGCTGTTGATGGGACAATGACTCGTTCGGGCACCACGACATAGATGAGAATGGCTGTCGCACCGGTGGCGACCGCCAGGACCTCAAAGAGCTGCCGCCACCCCATCCAAGCGAGTAGGTATTCGACCGGAACTGTAGCGGTCACCGCTCCTAGCGATCCCAGCATGATCATGTAGCCGTTCAGCAAGGCAACTCGTTCCCTGGGAAACCAAAGGATGATGGACTTCAGCCCTGCCGTCAGCGCCGCCGCCACGCCAAGCCCGATCATTGCACGCGCGATCAGAAGCGACAGGAAACCGGTCGATACCGCGAACAGTCCGGCGCCCACTGCTGCGAGCAAGAGCAGAGCACTCTGGACGCGGCGCGGACCAAAGTGGTCCAGCAACATACCGACGGGGATCTGAGCCGTCGCGAAAACAAGGAAATAGACTGACGTAAGCAATCCGAGGTCGCCAGTCCCAAGCCCGGTGTCCGGGCTGAGATGATTGGCGATCAAGGCGTTGATCGTTCGAAACAGGTACGAAAGGTAATATCCAAGAGCAAAAGGGAGAAAAATGCGCGCGATAAGTCGCCATGTCCCGGAAATTTGCATGCTGGCCCCTCTTGCTGTCAGCTCGTGCGAGCCGATAGCGCGACCAGCTTTTTGTGCGCTTGGCTAAATTGTTGCCATGGTAGGCTGGCGTAGAAAAAGGAAGGCCGATGTGACTTTTGCTCGGGCGCGAATCGATAAATTCATCAGCTCCGCTCTACCCTCGCAAGGCGACAATCAACCGGACACTGGTGCATGCGCGCTCGGGGGCACAAGCCGACTCGCCTTTCCTCCTCTCAGGATTTCGACGATGGCTACCGCGTTGCCGTTGCTGGTGACGCGCCCGTAAAGATCGATGCCCCGCATCGCCCGTCCGGCAAAACGGGGCGCCGCAGTCGACCAGATAGAGGCCGCTCAAAGTTATAGCTCGCGCCGGCTGACCTCGTGCGGCGTCCTGAGCACCCATGTCCAAAGTGGGTATTGACGATGACTGAACTCACCGCCGTATGGAGGCAATCAGCAATGAGCGTGCTGGCGTACGTCGCTGCAATCAATGAGGACGGAACGCTAAGCTTTTGGGCCAACGCGTCGCTAAATTGATATGCTGCGCCGGCAATTCACGTTTTCGAGGTCTTATGTGTCTCAAGTCGATTGGTTGAGTCATCTCCTGCAAATCGTCGCCGTGACCGGTCAACTCGAGGTCCGCTGCGCCTACGGCGCACCATGGCGTGTCATCTGGCCCAGGGCAGCGGCGAACGAGATCCCCTACCATGTCATCGTCAAGGGCCGGGCCATTTTCGAGGACCCCGATTCGAGAACAGTGCAGGAGCTTGGGAGCGGGGATATCGTGCTGCTCCCTCACGGTTCAGCGCATGTGCTGCACGACGGCAGCGGCAAGACGCCAGTCAGCACGCACCAAAGCTGGGGCTCCGCAGGATGGATGTTGAGCGAGAACGATGAACCGGGTGAGCAACTAGATCTGCTGTGCGGACGGTTTTTCGTCGTGCCACCCCATGATCGATTAATCCGCAACTACCTGCCGGCAAATCTGGTCGTGCGGGCAATGAAAAACCATGGAGAAGAGGACATCGCGTCGGCATCGATTCAACTTTCCGGACTGGTCGGCCTGATGCGAATGGAGTCCGCTGGTGACAGAGCGGGAGGACGCGCCATTCTCAACGCGCTTTCTTCGGTCCTGTTCACTCTGGTTCTCCGCGCCGCGAGCGAAGCCGGCAAATCCACCGAAGGCTTGTTGGCCCTTGCCGGCAACCCGAGATTGGCACCGGCCATTGCGGCGATGTTCGCTGATCCGACGCGCCCTTGGAAACTTCCCGAACTGGCCGATCTGTGCGGCATGTCACGCGCTACATTCATGCGCCAGTTTCAGGACAAGCTGGGTCGCTCCGCCCTCGACCTGTTGACCGATCTGCGCATGAGCATGGCCGCCAACGAGCTTAAGAAGCCGAGGATCAGCACGGAAGCCGTGGCTGAGACGGTCGGGTATCAATCCGTCTCGGCATTCCGACGTGTCTTTGCGGAGAGGATGGGGATGACGCCAGGGGAATGGCGCCGACTGGCGCATAACGGCGATGAGTCTGGGTCGTCGTCAGAATGATCCTTTTGAGCACCAAATTGCGCCAATAGAGGCTCGAAACGATCACGCCCAGCGGTAAATTGGCTCCGTCATCACTTGATAACGGAGTCACCCAATGAGCAACACCGCTACAACCGCTGCCGATCTCGAAACCGCCCGCTGGCGCGCGGGGCCGCTGCCGACAAACGCCGTCATCGAGACCATTCTGAGCCGCAGTGCTGCAAAGTACTATGACTCGACCACCACCCTGAGCGATGAACAGATCCGTGACCTGGTGCGGATCGGTACTTCAGCGCCGACATCGTTCCATCTGCAGAACTGGCGCTTCATCGCCGTGCGCTCACCCGAAGCGAAGGCGCGGCTGCGTCCGATTGCCTGGAATCAGCCCGCAATCACCGAAGCTGCCGTTACCTTCATCATCATCGGCCAATTGGCTGATGCCAGCACTGTCCCCAGCCGCCTGGCGCCGGTCGTGGAAGCCGGAATCATGCCGGCACATGTGGTGCCGGAATGGGAGGGGCCTGCTCGCGGCCTGTATGACAACCAGCCGCAGCGCCAGCGCGACGAGGCCCTACGCTCCGCTACCTTCGGCGCCGCAGCTATTGTCTATGCGGCCCGCTCGCTAGGCCTGGGGTCGACACCGATGATCGGTTTCGATGCAGAAGCCGTGCACAGAGAGTTCAGCCTGGCCGAAGACGAAATCCCGGTCATGCTGCTGACCGTCGGGCCGGAGCGGCCCGGCAACTGGCCGCAGAAGCCGCGCCTGCCCGTGGCCGATGTGCTGCACTTCGCATAACCAACCCTGAAATCAATCAACTAAGGAGAATATCATGGCCAGAGCTGCTGCTCTGAAGCCGGAACACGTTCCGGCTGATTCGAAACCGACCCTCGATATGTTCACCAAGAACATCGGGTTCACGCCAAACATGATGGCGACCTTCGCGCAAAGCCCGATCGCGTTCAACGCATGGGCCGCTCTCCTCGGCTCCTTGAGCAAGGCGCTCGACGTCAAGACGCGCGACAGCATCGGCCTTGCGGTCTCCGAAGTGAACGGCTGCGACTATTGCCTGACGCTGCACAGCTTCACGGCGGAGCATATGGCCAAGCTGCCGGCCGAGGACATTGTTCTCGCCCGAAAGGGGCATGCCAGGGATCCAAAGCGGGATGCCGCCGTTCAGTTTGCACGCAAGATCATCGAGAGCCGTGGCCACGTCACGGACGCCGATCTGCAAGCCGTCCGCGATGCGGGCTACACGGATGCGAACATCATAGAGATCGTCGCGCTTGTGGCCATGTACTCGCTGACGAACTTCTTCAACAACGTGTTCCATCCCGACAAGGACTTCCCCGCGGTGGCACCGGCCGGCTCGATCTGAGCACGGTCGTCTCGGTTCGCAGATCGGGAAGTTCGGAATCTGAAAAACACCACACGTAAAGGAGTCGAAGATGAAAGCGATTATTGCGACGGACCAAGCTGCCGGATTTGCCGGGATGAAGCTGGCGGAACGGCCCGAACCTCAACCAGCGATAAACGACGTGATCGTAGAGGTTCACGCATCGGGATTCGTTCCGACGGAATTGGAATGGCCGTCGACGTGGACCGATCGCCGCGAACAGGACAGAACTCCGTCAATCCCTGGGCACGAGTTCTCCGGCATCGTCACCGCTCTTGGCTACGGCACGACGGGACTGTCGGTGGGGCAGCGCGTATTCGGCCTTGCCGACTGGTATCGCGACGGCACGCTCGCCGAATATATTGCCATCGAGGCGCGCAATCTGGCGCCATTGCCGGGTGACGTCGATTTCAAGGTGGGCGCGAGTCTGCCGATCTCGGGTTTGACCGCGTGGCAAGGGCTTTTCCAGCACGGCCGTCTTCAGGCCGGTCAGAGCGTGCTTGCGCATGGTGCGGCCGGCGCGGTCGGTTCTATGGTCGTTCAACTCGCACGAGAGGCTGGCGCCTATGTCATCGGAACAGGACGCGCGGCCGACCGGCAGAAAGCGCTCGACTTCGGCGCCAATGAATTCGTCGACCTCGAGAACGACGCCCTCAAAGATATCGGCAGCGTCGATCTCGCATTTGACGTTATCGGCGGCGACATCCAGAAGCAGTCTGCAGCCCTTGTGAGAGCCGGAGGCACGCTGGTGAGTATCGTCGGCCCGGCGGAGGCTCGGCCGCTGGACGGATTGGCCATCGACTTCGTCGTGGAGGCCGATCGCGGCAAATTGAGCGAGATCGTCCAGAGGGTGCGGGACGGAAGACTGCGGACAAACATCGGAAAGGTCTCCTCCCTCGACGATGTTGTCGCCACCTTCAGCTCGGCCCAGCGACGCCAGGGCAAGACGATCATTCAGGTGCGCTCGTAGGACGAGGGGGAGGCTCTCTCCAGCGTGTTACGCTCCGCTTCTGGATCGTGGCGAATGTCTCGGCACGAGCCAGGCGAAGGATTGCGATCGTCAGTCGCGTTTGGGGGCGCGACGGGCCGATCTCGGTTGCGCTGATCGACTTTCGGTTCGAAAACGGAACAAGAGACGCTAGACCGCTAGATTTGCTCCGTTTCCTGACGGCGGATATCTTCTGGAATCTCCCGGAGAAAGCTTTGCCCCTTTTGCAAACGACGTCCAAGCGCCTCGACAAATCCTTCAAAGCGCTCGCGGCCCTTTGCCTGCGCGGCCGCCTGCGCGTCGTTGGGTAGCGGCGGCGTGATCGTCAGCCAGAAGCGGATGAACAGGGCCAAGGTCTCGGCCGTCAGGCCAACGTCACGCTCCAGCCTCTGCATCTGACGGGAAAGCCGATCCAGGCGACGGGTAAACGCAGCTTCTCGCCTGTCCGCTCCGTCGGGTGAAAGAAAGGAGGCGACAGCTGCTTCCACGATCGCAGACCGGGAAAGCTTCTTGCGATCGGCAAGCTCCGAGATCTGTTTCAGAAGCTCTGGCGGGAAATAGACGTTCATTCGGTCGCGCATATTGCCTCAGAGCTCCATACCGTCATTCGGGTCCATGGCGACTTGACGCGCGACACCGCGCATCTGCTGACGCGTAAGTCGAGACTTGCGGACCGCATCCTCGTCATCGTCGAGAACGGCCGCAAATTCCTCGGCCGGCGTCGGTTCGGTCGTCTCCTTAGCGATCGCGACGTGATCGGGGAGTTCGGGCTCACGACGGAGCCCGCTGTTCGCCGTGTCTTCCTCGGCCTCCGCGGCTTTGTCAGTGGGACTTCCCGTCGGCATCGGTGTTCCGAGCGCTGACCATCCGTCCGTTCGCGATGACGGGCCGGCGCTCACCGGATCGGGCGGCGGCAGAAGCCGCTCGGTGAATCTCCGATCCTCGTAGTAGCGGGCCTTCTTCGCCCGGATCGGCGGCGTGCCCGCCACCATGACGATCTCGTCCATCGGCGGAAGTTGCATGACTTCGCCCGGGGTCAGCAGCGGCCTCGCAGTCTCCTGCCGTGAGACCATCAGGTGCCCCAGCCATGGGTTCAACCTGTGCCCGGCGTAGTTCTTCATCGCGCGCATCTCTGTCGCCGTACCCAGCGCATCCGATACCCGCTTGGCGGTCCGCTCGTCGTTGGTCGCGAAGCTGACGCGGACGTGGCAGTTGTCGAGGATGGCATTGTTAGGCCCGTAGGCCTTCTCGATCTGATTGAGCGATTGCGCGATCAAGAAACTCTTGATGCCGTAGCCCGCCATGAAGGCGAGCGCGGACTCGAAGAAATCAAGCCGCCCGAGCGCCGGGAACTCGTCGAGCATCATCAGGACACGATGCCGGCGATCTCGGGCATGCAAGTCCTCGGTCAGCCGCCGGCCAATCTGGTTCAGCACCAGGCGGATCAACGGTTTGGTCCGCGAGATATCGGATGGCGGCACCACGAGATAAAGCGTTGTGGGGCTGGCATCTGCAATCAGGTCAGCGATCCGCCAGTCACAACCGCTAGTCACTCGGGCCACGACGGGATCACGGTAGAGTCCGAGGAACGACATCGCGGTGGACAGGACGCCGGAGCGTTCATTCTCGGACTTGTTGAGAAGTTCGCGCGCGGTCGAGGCGACCACGGGATGGGCGCCCTGCTCGCCGAGGTGCGGCGTGGTCATCATCGCCTTCAGCGTCGCCTCGATCGGCCGCTTCGGATCGGACAGGAAGGCTGCGACGCCGGCCAAGGTTTTGTCTGCCTCGGCATAGAGGACATGGAGGATGGCGCCGACCAGGAGCGAATGACTGGTCTTCTCCCAGTGGTTCCGCTTGTCGAGCGAGCCTTCGGGGTCGACCAGGACATCGGCCACGTTCTGGACGTCGCGAACCTCCCATTCCCCGCGCCGCACTTCGAGGAGTGGATTGTAGGCTGAGGACTTCGGGTTGGTCGGGTCGAACAAGAGGACGCGTCCATGCCGCGAGCGGAAGCCGGCGGTCAGTTGCCAGTTCTCGCCCTTGATGTCGTGCACAATGGCCGAGCCGGGCCAAGCCAGCAGGGACGGGATGACAAGACCGACACCCTTGCCGGACCTGGTGGGCGCAAAACACAACACGTGCTCCGGTCCGTCATGGCGGAGGTAGTCGCGGTCGAGCTTGCCCAGCACCACACCATCCGGACCGAGAAGTCCGGCGGCGTGAACCTCCGCTGCGTCAGCCCAGCGCGCCGAACCATAGGTCTCGACATTCTTGGCCTCACGCGCGCGCCACACTGACATGCCGATCGCCACCGCGATCGAAACGAAGGTCCCCGACGCCGCGATGAAGGCACCCTCGACAAAGACCTGTGGCGCATAGGCATCGTAGACGAACCACCACCAGAAGAAGACGAGCGGGTAGTAGACCTTGAAACCCAACAGTTCGAACCAGGGCCGCCCAAGCTCCGGTTGCCAGGCGAGCCGCCAAGCCGTCCACTCGGTTGCTCCCCAAATGGCCAGCAAGACGATCAGGCCGACAACGATCACCTGTTCCCAGAGGATTTTGGTTCCGGACATCCCGAACGCCCTTTCCGCAACTGAATTGGAGAGATTGCTAGAGGCCGATGTCGCGCTTCCGACCAAAGCCCCATTCGATGCCACCACCGTCCTTCACGACGCCGGTGACGTGTTGGCCGAGCTTCCTTTCGAGTTCGCGCGACCAGGGCACAAGCTGGAAGCCGAGTCCATTGTCGATCATGGCGAACCGTCCCGAAGCGAGCGTCAGCCGCTGGCGATATGTGCCCGCCACATGCTCCCCAGTGGCGGCGTTCACGTGAGGCAGGCGGGTGTCGGCCGAGACCTTTGCGGTCACCTCGTCCAGTTCGCGCCGGCGCAACGTGTTCAACAGGTCGCGCTGCAGGATGATGCGCTGGCCCTCCCGCCGCGCCAGACCCTGCTGGATCAGCTGCTCGGTACGGGCTTCCATGGCCTCGCGCGTCTCGCGGCCGAATCCGCCCATGGCAAGCGGCATGGGCTCGCGTTCGACCAGCCTGTGGTCAAGCCAGGTCGCCCCCTTTGCGGTGATCTGGCCACCAAGATCGAGATCAGAACGGGTTGCGAGGACCAAGGTGGGGCGCGTATCGCCGGCCGGACCGAAGCGTCGGACTTCGACGATGCCGCCCGCCGGCGGTGCATGCTCGAAAGCCTCGAGCCCTCGGAAACGCACGTGGTGAGCGCGCCCGTCTGTTCCGTCGATCAGGGCGTACGCCTCACCGGTCAGTTCGTCATGCAATCCCCGGTCGACCAATCGTCCGATGATCTGGGACGACGGCTGTCCGCCTTCGATGACGAAGTCGGCAACGCCGCGCGCTTCCCCACGCTCGGCAAAGGCGCGGTGCATGGTCTTGATGATATCGCCGCGCATACCGAGGTCGCGCAAGCTGCGCTCGGCCTCGAGCCCAACCATCCATTCGCCGGGTAGCTCCGATGCGGCAAGGCCCATCTTCTCCAAATGTTGAAGGCGACCGACCATCAGGCGCCGGATCTCGGGATCGGACTGGCCGGGACTCTCCGGGCGAAGATCGATAGCGCCGGTCTCATCTGCCGTCAGCCGGATCTCCCGATCGAGCCGCGTCCAGCGCTCTGCGGTGACCTCCCTCTCCAGCGAATTGCGAATCTCGTGCTCCGCTTTTGGACCCAGTTCGATCGCGATCAGTTCCTCGGCGCGCGAGCGCATGCCCTGGCTGATGTAGTCGCGGGAGATCACGAGATCCGCCCCTTCCTCATCTACTCCCCGAACGAGAAGGTGGACGTGAGGGTTGTCGGTATTCCAGTGATCGACAGCGACCCAATCGAGCCGCGTGCCGAGATCGGTCTCCATCTGCTTGGCGAGATCCCGGGTGAAGGCCCTCAGGTCGGTCATCTCGCCGGCATCCTCGGGTGAGACGATGAACCGGAAATGATGCCGGTCGTCCTTGCAGCGTTCCGCGAAATCCGCGCTATCGGCGCGGTCGCTGCAGGCATCGAACATCTCGGCCCGCTCACCACTCCGGGTCACGCCGTCGCGCTTCAGATAGGCGAGGTGGGCGCTCAGCGGTGCTGAACGGAAGGCGCGCCCTTTGTGGCAAACCACACGCGCCTTCACCACAACGCGCCGCGTCGGGCTGAACAATCTGGCGCGGCTAAAGGCGATGCGCCCGCGGCCAAACGTCGAGCGCCCATAGGCCACCGAACGCCTGCCGGCCACGGTCTGACCCGAGGTGTGTCCGGCTTTTTTCGCCGCCCGCAGCACCTGGTTGATAAAGCTCTTTTGCTTCGGCGCGCGGGTGCTGCGGATGCGCCCCGGTCGAATACGCAGGTCGCTGTCGCCCATGCTCACGGCAAGGCCCTCCAACGGTCAAAAGCGCAAATGGTGCCGAAAACGTCCTTGATTGCATTCGTCAAAATGCTAGGCGCGGCACGCGCCCCGACCGACCGGCACGCCGGAACCCAAGCCATGTCAATGGCTTGCGGTTCGACCGGCGAGCCCCTTTTATCTCGCCGTGCTGCTGTCGTGCGTAAGCGTCCGGATCCTGCACGACTTTTCGATAGTGCGTTGTCGTTCCATATCGGGTTCCTTGCTGCATTGGAGGATCTCCGGTGGGTACGGAATATTTCAAGAACGAAGCGCGCCGTTCGTTTTGGTCGGTACACGTTGAAGCCTGGCGGCGAAGCGGTCTCAGCAAGCGCAAATATTGTCGTCAGCATCGTCTCAGTGGCGGCACATTCGATCGCTGGCTGCACCATCTGATTGACGCTGAAACACTGAAAATACGTGCGGAATTGCGCCGAGAGGAACGCCGGGAGCGGCTCCGCAAGAATCAGGCTCCAGTGTCGAAGGACCAGCGCTGCAGAGCCGTCCAAGCGTTCTGGGCAATGCACGTTGAAGCGATGAGGTGGTGCGGACTGAGCATGCAAGCCTATGCCCGGGCACATGGCATATCGCAGCACAGCCTGAAGCGGTGGCGCGATCTGATCGACGCCAATGAGGTGGAAATCGACTGGCGGACGCAGCTTCATCCGAGTGCCCGCCCACTAATAAGCACTAGTGTTAGCAGCGCTGCTAAGGGGTCTCGCGCCAGAAGCCGCTTGACAGATGCACCAACCGCCGATCCGCCGAGCGACGAACGCGCCAACCGGCGTCGCTTCAGTGAGGAGGAAAAGCTCGCGATCGCGACCGAGTCCGAGCTCCCCGGTGCCACCGCTGCCGAGGTTTGCCGGCGCCACAGCATCGTCACCAGCATGTTGTTCCGGTGGCGGGTCCAGCTCGGGTTCAGCAAGCGAGTACCGGCGAAATTGGCGGCTGTGAAGGTCGCCGGCGCACAATCCGCAACGCTCGTCCTGAGCGATCTGTTGCAGCCGCCTAACGGCATGACGGTTGTCGAATTGCACGATGGGCGTCGCGTCTTCGCACCGATCGGCAGTGATCCGGATGCAGTCCGTCGCCACGTCATCGAGCAGGAGACTGCGCGATGATGATCGTGCCGGCCGGCGTGAAGGTGCATCTGGCTTTGGGATATACCGACATGCGCAAGGGCCTGGACGGCCTCGCCGCGCTCGTTCAGGAACACCTCAAGAAGGATCCATTCTCTGGCCACTTGTTTGCCTTCCGAGGCAAGAAGGCAAGCACGCTGAAGATTCTGTTCTGGGATGGCAACGGGCTTTGCCTGTTCAGCAAGCGGCTCGATCAAGGCGGCTTTATCTGGCCAAGAATGAGCGATCCCGGCGGCACGGTGACGCTGTCTCCGGCGCAGTTGGCCATGCTGATCGAAGGCATCGACTGGCGCACGCCGGAGCGTCGATGGCGGCCCGCAGTCGCTGGCTGATAAATTGCAAAAACCCGTATAAAATATAGGGAATCTGCTTCGTCGAATCAGCATGCCCGAGTAGAATCGGTCATGCAGCTCGACCTCGACAATCTGCCGTCGGATACTGCGCTTCTGCATCGCCTGGTGCGCGACATTTCTTCGGTCATCATGCATCGGAACAGCGAGATCCAGCGTCTCCAAGCAATCATCAAACAGCTTCAGCGTGCACAATTTGGGCGCACCGAGCGTCTCGACGCCGATCAACTCGCCCTTGGACTGGAAGACCTGGACGTCGATCTGTCGGCTGTCGAGGCAGAGCAAGCCTCGGTGGAAGCATCTGCGCCGATGCAAAAACTGCGGCCGAAGCGTAAGCCGCTGCCGGATCATCTGCCCCGCGAAGAGGTCGTGCTCAACATCGATAGCGAGACATGTGCGCGTTGCGGCGGCGCGCTGCATGCGATCGGTGAGAGTGTCAGCGAGATGCTGGACTGGGTACCAGCGCAGTTGCGCGTGGTGCGCGTCTGCCGCCCGAAATATGCCTGCCGCAGCTGCGCAACGATCACCCAGGTGCCGGCGCCCGAACGACCGATCGCCGGCGGTTTGGCCACGCCAGCCATGCTCGCGCAGGTGCTGATCAGCAAATACTGCGACCACACACCGCTCTATCGACAGGCGCAGATTCTTGCCCGCCATGGCGTCGAACTGGAGCGCTCGACCTTGGCCGGATGGGTTGGCGGCGCGTGCTGGTGGTTTGCGGCCCTGCACGATCGGCTGTGCGAGCACATGTTCTCGTCGGATCACCTGTTTGCCGACGACACTCCAATCCCGGTGCTCGATCCTGGCCGCGGGCGCACCAAAACCGGACGGCTGTGGGTGTATGCCCGTGATCAACGGAGCTGGGCTGGGCCTGAGCCGCCAGCTGCGGTTTATGTGTTCGCGCCCGACCGGAAAGCGGAGCGCCCGGCGGCGCATCTGACACACTTCAAGGGCGTCCTGCATGTCGACGGTTACGCGGGATTCGAGCGGCTGACCGACGCCGGAAAGATCACTCTCGCCGCATGTTGGGCGCACACCAGGCGCAAGTTCTACGAGGTTGCGCAAGCCGAGGACACGCCCATCGCGCACGAGGTCCTGCGCCGCATCGCCAGCCTCTATGCCGTCGAAGCGCAGGTACGTGGTCAATCGCCGGCACATCGGCTGGCCACGCGACGCGCGCTCGCCAAGCCGATCATTGATAGCCTTCGCCTTTGGCTCGAGGTCCAGCTCCCGCAACTGCCCGGCCGCGGCAATCTCGCCGAAGCGATCCGATACGCCCTGTCGCGCTGGGATGGATTGACCCGCTTCCTCCATGACGGCCGCATCGAACTCGACACGAACCCCGTCGAGAGGGCGATCCGACCTGTGGCGCTCGGCCGCAAGAACCATCTTTTTGCCGGTAGCGACGGCGGCGGGGAACGATGGGCAATCCTCTGTTCGCTGATCGAGACGTGTAAGCTCAATGACGTCGAGCCTTACGCATACCTGCGTGACGTGCTGCAGCGAATGATCGACGGACATCCGATCAACCGTCTGGACGAACTGCTGCCGTGGGCTTGGAACGCTCAGCATCCTGTCAAGACCTGAGTCTCATGTGCAGGATCCGGACGCATACGTCGTGCCTCCCCACTGCGCTCGCCTTTCCGCCCATTCTTCTCCAGGCCGCGCTAAAGCATGCGAGCTTGCGCATTCGCTCATCGCGAGCCTCCCGCATCAGATCTCAGGACGAACAACCCTATTGCTCGTGGCGCAATGGCCGAGACGTCGTGAACGGAGGCAGCTGTCGTAGCTCGGTTCGAGGGACTCCCAGATTGGAGCCCGGCAACGGTCTTCGAGATCTCAGAGCGCCCAACGAAGAGCGCTCCCGCCGATGACCGCAGACTCGCGACTGCGCTGGAAGCTGCAATGTCGCTGCCGATGACTGACGCAAGCTTCTGCAAATAGGCCTTCGTCTCGGCTGGCAATGCGCGGCCAGCGAGATGCTCTTCGTAGCGAGCAGGTCCTGCGTTATAGGCCGCCAGGAAGCCCGGTGAACCATACCGGTCGTGCAGCTCGCGAAGATACGCGGTTCCCGCAATAATGTTGTCGTGGGGATCGTAGGGATCGTCGCCGAGGCTGAACCGCAGACGTAGTTCAGCCCACGTCGCTGGCATGATCTGCATCAGCCCCATGGCACCGTTCGGTGACCTGGCGCGCACGTCGCCACCGCTTTCGACTTGTATGACTGCGCGTACCCAGTGCGTCGGGATGCCAAAGCGACGCGTGGCCTGCTCGACGAAATCAGCAAATGGAACGCTAGTTCGATGACTCGCTGAAGGATCCGCGGTTGGCGTCTCGGCGACAGCATGATCGTTGCTCACAGTCAGCGCCACAAACAACGGCGCGACAACGCGCAGGCTCCTCTCAAACAAGTGCAAGCGTGCCGCCGTGCTCGCGCCCGTCCAGGGTAAGCTGCTTCGCGCCGGCCTTCCGGCCGCCCTGGACTGCCGCTCCACGCGACGGCTGAGCAGAGGTTGGTCGGCATGGAGGAATGGTACAGCACTCGGCCGAACAGAGGAATGGCAGATCGGACTCGCAGCATACGCACCATCAATCCTCCCAGGTCCACACCGGCAGCGCGCGGCCAATGACAGCCGATGCCGGCAAGAGCCCGAAATAACGGCCGTCCAGCGAGCTGGTGGACTGCCAGTTCATGACAAAGAGCTCGCCGTCACCGACGAGGCTGCAGCCCTGCCATTGTGGGAGGGGACGGCCGCGGCCGTCGCGATCTCGGGCTTCACCCATTTCGATGGCGTCAACCGAAATGGTGAGCCCGCTTCGGCAAACGGTCTGCCCGGGAAGCGCCAGCACGCGTTTGAGCATCGGCAATCCGGCTGGCAGATAGCCGTTCAGGTCGAGGAACGTCGCGAGCGGCTCCGGTGGCTGTACGGTGAGGAGTTCCGTAACGAACAGTTTGTCCACCGGCTGCACGCGGTAGAGCCCGATGGGTACGCTCTCGGATGCATTCCAGATGTAGGCCGGCGTAATCTCCAGAACGGTTGGTGCGACAAGTGCGACAGCACCGCAGAGCATCGTGGTCAGCGTCTTGAGCCGCGGTTTCATCGCATGACCCTCTGCCGGTGAAGCCATGCCTGGTGGCGGGCTTTCGTGTAGGGGCGCGGGTTTTCGTTGACGGACAGACGATTGTGAATGTGATGCCAGTGGTTAGGAGCGACGTCGGCGGGATCAATGCCGAGCGCTTCGATGGCGTCGACCATCTGCAGCACCCGTTCGACTGTCGGCCAACCGGAGAGCCGCAGCAAGATCTCCCCGCCGGGCTTCACATACGGGACGGTCGAGCAGCGCTGTCCCGGTGCGACCGCACGCAAGATGTCAATCCGCGAGATAATCGTGCCAAAGTCGTTGGAGGTCCAACGGACGAAGGCAAAGATGCTGCCCGGTGCAAATGACAGGACACGCCTGTGACGATCAAGCTTGCCTTCGTCGATGATGCGACCGAACCGAATGCGGTTTTCGATACGCTTCTCGAGCCACAACACTTCCACTTCCGTGAGATCGCTCATGCGGCGGCTCCCTGACGCTGGAGCTGGCAGCCGTGAGCTTGGGGCTCGGTGGAGAGTGTGTATGGCCTGCAAAGGCCGGCTGGACTGTCGGACTGCCGTTGCCAAGCGCTGCCAACGCGGCTTTCGGCCTGATCCGTTAGAAGAAATCCGAAGGATTTCTGGTTAGTAGAGTTAGAGCAGCTGGAAAGTGTGGAGAAACAAGCACTTCGGCTCGATTCCGGTCCCCGATAGCACGAGGATCGGGTCCCGGATAGCACGACACGAGCTGATTCACAGGTTGTCCTCCGAATTTGGAATGAGACCGCGCTGGCGCAGGCGTGCCGTTAAGGGATCAACAGGCGTAGGCGCGAAGTTCAGTCGCTCGGTGCCGTTCGGATCGCGCGTGAGCACGAGCTGATAGCCCGGCAATGTCTGACGCTGGACGATCTGACGTACGTCGTACGTGAAGTGCTTGAGCGGTGAGAGGATGCCGGACTTGGCATGGAGGTGCACAAGATCAAAACTCCAGCCACCGTCCTGCCGACCGCCGTGCTTGCGGACAAGCCGATAAAGCCAGCGCTCAAGTCCGCCCGTCAGATCGAAATAGGCACGGTCGGTCGTGAGCACGAGCGCGTCATCGATTACGCCCGCGTAGAACCAATCAGGCAGAATCAGCTCGAGCCCAAATGGACGACCATTTGCATCGACCGTCTCCTTCCACTCGTTGATCCACGAGAAGCGATGCCGCCGTCGTCCTGCTGGCTGGCGGATCGATGTCAACACAGTCGTTGACTGAAGTCTGTCGAGACCAGCCTTCAACCGGTCATAGTCGCGTGCGCTGGTGCCGCGGCCGACGAACGTAAGAATCTCGTACGGCGTTGCAGCCATCAGACGCGAAGTCTTCAGACCTGCGTCGCGGGCTTCGACGATCTGGGACGCAGCCCAGATCAGAACGTCCGCATCCCAGATCGTCGCCATGCCATGTTCCGGCACGGCTTCGACACGAATTGCGATTGCACCCGCACGGAAATCGATCGGCACGATCCTCTTTGTTTTTGCGAGCGAAAAGAATGGATAAGCCATCAGATCCTGCGCGTCACGGGGCGCAAGATTGCCAGGTAGTGCTCGAAAGAGCTCAAGCTGGTCACGCTCGGATTGGTGTTTTCGCCGCATGGTCACTGCTCTCACGCGGTGTCACCGACGTTCCTGGCCCGCATACGGGCGCAGCGCTGGGTGCTTCTTAGCTGGCAGCACGGTCCCCTTGCCGGGGTCGGACGTCGAGGTCTTGGCGCCCCGGTCGGCCCAAGCTTTCAGGTCATCGACGGCGTAGACAACACGTCCGCCGATCTTCCGATACGTCGGTCCAGTACCGTACGTGCGGTGCTTCTCGAGCGTGCGACCGGACAGGCCAAGATAGCGCGCGGCCTCAGGTGTACGCAGGAATCGCGGGGGAAGACCGGCCATCGGATCGGGCATTTGAGAACTCCAAGAGGACAGCGCACTACGCTTGGCTAGGCCGGCGTGTGTGCGGTCATCATGGAGAAGCAAGTTCTCGGAGGGGATGCCGAATATTGGGGGGCTGATTTTCGGCACCCCTGGCGGACGGCGCTACTTGTTCCCGCGCCCGGGCCGCAGAAGTTTGCGATAGCCTCCGCGCACCAACGCGAGGCCACTTTTTACGAGACGGATGGTTCGGCTGCGCAAATCGTGCGTTTTCCAGGCACCATCGGGTATGCGCTTTTCCCCGAACAGAGCTTCAGCGATGCTACGATAAGTCGCGCCGGCTAAATACGCGGCGACCGCGCGAAGGGCTGCGCATAGTCGTTCGCGCCGCCGTTTGGGCAAGCGATGAAAGGCAGGTCGCGGCGCGCGTCCGTTCATCGCTCGCCACAGCCGCGTGGCAGCGTGCGCGCGCGCTTCGAAATCGCGGTCGAGCGGCAACTCGACTGCATAGTGAGTGCCTCCGGCCAGCGGCTGTTTTGACCAGATGCGATGCTCCACCGAGCCGATGTGCAGCACCGCGTGCCAACCGTCTGCGGCGCGACACACCTGTCCGGCAGTAATGTCGAGCAGTGGCTGAGACGGCGATCTGTGAAAAACAGCTGGCGCGGTTGTCACGGGGACAACGGACGCCAGAACTTCAGGTGTCCAAAAGATCGCCTGTTCTTTGGAGGACTTTTGCGGATCATGGGCGAAAGCAGATGCCCCACCTCCTCCTGAATTCCTCAGTCACTTCGCCATCCGGGCTGTTCGCAATCATTGTTTCGTAATCGCGTTGGTAGTCCACGTTCATGCGAAGACCTTCCCAGGCGATGTGAGTGATCTCAGCGTTCTCTAGGCTCTTAAACGAATCTGGCGATCGCCAGTCAAATTCAGGCATTGCTTCCGCCCCATTGCACGCAGCTAACAAGGATTGCGGCGCAATAATTATGAACGAGGCGGTTGTAGGAAGCCCCTAGTTTGGCACCACGTGGTGCATGAGAATGACCACCGGTCAGCCGGAGAAAATCGTTTTGGCTGCAAGTCTCTAGTCGGCAGTTCTCTTCTATTTTGAGCCGGCGCCACGCAAGAGGCGTCCCTGCTCGGTGACCCATTTGGCGCGCGCAAGATGACTCTGATATGCGGTCCGCGCACGGTCCGGCTCTCGCTCCGGATCAATATGCAAGACGATTCGAGCGACTTCTCGCCAGTCCGCCCCCTCACCCTCCGCCTGCAGAAGGCGAATATACGTTACAATGTGCTCCTCATCGTAAGATGTCAGTACTGGCCCACTGGGAGCTACGTCAGCCACATTGGGATCGAGCGGCGATGTCTGCATGATCTTAAGGTCGTAGAGTTCACTGTCTAATGGTTCAGGAGCCGCACTTTGTTAAGTATATCGAGGTGCAATATACTGAACAAGCGGCATCTTTGCCCGCATGGATTTGCGGGAGACATTCGCCACTAACTTGCGTCGTCTACGCAATGCGAGGGGATGGTCTCAAGACGAACTGGCTCTGGAAGCTGAGATAAGTCGGAGCTATCTGAGTCAGCTCGAGAAGGGCGTATACCACGTCAGCATAAAGGTCATTGGTCGCCTTGCCGATAAGCTCGACGTCGAGCCTGATGAATTCTTAAAACGGACGGCAAAGAGAGGTCGCGCCAAGTAGGCGCGACCCGACTCGCGAGCCGGGCCGAAGGCTCGGCGAGCGCCGGACGCGGACACGCGTCATCGCCACCGGTCCGGCTTGCCGGACGGGTGGCGATGCACAGGGCACGATGGAGGTAGCCGCGCGACCGATCTTGATTGCGCGGCTCGCTCTCTCAGATTGCTCGTTCCATCAAGCGCTTTGCCTTTCCTTCCAGTTCAAGCCTCGCGTCCTGATGCGCTTTGTTTCGCGCAAGCGCCGTGATCCCCTGCACGAAATCGAAGATGCTTTCCGGCTTTCGGTTTTCTTCACCTAGAACGGTTTCGATGATCTTCGCCGTCTCGGATCTGGAAAACCCGCCTTTGCGGAGGAAAGTCTCCCGGTCCTCTTCCGTGCGGGCAACAATCCGCTCCCGAGCCGCCTTGATACCGGCGACGAATGGCGCGGGCGAGGAATTGGCAAAGGTCGTCAACGCGGGAGCGGCTTCATGCGCAAAGCGTTGCGCGGCGAATTTCGAATGCCGGATGTTGATCTGTTCGAAATTCTCCACGCCCCAGAGATTGCGGTTCATGCAGACGGCGCGAAGATAGAAGCTGGCAATACCCAGCGTCTTGCTACCAACTTCGCTGTTCCAGCAATAAAATCCCCGGAAATACAAATCCGGCGCCCCATCCGGGAGGCGCCCCGCCTCGATTGGGTTGGTGTCGTCGACCAGAAACAGAAACACGTCGCGGTCACTGGCGTAGAGCGTGGTCGTGTCCTTGGTCACGTCCACAAAGGGATTATGGGTCATGGTCGCCCAATCCATCACGCCCGGCACCTTCCACCGCGTGTCACCGGTGCCATTGCCCGCGATCTTCATGACCGCGGCGACCAACTCATGATCCCAAATGCGGCCATAGTCCGGCCCGGTGACAGCACGAAGCTCAACACGTCCGCTATTGGTCTCCAGGGTCTTCACGAGCTCGGCGCGATGCGACAGCAGGCCGTGTTGCAGATTGATGGCGGACAGGGCCGCGGGAAGCTGCCTCAGATAGGATGTCGGCGCACCGACCAGCGTGCACAACTGGCCAAAGCTCCAATGGGTCGGCACCACCGGCTCGTCACGTCCTGGTACCGTCAGGGCCAGCCGCTCCAAATTGTCTCGATTTGCCTCCACCCGAATGGCCCGGCTCTCCACCGTTCGCGCCTGCGCGCGCTCGGCTCGTCCTCGTACCGCCTCATAGAGGTCCGGCAAATTCAGAAAGCGCTCGTCATCCGGTCGCGCAAACCACTCGGACGACACGCGGCCGATCCGCTGGCCGCGCGATACATCCACGCGAAAACCGCCCGAAGCAGGCTGCTCGCTCTGGGATAGGGTCATCATGTTCATGGTCATTCTCCTATGGGCTGAGGTTGAAGCGCAGCGCTGCGCTGCAACCCTGCCCGTCGGCGAGACCTGGGGTAGCAAGGGCAAGGGCGGCAGGACGCGGAGGGGGATCACCCGCCTGATAAGGGCGCGCTAAAAGCGCGCGTCTGCACGCGCCTGACGACGACGTCGTCATGAAACGCGGAAGACCGGGGATACCGCTCCGGCCGGCACGGCGAGCCGTGCTTCACCCTTGCCCGCGCGAGGGCGAAGCCCTTAGCCATCTCTTCAAAGAAAAATGCTTTTCTTCCCGCAAAGCAGCGTGGGAAACGCAAAAAAAAGGCCCCGCCTCCGAGGAGGCGGGGGCGATGATGCCGAGGGATCAGTCGCCGTTACGGCGGGACCAGATCAGGGTGAAGCCCTCGTCGCCTTCGACCTTCACCAGCGAAGCGTAGATCGGGGCCGGGAAGCTCGGGTCGTCGAGCTTGACCGAGAGGTATTCACGGTCGCTGTCGCGGGCGGTCTTCTTCCAGGCGGCGCCGAATTCGATCATACCGGCGAAGATGCGGTAGTCCGGCGCCTTCTCGTTGTCCTTCTCGGATGCGGCGAAGCGTGCCTTGATGTTCAGCGTCAGCGTCTTGATCGAGCCGATGTAGCCATTGTCCGAAGCGGTGAAGTTGCCGATGGTAGCCATGGTGGTCTCCGTTTGTTGCTCGGGCCGCGCCTATCGCAGCCTCGATGGCGATCCTTGGCCCGGGGAGCGATCGGCCCGCAGCCTTCAGGCCCGCAGCGCTAGCGGAGGACGGCGATAGCCTGCTTTTTTGTCTTCCGCGAGGAATGTCGCCTCTTCGCGGCAGGGGAAAAAAGCAGGCGCAGCCGTTGCGGGAAGGCGATCGAGGCTCTTGCCGTCCCTCGGGCCTGATCAGCCCATTCGAGGTTGCGTTGGACGCGCCCTGAACGAACTGACGGAGACAACCATGGCGGCCGATGCCGACGCAGCACAAGGACATACCTGGGTCGATCGAACGCCTGCTGGCGCCGGAGCATCAACGGCAAGAAAGACGCATCTTGGCAAACGCTAGCGCCCGACTTCGTATTCCCGCGTGCTAGGTGCGGGAATGCGACCGGGGTAATCCCCAGACAGCAATCTCAAATGCTCCAGGCATCACACGATCAATGCGTCCAGCCTCATCGCTTGCTGCTGATTGACGAGCACGATACAGCCGTCCCCTTTGCTGCCGCAAGCGGCATAGATCAGAGGGATCGAGGCCTTGATCATGGCATGCCTTCCATTTAGCGGACGCCGCTGTGCGCAAAAATCGGCCGCGCGCCGGGCAGGCGCGCGGCCGAAACTTTGATGCTGACCGGGACCGCTCAGGCGGCACCGGCTCTTGTGTCCTCCGCAGCGAGTATGCATCACAACCTTGCGCCTCGTTTGGCGCAGCCGCCCGTTTCTCCGGCTTGGTCGTTCTCAGCAGTGAGCGCTCAGCAGTGAGCGCCAAGCGGTCGTCGCCAGCAACTGTTCCGCGGCTCTCGCCATGTCGATCTGCTTCATATCTACATTCGCTCGGCGGTCTCGCCGCTCACGGTTCGCGAACTGCTCCCAGAACGATCCGGCGCCGCCATGAAATGCGATCATCCCGATACTCAGTGCGAGGAAAAACTGAAGGACATTACACAGCACTCGCAACGATGGCCCAGCAGAACAAAGCCAATGCCGATTGTGTTCAGAAACAAGCGCAATAGCGAGCATGGTGGTGGCTCCATGTGCATAGATGTACCCGTCGCGCCTTCCACCACCACGGCGCAACTCTGGAATATGAAAGCAAAAGGAGGCGGAGTTTCGCCTTAAGCAAATCCGCCTCTCTGGCTTGGAGTGGAGACGACGGCGCTCACGCGCCGCCGAACCTCCAGACGGGGATGCCGAGCCGCTTCGCCTTGTCGGCGAGATTGTCCTGAATTCCCGTGCCCGGGAATTGCATGACGCCGATCGGCAAGAGTTCGAGCATGGCGTCGTTGCGCTTGAACGGTGCTGCCTTGGCGTGCTTCGTCCAGTCGGGCTTGAAGGCGATTTGAGGCACCTTCCGGTTAGTCGCCCACTTGGAGGCGATCAGTTCGGTCCCTTTGGGAGAGCCACCATGGAGCAGGACCATGTCGGGATGCTTGGCATGAACCTTGTCGAGACGATCCCAGATGAGGTGATAGTCGTTGAAGTCGAGTCCGCCTGTGAGTGCGATCTTCGGGCCCGGCGGCAACATGACCTCGGTTTCGGCGCGACGCCTGGCCGCGATGAAGTCGCGGGAGTCGATCATCGCTGCGGTCAATGCGCGGTGATTCACCAGGGATCCCGACCGAGGGCGCCAGAATGACCCAGTGTGTATCTCAAAGCGTTCGATGGCCTGATCGCGGAAGAGCTCCAGGCAGTTGCGGCGCTCGATCAGTGTGATGCCTTCCGCCGTCAGGCGTTCGAGTTCGACCGATCGGACTTCGGAGCCGTTCTGCTCGCGCTGGCTCTTTTGTTGCGCCTGTTCGTTGTCGTCGAGTTGACGTCCGATGCGGTCGACGGCCCGATGGAATAGGTTGACGGTCGACCAGAGCAGATCATTGAGGTCCGGCTCAAGCCGCGTGTCGCTCAACGTCGCGACCAGGGCATCAAAGATATCTGCGACGGCGTGGGCGATAATCCTGCCCTCGGGAAGCGGCCGTGGATCGGGCTGGTCGTCGAAAGGACGGTAGCCGAAGAGCTGTAATTCGGTGAGGATGTGGTCAGTTGGAGAAGAGGTGTGCGGCGGTTCGATGTCGTCGTGGTCGGTCATGGAAGAGGTCCTTTGCCGGATCGGCCGCGCCCATCGCGGCCTTCGTGGCGATCACTCAGACGGCGGGCGGAATGGGTCAGAACCCGAAAGGGGCCGGAGCGGCAGCGGAGGATGGCGGAGGCCGGCTATTTTGCTTCGCGATGCAAAGCGCGCCGGCCAGATGGATAATTTGTCTTCGTGTTGCCCGCGCGCGGCGGAAAATAGCCGGATGTAGCCATTGCCGGCCCGGGCCGCTTGCCGTCCGATCGCCCTCTAGAAGGCCGAGGACGCGTGCTCTTCCGGAAACGGCCTCTCGATGATCGATCTGTCGACTTCGATCGAGGCACCGGAGCTATCCAGCGGCTACCGTCGATGAGTGCAGGAAACGGGCGACGTCCTCTGGGACGAGTTGACGCCGTATCGCTTCTCGGACGGCATCGGAGCCGAAGATTTGCAAATCGTCGTTGAAGTCGCCGACCCGCGGCGATAGCGGGATCAATTCAATGCTGACGGCTTGCGCGCGCTGGGTGAGAATAGCCTGTGCCGCATCTCCTGCGGCATCGGCGTCGCGTGCGATATAGAGCCGACGCAGGCCAGTCGGCAGCAACATAGCTGCGAGGTGGTTGGCCGAAAGCGCAGCTGCCATCGGCAACGTCGGCAACACGTGCCGCAGCGACAGCATGGTCTCGATACCCTCACCAGCAACGAGCACATCGTCTACCGCACCAAAGCGAACGGCGTTGCCGAGCAGGTCGCCCATGGCACGTCGTGGTGTGTCAAGCGGAGCCTTGCCAAGCCGCTTCCGATCAAACCTATCTGGATCGAGCCAGGTGCGGTGCACACCGGTGATCCGTCCATCGAGGTCCGTGACGCGGGCAATCATCGCTGGCCAGGTCTCGGTCGGCGAATGCTCGTTGGCTCGATAGTAGCATCGTGGGTGGAAGCGCAGGCTGCCACCATCGTGGATACGCGCTATCCCACGACGGTGCAAATATGTTTCGACCGCCGTCCCTCCAATCGGGTTGGACATCGCAAAGAGCCGGCGGGCAGCTTTCTGCGATCCTGCCAGCACTGTTGGACGAACGAGTTTCGGGGTAGATTGCCGCTCAGAACGAGGTAGCTTCAGAAAGCGCCTCGCCTCCTCGGCGACCTCGCGGAAACTCCGCAAAGCCAGACTTTCCCGGATGATGTCGAGCAGATCGCCATGCGCCGCGGTCGCAGCATCAATCCACTTGCCAGCTGGGCCTTTAGGTGATTCCTGGAGGCGCACGAACAGCGAGCGCCCGGGCGTGTTGTGGACGTCACCGACGACCCAGTACCGACCCGACCGCTTGCCATTGGACAGATAGTGTCGGCACACCGCCTCAGCCTCGCGCGCGAGGCGGCGTGCCAGTTCGCAAGGCTCGCGGGACATCACGCAGCCTCCCGCTCGCCGATGGGTGCAGGCGGATAGCTGGCGAGCACTTTCGACTGGATCTCGATGCCGCTTGCGTCCGTGGGCACGAACATGAGCAGCTCCCAGGAGATGATCTCGTCTTCAAGGACGCCGCCCTCGCGCACGACAAAACGAACCGCTTGCGCCTTCGCCCTTCGCTTCTGCTTCGTGAGAAGTCCTAGCGCGCGATAGCGAAGGCCGTCCGCCGGCACCTCAAACATGCCAGTATCATTGGCTTCCGCCTCCACAATCGGCCATACGTTGAGGCTCTGCAGCAGCGTACGGTGTGTGATACTTTTGGCGAATTGCTCGATCGAAATTCCGGCCTTGAGAGGCCGAACCTTCGATTGTCTGAGGACCAGTTTGTTGAAGCGGATGTCGCGCGAAGGCGACAGGGTGATCTTTTGTACAGCCTCCGTCATCTTGGTTCTCCACGACGGGCGGCCGGGAGCCACTCTCTCGGCCTCCAACCCATCGCGAAAACCGCCGCACCCCTTTCACTCTCCTCCCGCCTCCCGCTCCGCTCGCGGTCATCATGTCGAACGCGGGCTCCGGCAAGACTCCAACGAGCTAGTTCATGAGCTTGCTGGCTTTTGAAAAAGTCCTCACAATCGCGCGATTGTCGTCGTCGAGGGCAGCCGTGTAACCCGCCACGGCAAGATCGGCGTCTGTATCAGAGAATGCGAACTCTGCGACGCAGACCGCAGCGCCCGATTCTTGATGGGATTGAAGCGCCTTGGGCTGCAGGCGCGGCTAGGCGCGCGCCAACGGCACGTCGCCTCAACCAAAAATGGCACCCGGAGAGCGTGAGCATAGCGACCCGAAGGGGCACGCGGGTCCGAGTGCAGCGACGAGATCGGTTCAATAGCGGCACCCGGGAACGGGGCAGTGATAGCGATCGCCGCAGGCGAGCCCCTTTCCCGAGTGCCCCCGGCGAGGAGCACCGCTAGTCTTTGCGCGAGGGATCAACGCCGCAGGCCGAGACGCAAAGCGGCTCGGTTCACGAGAGCCCGGTGCGGCGGCAGCCGCACGCGCGCAAGCGAGGGAATCCGCCAGTCGGAGAACGAAATTTCCTAACGCGCACTGCTCTGCGTTCCACAGATCCTGATCTGGAGCATGGGAACATGTTCTTTAGTTCTTCTCACCCGAACCGGTGTCGTCTCTGGTTACAAATTCGGCTTTGAATCGACCGGCTGCCTCAAGCGTGTAGCTACAGGCCGTCAACTCGCGGCTGGCCTATGTAATGAGGTGGTCGGGAATGACCGGATGGATCGAAAAATAAGCGGCCGAGCACCTATTCGAATTTGCCATGCTTCGACAAGAGCCGGTCTGGTGCAGCGCGCACATCCAAATTCCGACACCGGACAGCGCTCCGATATACTTAATGCAAGTCCACCGGCGACTCTGTCGGAAAAGCCATTGATGATGCATCTAAAGCAGTTGACTGCCTGCTAGCGGCCCCCGACGACCGCCAACGGCGATACTGACTATGTCCACTTTTGGGGATCCTGCCGATCAGAATTGATTCTCCTCGAGAACTGCACGCCAAGGTCTCCTTTTCGCGCGCTAACTTCGCCTATCCCCCGCTAGGTCGCACTGCGCAGTAGAGCGAAAAAATCTTTGATCGTAAAAATCCATTTTATCACCCATGGCGACTACTCGCTCCACCGACCACGAGTAGAGATCATCTAGATCTTCCAGATCGGACGTCATTGTTCAGCGAATTCAGCTCTTGTTGGACCTAAGCGGGCCCCATCAGTGAGATCAGACCGCCCATCTTCACGACGCACAGCGCTGCCTGCTCGCTACCCACCCGCTGGAACCTGGCCAGCGATAATGAGAGCGGATATGGCGGCCGCCTACCTGGATTTTAAAGACACAGGCGAACTTGCGCGCGCGATCCGCCGTGGAGACGCACCGCCACCGATCAGCTGTCGTGGAACAGGACGGCTGCGGCAGCCAGTCTGGTCGAAGGCGACCATGGACCACTTCGCCGCACCTATTGGAAGAAGTGACGCCAGGGAGCCGGAGGATCTCTTATGTCTGGTATGATCTCAGCTGATACGGCACCAAAGCCTCCTCGATATTGTCAACGAAAGCTGTTGGCGAACAATACGGTGGCTTATTATTTTTCCCCGCCAACCTGGGCTCGTCGGCAGGGCTGCGATTTGAGCCCTGAAGCTTTAGGGAGCGATTATGCCAGTGCCGTCGAACGGGTAGAGAAAGTCCTCTTGCCCGCATTCGAGAGTTGGCGCTCACGGGGTCTAAGTGACATGATGCCGGCCTCTCCCGAGCTCGGCACGTTCGATTGGTTAATCGGCATCTTCCAAGATCACCAGAAGTGGGGCGAAATCGAAAGCACCACTCAGCGTCAGTACAAAAAGAGTCTCGCGCTCTTTGCCAATCACGAGCTTAAAGACGGAAGTCGCGTTGGGTCGAAGCAATTGTCCGATTTCACGAAGGCCTTCGTCGACGCAGTTTATGGAAAGCTGCTAGTCGTAACAAAAGTACGCAAGAATGGAGACGTCGTCGTCCGCGAGCGTCGTCGCTATGCAAATGTGGCCATGGCGAGCTGCCGACGCGCCTGGTTCGTTGGCCAGCGCGCCCAAGAAAAAGTGGTACCGGCGAGCAATCCATTTTCACGGATGGGATTAAGATCACGTGCGCCCGGCCAGCCCATACGGCCCACACCAACCGCAACTTGGGATGAACTGGTCGCGTTCAGGGCTGCCGCGAAAAGGCTCGACTATCGCTCGATCGCAACTGCTGCTTTGTTGTCATGGGAATGGCTGCAGCGGGAGCAGCACGTGTTTGGCTCCTTCGACATGTCGCACTACCGTCCTAGCGAACGGGCAAACAGCGTCAGGATCGTGCACCCAAAGAATGGAGAGGAAGCCTGGTGGCCATTATTAGATGAAACGGGCGCCCCTCTGTTTCCTGAACTTATGGACGAGCTCGACGAGATTAAAAAGACCTCGCTCCCGGGCCTGGTATTCCGGCGTGACCATGCCCATCGTCGGTCGGCAACCCCGCTTCCATGGATTACGCCACGCAAGGACCTGCGTTATTTGCGCAGCGTGGTAAAAAAGATCATCGCGGAGGCCGGCCTTCGTCAGGAACTTTCCTTTACTTCCTTCCGGCACGGAGGCTTCACCGAAGGTGCCGACAGCGATCTCACGGACGCAGAGTTGCGCGCCGCAGGCCGTCATAGATCAAGCCGCCAACTGCCAACCTACGCCAAGCGCACCGGGAAGCAGTTGATCACGGCCACAAAGAAGCGTCGCGAGGAGCGGACAAGATCACTCCTTATTCGACTAAGCGCCGATCATTCCGCGGAATAGCGCTGCATTGAACGACTACAGCATCCAACCGTGCCCGAAACGATCGCCTATTTTCCCGTCCACAATGGCAAGCGCTTCTCGCTGAACGCCTTCAAGCCCTCCTTGGCATCCTCGGTCATCGCAAGCAGCGCAATCTGGCTTTCGGTGTAGGCGATGCTCTCGTCGAACGACATCGAGGCGATCGCGCGCATGGCGTATTTGCCGCGGCGGATTGCGGTCGGCGATTTGTCGACGATGCGGCCGATCAGCCATTCGACCTTGGCGTCGAGCTCGGCCTTGGGCACGACGTAATTGAGGAGGCCCGCGGCCTGCGCCGCCTTGGCGTCGAACGGCTCCCCCGTGAGCGCCCATTCGTTGACGAGCCGCGGCGGCGCGATGCCCTGCAGCAGGCTCAGCACCTGCATCGGGAACACGCCGACCTTCACCTCCGGCAGGCCGAAGACGACGTGGTCGGCCGCAACCGCCATGTCGGTCATACACAAAAGGCCCATGCCGCCGGCCATGCAGACGCCGCCGACCCGCGCAATCGCGGGCTTAGTGGCGTTCTGTGACAAGCGTAGCAGATCGGCATAGTCGACATTTGGTTTGGAATGATCCATTGCGAAAGCCGCGCCGGAATTCTGCAGGTCGGCGCCCGCGCAGAACGCCTTGTCGCCCGCGCCCGTCAGCACGATGACGCGGACGTCCTTGTCGTCATGCGCGTCGCGATAGCCCTTGGCGATGCCGGCGATCACCTCGCCGTTCAGCGCGTTGCGTTTCTCCGGCCGGTTGATGGTGATCCAGAACGCCTGCCCGCGCTTTTCGGTGACGACAGCTGTGGTGTTGGTCATGACACGCTCGCTTCCTTGGCTCCGTTTTGCTATCATTTGCGGCAGCTCGGGCAGCGCGCGCAAGGGCAATCTGCTACGAGGCGCCGCTTTAGCGCCTCGACACAATATGCAGGAGGATCAGCGTGCGATCACGCTTCAATCCGCGAGCGCCTTCCTGATCCAGACCTTGTTGTCGTGGAAGGCAGCCCCGCCGATCGGCGCGATGGTGTCCGCGCCCGTCAGCATGTTGATGCCGCGGCCGCCGATATGACCCTTGTTCGGGTGAACGGATTCGGCGATCAGCACACCGCGCCGCACGCCCTCGAACAGCGTTGCGACCAGCGTGGTCTCGCCGCGGCCGTTGCCGAGTGTCACCGCATCGCCATCGGCGATATCGAGCGCGGCCGCGTCGAGGGGATGGATCATGACGCTGGCCCTGCCCTCGCGCGCCTGCGAGGACGGCGTCTCGTTGAAGGTGGTGTTGAGGAAGCTGCGCGACGGGCTGGTCGCGAGCCGGAACGGATGGGCCTGATCGCTGTGCTCGATCACCGCCCAATGGTCCGGCAGCGCCGGCATCTTATCGAAATCGCCCATGGTCTGACCGAATGGCGGGTGCGCCCAATCCGCCCTGAAATGGAATTTCCCGTCGGCATGGGCGAAGCCGTCGAGATAATGCGAGGTGCGGAAATCCGGCTGCAGGTCGCGCCAGATATCAGCTTCAAGGCCGGCGATGTCGCCGTGATTGCTGAGCCTCAAGGTCGCGTCGATCAATTCACGGGGCGTCATCTCGAAACCAGGATGCTTGGCGCCGAGCCGCGGCGCCAGCGCCTGCAACACCTCGTGGTTGGAGCGGCATTCGCCGGGCGGGTCGATCAGCTTTGGCCCGACCGAGATGTGCTGGTGGCCACCGCCGTAATAGAGATCGTCATGTTCCATGAACATAGTTGCCGGCAGCACGATATCGGCCATCTCGGCGGTCTCGGTCATGAACTGCTCGTGCACCGCGACGAACAGATCCTCGCGAGCAAAACCCTGCCGAACCAGCGCCTGCTCCGGCGCAACCGTCATCGGGTTGGTGTTCTGAATCAGCATCGCCTTGATCGGGCCCTTGCCCTGCAGGGCTTCGGCATCGCCGGTGAGGATGCGGCCGATCTGCGACTGGTCGAGGGCGCGCGTGGATTTGTCGATCGCGTCGTGACCTTCAATGATGGATTCGTTGAAATGCCACAGCGCGTAATTGTTGAAGAAGGCGCCGCCGCCTTCATATTGCCAGGCGCCGGTCACTGCGGGAATGCAATTTGCCGCGTGCATCTGCGTGGCACCATTGCGGCTGCGCGTAAAGCCGTAGCCGAAGCGGAAGAAGGTGCGCTTGGTCTCGCCAACCGCCTTGGCGAAGGCCTCGATCTCCGACACCGGCACGCCACAAATGGCGGACGCCCATTCCGGTGTGCGCGTCTTCAGATGCGCCTCGAACTCATCCGGGCAATCGGTGTATTTGTCCATATAGGCGCGGTCGGCATAGCCATCGCGGAACAGGACATGCATCACGCCGCAGGCGAACGCGCCGTCGGTGCCGGGCCGCAGGATGATCTTGATGTCAGCCTGCTTCATGGTCTCGTTGTCGTAGATGTCTACCGCCGCGATCTTCGCGCCGCGCTCCTTGCGCGCGCGCGAGGCGTGCGTCATCACGTTGACCTGGGTGTTGACGGGATTGGTGCCCCAGATCACGACGAGGTCGGACAGCGCCATCTCGCGCGGATCGACGCCGGCGATCTTGCCGGTGCCGATCGCGAAGCCGATGCGGGCGACATTGGCGCAGATGGTCTGATAGAAGCGCGAATATTTCTTCACATGGGTGAGGCGGTTGAGGCCGTCGCGCATCACCAGGCCCATCGTGCCGGCGTAGTAATAGGGCCAGATCGATTCCGCGCCGAACTCGCGCTCGGCCTGATTGAAGCGATCGGCAATCTCGTCCAGCGCGTCGTCCCAGGAGATCCGCGCGAATTGCCCGGAGCCCTTCGGCCCAATGCGGCGCATCGGAAACGTCACCCGCTCGGGGTGATGGATGCGCTCGGCGTAGCGGGCGACCTTGGCGCAGACGACCCCGGCCGTATAGGTCTGCTGCTTCGAACCGCGGACGCGGCCGATGCTGCGGCCTTCGATCACCTCGACATCGAGGGCGCAGGCCGAGGGGCAATCATGCGGACAGGTCGAATGGCGGATTTCGATCTTGGCGTGCTGGTTCATGGCCAATTTCGTAACACCAAAATACCCGTCAGCCGAGGGCATTTATCCGGCAATGCCCATGCGATTTGCTCAGATCACGTGCGCGGCCGGTTCCTGCCGCGACTGCGAAGAGCCGCGCAGCCACACCGAGACCGTCCCGATATTCCCGGCACGATCGGCTCTGTGAGCCGTCGACAGTCCACATCCCCTGCCGCTACAGTGCCGACCAACAAGAACGACATCAGGGAGGTGGGCATGAAAGCCCGAAGATTCGTGCTGCTGGTCGCCGTCGGCCTGCTCGGCGCCTTCTCCGCAGCTCCCTCATTGGCACAGGATTATCCCACTCGTGCAGTCCGGATCGTGGTGCCCTTTGGCGCCGGTGGGCCGGCCGACGTCGCGGCCCGGCTGATCGGTAACGTGCTCCAGGAGAGCTTCGGCCAGCCCTTCGTGATCGAGAACCGAACAGGAGCAGGTGGCGTCATCGGCACGGTCGAAGCGGCGAAGTCGCCACCCGACGGCTACACGCTGCTGATGATGTCCAACACCCAGACCGCGAATGAATCGCTGCTGACACCCGACAAGCGCAAATACGAGCTGATGCGCGACCTCGCGCCGATCGCGCCGGTGAACTATTCCGATCTCGTCATCGTGGTGAACCCGCAAGTCGCAGCGAAGACGCTGCAAGAGTTCATCGCGCTCGCCAAGGCGCAGCCGGGCAAATTGAACTACGCCTCCTCCGGCCAGGGCACGCCCTATCACATGGCCGGCGAGCTGTTCAAAGCCATGGCCGGCGTCGGGATCGTCCACGTGCCCTATCGCAACAGCGGCGAGGCGCGCAGCGGCGTGATCGGCGGACAGGTGCAGATGATGATCGACGCGGTGCCGGCAATGGCGCCGAACATCGGCGAGAACCAGGTGCGCGCGCTCGCCACCACCGGCAAGCAGCGCTCGGCCGTGCTGCCGAACGTGCCGACGGCGATCGAGGCCGGAATGCCAGGCTATGAGGCGACGATCTGGCTAGGCCTGATGGCTCCCGCGGGTACGCCGAAGCCTGTGATCGACAAGCTCAATGCGGCCGTCAACGCAATGGTGAAGCGGCCCGACATCGTCAAGCTCTGGACAGAACAGGGCGCCGTGCCCATGTCGATGACACCGGAACAGTTCGAAAACTTCCTGCGCGGCGACATCGAGAAATGGGCCGACGTCGTCAAGAAGTTCGATAAGTCGTGAGGCCTTAGCGCGAGAATGCCTGCCATTCAATTCCAGCTCAACGGCGCAGCCGCTACTGTGGATGCCGATCCGGATCGGACGCTGCTCGACGTGCTGCGCAGCCGGCTCGGTGTCACCGGTGCGCATTTCGGCTGCGGTGCCGGTGAGTGCGGCGCCTGTTACGTCATGGTCGACGGCCGCGCGATGGCGTCTTGCGACATGCCGATGTGGTCGGTCGCGGGCAAAGACGTCGTCACGGTGGAGGGCCTCGGCACGATCGAGCAACCGCACCCGCTGCAACGCGCCTTTATCTCCGAACAGGCGATGCAATGCGGCTATTGCGTCTCGGGGATCCTGATCAGCGCGGCGGCGCTGCTGAAGCGCAATCCGTCACCGACGGAGGCCGAGGTCAGAGCCGCGCTGGATCGCAATCTGTGCCGCTGCGGATCGCACAATCGCATGGTCCGCGCCGTGCTCCGGGCCGCGTCGGAGATGGCGACGTCATGAGCGTGCCGCCCCCTGCCCCGAAACTGCCGGTCAGCCTCGCAGCCAACCCAAAGCTGTCGTCCTGGGTGCGGTTCACCAGCGAAGGCCGCGTGGCGATCTCGCCCGGCAAGGTCGAGATCGGCCAGGGCATCGTCACGGCGCTGGCGCAAATTGCGGCGGACGAGCTCGATGTTGATATTGGGCGCATCGAGATGATCCGCGCCTCGACGGCGATGAGCCCGAACGAGGGCGTCACCTCGGGTAGCCTGTCGATTCAGCAATCCGGCCGCGCGCTGCGCCAGGCCTGTGCCGAGGTGCGCCGGCGCTTCCTCGCCGCTGCATCGGAGCGTCTCGGCGTCGATGCGGCGCTGCTCGGCATCGACGACGGAACGATCTCGGGACCGGGCAATGTCAGGACCAGCTATTGGGAGCTGGCTGGTGAGGTTTCTCTTGATCACGACGCGACCGCGAGCGCGACAGCGAAGAGCACCGCCGAGCGCGCCCTCGCCGGACATTCCGTCCAGCGGGTCGACATTCCCGACAAGGTGTTCGCGCGGCCGCGCTTCATCCACGACTGCGGGCTACCGGGCCTTTTGCACGGACGCGTGCTGCGGCCGGAGGTTTCGGGCGCCAAATTGATTGCGTTCAATGAGGAGGCTGCGCGCGCTGTCCCTGGCCTCGTCGCGATCGTCCGCGACGGCAGCTTTGCCGGCGTGGTTGCCGATGGCGAGGCCGCGGCGGAAGCCGCGGTGAAAACCTTACGCAAGGGCGCGGCATGGTCGGCCGGCGATCCGCTGCCCGATGAAAATGATCTGGCGGGCTTTCTGAAGAGCCAGCCGGTCGAGACCACCATCATCGACACCAGGACAGCGGCGACGGAAAGGCCGGCCCAAACCCTGAGCCGGCAATACACCCGCCCCTACATCGCGCACGGCTCGATCGCGCCGTCCTGCGCCATGGCGCAATGGGATGGCGATCGCATCCATGTCTGGACCCACAGCCAGGGTGTCTATCTGCTGCGCGCCGATCTCGCGATCGTGCTGAAGCTGCCGGCAGAAAACATCGTCGTCGAGCACATGGAGGGCGCCGGCTGCTACGGGCACAATGCGGCCGACGATGTCGCGCTCGATGCCGTGCTGCTGGCAAAGGCTGCCGATGGCCGTCCGGTGCGGGTGCAATGGTCGCGCCACGACGAGATGACCCATGCGCCGTTCGGCGCAGCCATGGCCATCGAGGTCGAGGCCGATCTCGATGCCGACAACGAGATCACCGGCTGGCGCCATGCGATCTGGAGCAATGGCCATGCGGCGCGGCCGGGGCGCGCGGCGCAGCCGGCGCTGCTTGCCGCAACCGAGATCGCAAACCCCTACCCGCGCATGATCTCGTCCAACCCGCCGGCTGCGAATGGCGGCGGCGCTGATCGCAACTCCGTTCCACTCTATGATCTCCCGGCCTGGACGATCACGAGCCACCGGCTGCTGACGATGCCGGTGCGCACCTCGGCGCTGCGGACCCTCGGCGCGCAAGGCAACGTGTTCGCCATCGAGTCCCTGCTCGACGAGATCGCCGCCCTGCGCGGCGAGGACCCGATCGCATTCCGCTTGCGTCATCTGCGCGACGAGCGCGCCAAGGACGTCATCCGCGCCGCGGCGCGACGTGCCGCGTGGAAGCCGCAGAAGCGAACCGGCATCGGTCACGGCGTCGGATTTGCGCGCTACAAGAACATGGGAGCCTATTGCGCCGCGATTGCCGAGATCGAGGGCACCGACGACATCCGCGTGAAGCGGCTGACGCTTGCTGTCGATGTCGGCGAGGCCATCAATGCGGACGGTGTCATCAACCAGATCGAGGGCGGCGCGATCCAGGCAACGAGCTGGGTGCTGAAGGAGCGTGTCCGCTTCGATCGGACGCGCATCAATTCGACCTCCTGGACCGACTATCCGATCCTGAGGTTCAGTGAGGTGCCGGCGGTGGATGTCGAGATCATCCACCGGCCGGAGATCGAGCCGGTCGGCGCCGGTGAGGCCGCGCACGGCCCGGTGACGGCAGCGATCGCCAATGCGGTTTACGATTGCCTCGGCGTGCGCGTGCGCGACCTGCCGATCACGCGCGACAGGATCATTGCAGCCATGGAGCTTGCATCGTGACGACAGTGAACATTTTGAGCGGTGGCGCAGCGCAGGGCCTGGTACGCGGCCTTACCGACGCGTTCAAGGCGCAGACCGGCCTCAGTGTCGACGGCGAGTTCGGCGCGGTCGGGTTCATGGCCGACAAGCTGCGAGCGGGAACGCCGGCGGATCTCGTGATCCTGACGCAAGCGCTTCTTGCCAAGCTCGCCCAGGAGAAGCTCGTCACTCCCTCCTCGATCGCCGATGTCGGCCGAGTCGAGACTGCCCTGGCCGTCCGCAGCCGCGATCCCAGGGTGACGGTGAAAAACGAAGCCGATTTGCGTGAGGTCCTGCGCTCCGCAGATGCCATCTACGTTCCGGACACGAAGGCGTCCACGGCGGGACAGCACGTCGCAAAAGTGCTGGATCAGCTCGGCATCGCCTATGAGGTTGCCTCGCGTCTGAAGATCTTTCCGAACGGCGCAACCGCGATGCGGGAGCTTGCGGCGTCCACCGCGCAAAGACCGATCGGCTGCACGCAGGCGACCGAGATCATCGCGACCGAGGGCATCGCGCTGTCGGGATCTCTGCCGCCCGGCTGCGAACTCGTGACAATGTACACGGCCGGCGTTTCCGCGTTGGCCACGCACCCAAACGAAGCGGCCGCCCTGATCGCGCTGCTGACCAGCGCAGACCGGAAGGAGCTGCGCCAGCGCGTGGGCTTTACCGGCTAGATGCCGATGACCGCCCTATTTGTGCAGCTGGGTGAGGCCGGTCGGCGGCCCATCGACGGCAGTCCAGCCGCCATCGACGAACAGCGTGCTGCCGCTGACATAGCTTGCGGCGTCCGAGGCGAGATAGGCGACAGCGGTGGCGACCTCGTCGGCGCTGCTCCAGCGATTGAACACGGTGTGCCCGGCGTAGAGATTGTAGATATCGGGGCGCTGCTTGAACGGGCCGGTCAGCGCGGTCTCGGCGATGCTCGGCGCAATCGCATTGACGCGCACGCCGGCATGGCCCACCTCGGAGGCAAAGCCCTTCACCAAAAGGCCGATCGCCGCCTTGGTCGAGCCATAAACGCCGAGGCCCGGCTCGATGGTGACCGCGCGCACCGAGGAGCAGGCGATGATGCTGCCGCCCTTCTGCTCGACCATGATGCGGCCAAAAGCCTGGAAGAACCAGACCGTGCCCTTGACGTTGAGGTTCAGGACGCGATCGAGATCCTCCTCGGTGTAGTCGAGGATGGTCTTGCGGATGTTGAGCCCGGGCGTCGTCACGGCGATGTCGAGCCGCGGAAACTTCTGCATCACGGTTTTGGCCAGCGCGTTGACGTCCGCAGCGCTCGCGGCGTCGCAGCTAGCCGCTTCCGCCCAGCCGCCCTTGTCGCGAATGCCGGCGGCGGTCGCCTCCGCGGCGTCGAGCGCGCGATCGGCGCAGACGACGCGGGCACCGAGCCCAGCCAGCGCCTCGGCGGACGATTTGCCGATGCCGGAAGCGGCGCCGAGGACGACTGCGGTCTTGCCGGTGAGATCGAAGAGCTTGCGATAGTCCGTCACTGATGGCTTCTCCCTGGTGCTGCTAGCCCTTGTAGCCCATCAGCAGGCGCGGCAGCCACAGCGAGAATGCAGGGACGTAGGTCACGAACATCAGTGCTGCGATCAGCGCGGCATAGAACGGCAGGATGGTGCGCATCACGGCGCCGACCGAGATGCCGCCGATGGCGCAGCCCACGAATTGCGTCGTTCCGACCGGCGGGGTGTTCAGCCCCAGGGCGCAGTTGATCAGCATCAGCATGCCGAACTGCACCGGGTCCATGCCGGCCTTCATCGCGATCGGCAGGAAGATCGGGGTGCAGATCAGGATGGTCGCGGCCATGTCCATGAACGTGCCGAGCACGAACAGGATGACGTTGATGAGCAGGAAGATCATCCAGGGCTGCGTGGAGACCTTGCTCATCATCTCGCCGGCGAGGTCGGCGACCTCGTAGAGTCCCATCAGGTACTGGAACATGGTGGAGACGCCGATCAGCAGCAGCACCACGCCCGTCGTCTTCACCGCCTTGGCGGCGGCGCGCAGGAAGTTGCCCCAGGTCATGGTGCGGTAGATGAAGAAGGTCAGCAGGATCGTGTAGGTGACCGCGACGGCTGCGGATTCGGTTGCCGTGAAGACGCCGGACAGGATGCCGGCCAGGATGATGCCGACGATCAGAAGGCCGGGCAGCGCGGCCGCGAGCGAGCGGAAAACCTCGGCCCAGCCCGGAAACTTGCCGGCCGGATAGCCTCGCTTCACCGCGACCGCGTAAGCGGCGACCAGCATGCAGACCATCAGCACGAGCGCCGGTAAGAGGCCGGCGGCGATCAGCGCGCCGATCGAGACCTTGCCGCCCGCGGCCAGGGCATAGATGATCATGTTGTGGCTGGTCGGCATCAAGGCTCCGACCAGCGAGGCATGGGTGGTGACGTTGACGGCGTAGTCGGTGTCGAAACCCTCCTTCTTCATCATCGGGATCATCACCGCGCCCATCGCCGACACGTCGGCGACGGGCGAGCCGGAGACGCCGCCGAACAGGGTGCAGGCGACCACGTTCGACATGCCGAGCCCGCCGCGGATGTGCCCGACGAGATTCTTGGCGAGCTGCACGATCTTGTCGGCGACGCCGCCATGCAGCATCAGCTCACCGCTGAAGACGAAGAACGGGATGGCGAGGAACGAGAAGATGTTCATCCCCGACATCATCTGCTGGAAGATGACGGCGACCGGCAGGCCTTCGTAGAGGATGGTGCAGATTGCCGAGAGGCCGATCGCGAACGCGACCGGGACACCGAGGATCAGGAAGCCGAAGAAGGTGGCGCCGAGGATGATCAGTTCCATGAGGGGACGACCTCTTCGCCGCGCAAGAGAGCAATGATGTGCTCGATTGAAAAAGAGATGATCAGGATGCCGGAGGCGATCAGCGGCACGTAGCGGATCACCTCAGGCAGGCCGAGATTGGGGATCTTCACGGTTCCGACCGACGCCCCGAGGATCCAGCCATTGTAGGCCATCGCAATGCCGAACACGGCCACCAGGACGTGGATCACGAGCTCGACCTTCTCCCGCATGTGATCCGGAAGCATCACCAAGAGACTGTCCATGCCGATGTGTCCGGCATCGCGCACGCCGACGGCGGCGCCGATCAAGGTGACATACAGGATCAGGACCAGCGCGAGGTTCTCCGTCCAGGTCGGGCTGGAATTGAGCACGTAGCGTCCGAACACCTGGTAGAACACGATGACGACGATGACGAGCAGGCCGGCCACGGACAGATACATGCCCGCACGCGCGACGGGGGCATTGATCCGCGACAGCAATCCGGTGGACGGGCGACCAGTGACCGCCTCGTGCTCGTGGCTTGCGACGTGTGGGTCTGTCATCCCGCGCCTCCCTCGCGAGGGTCCGGTGCCGCAACTGGGCGACTCCGGACCCGACACCGCTGTGTTTACTTCGTGTCCTGGATGCGCTTGACGAGGCTCTGGAGCTTCTCGTCACCGGCGAACTTCGTGTACACCGGCTTCATCGCGTCGACGAACTCCGCCTTGTTCGCGATGGTCACGACCTGAACGCCGGCGGCCTCGACGGTCTTGCGGGCGGCCTGCTCGCGCTCGTCCCAGAGCTTGCGCATGACGGGCACCGATTCCTTGGCCGCCTTGCGGATCATGGCCTGATCATCCTTGCTCAGAGTGTCCCAGACCTTCTTCGACATCACGAGAACTTCCGGCGCCAGCGAGTGCTCGGTGACGTTGTAGAACTTGGCGGCCTCGAAATGGCGCGAGGACTCGTAGGATGGCCAGTTGTTCTCGGCAGCGTCCACGAGGCCGGTCTTGAGCGCGGTATAGACCTCGCCATAGGGCATCGGCGTCGGGTTGGCCCCGAGGCTCTGGATCATGCCGACCCACAGGTCGGATTGCTGGACGCGGATCTTCAGGCCCTTGAGGTCGGCGAGCGACTTGACCGGTGCCTTGACGGTGTAGATGGACCGGGCGCCGCTGTCGTAATAGGCAAGTCCGACCAATCCCGCGGGCTCCATTGCCGCCAGGATCTCATCGCCGATGGGACCGTCCAGGACGGTGCGCATGTGCTGCGTATCGCGGAAGACGAAAGGCAGGCACAGCGCGATGGTTTCCGGCACGAAGTTGTTCAGCGGCGATGCGTTGATCCGCATCATGTCGAGCGCGCCGATCTTGAGCTGCTCGATGGTGTCCTTCTCGGATCCCAGGGCTCCGTTGGGAAACACCTTCACGCCGAGCTTGCCGCCGCTCGCCGCCGCGAGCTGCTTGCCCATGAACTTGACGGCCTCGACGGTCGGATAATCGGCAGGGTGGACGTCGGCGGAGCGGAAATCGCGCGCTGTCGCCAGGGGCGCTGAGACCGCCAGTGCAACGGCTGTGATGATACCGGTGAGCGTCTTCATCTGGGCTTTCCTCCTGGTCGACTGGGTTGATTATGTCGTTGTCGGGCCGGCTGCAGGCCGCCTTGGGTCGCCCCACTTCCGGTGTGAAGTCAAGCGCCAATGTCGTCCCTAGGGCGGGCGGCATTCTGAGTCCAAGCCAAATCCAGCATTGATCGATGCAAGAGTTGCATCGATCAATTTCTGGCGCAATTCGCATTAGGTGGGGTACGGCACTCGCTCGACGTCGCCGGCACGTGACTTGACGCCACCTACGGAGCCCCCTCAACATGTTCGAAACAGCGGACCATCTCGAGGGAATGCCCATGCCGCGGAAGCTGATCGATATCTCAGTGCCGCTCCGAAACGACGTGACGGCCGATCCGCCCGGCAACCATCCGACGATCCAGTACATCGATCACCAGCAGGGCCTGCCGCGCATGCTGCAGTTCTTCGACGGCCTCAAGGCGGAAGACCTGCCGGATGGCCAGGGCTGGGCCGTCGAGCAGGTCTCGCTGTCGACCCATAACGGCACGCATCTCGATGCGCCCTGGCACTTCCATCCGACCATGAACCGCGGCGAACGGTCATGGACGATCGACGAGGTGCCGCTGGAATGGTGCTTTCAACCCGGCGTGAAGCTCGACTTGCGGCATCTGCCCGACGGCTACGTGGCGAGCGCCGACGATGTCGAGAAGGAGCTGAAACGGATCGGGCACACGCTGTCGCCGCTGGAGATCGTCGTCATCAACACCAGCGCCGGCGCGAAATTCGGCCAAGCCGACTACGTCAATTCCGGCTGCGGCATGGGCTATGAAGCCACCATGTACCTGCTCGAACGCGGCGTCCGCCTGACCGGCACCGATGGCTGGAGCTGGGACGCGCCGTTCGTCTACACCGCGAAGAGATACGCCGAAACAAGGGATGCCGGCGTGATCTGGGAAGGCCACAAGGCGGGACGGCACATCGGCTATTGTCATCTCGAGAAGCTGCACAATCTCGATCAATTGCCCTCGACCGGATTCATGGTCTCATGCTTTCCGGTGAAGATCGAACGCGCCTCCGCAGGCTGGACCCGCGCGGTCGCCATCATCGATAGCTAGAGCGGATGAGATCAGTTCGATCGCTAAAACGGAGGTGCACTCCCTCGCCCGCTTGCGGGAGGGGCTGGGGAGAGGGTGTTTCCGCGATGGGATAATCCCCTAGAGGAGAAAGCCCTCACCCGCGCCTTCGGCGCGACCTCTCCCGCAAGCGGGAGAGGTTGCACCGAGCCCGCGGCAATCGATTCAACCTAAGGCCATTCCGCTTTAGGCGGACGGCGTCACTCGCCGGCGAGACCGCTCTCGGCGAGTTCGCGCAGCGCATCGGTATCCAGCACGACGATGGCGCCGTGCTCGAGACGAACCCAGTTGCGGCCGGCCCAGGCGCGCAATTGCTTGTTGATGCTCTCGCGCGTCATCCCCACCATCTCGCTGATCTCCTGCTGGGTGATGGCGAGCGTGCCGCTGCCGGAGTCGAGCTTGCGCTCCTCGGTGAGACCGAGCAGCGCGCTGGCGAGCCGGCCCGGCAGGTTCTGGAGGATCACCTGCTCGACCTGCTGGCTGGTCCAGCGCAGGCGCGCGCAGAGCAACTCGATGAATTTCATCGCCAGCGCCGGCTGGCTCTTCACGAATGGCAGGAAGTCCCGGCGATCGATGATGTAGAGCTCGCAATTGGTGTTCGCGGTGGCGTCGGCCGACCTGGGCGCGCCGTCGAGCACCGCAATCTCGCCAAAAATTTCTCCGGGGCCGATCAGATTGAGAATGGCATTCCGCCCATCCGGCGACGAAGAGGAGATCTTCACCGTGCCCGTGACCACCGCGAATAGATTGTTACCGGGATCGCCCTTGGCGGCGATCGTCGCGCCACGCTTCACGGTGGTGTGCTTGGCATAGCGGCAGAGTTGATCGAGCGCCTCCGGCTCCAGATCCGCGAAGATCGGGTGCTTGCGCAGCACCGATAGTTTGTTGCCCGCTGACTGTCGGGGGTCGCCGGTCTTGTCCTGAGGCACGCCGCTGGGCTCCTAAGACTGCGAGGCATTGGGGTTCCTGCGTAGTCAACGTTATCAGGCTTTTCAACCGGAAAGCACGGGCGCCGTTTTAGGCAAATGCCGCGAAAACGCCGTGGTTTAGGCGGAAGGCACCATCCGAAGGATGCGCCGATGCATTTGGACCGACGCAGAGTTGCAGATTGCGCAAGTCGTGATTGCGTTGAGGCGCTGCCGCACGGCCAGAGCGCTGGACGAGCGTCGGCGGTCGGCGCGTCAGATCGGACGACGATCTCAGGAGCTTCAGCGCTTAGAATCCGGGTCGAGCCGGCCTGCGCTGGTCTGCCGGTCCGCCCAAGCCAAGGCTGCGGCGAAAGCGACGAAGATCGCGACGACGACGACAGTCACCAGCAACGCGTCAGCCGGCATCATGCTTCTCCCGGATTGTCTGAGGCATTATTTTGCGACGGATCGCCGGCGTCATTGATCGGGATCAAAAATCCGCGAGCGTTGCGGACAGAATGTCAGGCCGCGGCCAGGGCCTCGACGCGCGCGGGGTCGCGCAGGCTGATACCGCCATGAAGGATCTCGATTGCACCGTGACGCTCGAGCTTGGTGAAGGTGCGGCTGACGGTTTCGATGGTCAGGCCGAGATAGTCGGCGATGTCCTGACGGCTCATCGGAAGCGGAACGGTGTCCAGCGATCCCCCGAGCGCCAACAGGCGCCGGCGCCAGCCGAGCAGAAACGTTGCGACCTTCTCGTCCGCCGAGCGGCGGCCGAGCAGGACCATGTGGTCGCGCGCCTGGCTCAGCTCGCGAATGGCCAGCTCGTTGATCCGCCTGAGCAGCTGCGGCCGGCTCTCGATGAAACGGCCGAAAGGTGCTTTGGCGAACTGGCACACGGTCACCGCGCCGATCGCATCGGCCGAAAAATTGTGGCGGCCGGAAATATTCATTCCCAGGAAATCGCCCGGCAGGGCAAAGCCCACGATCTGCCGCCGACCGTCGGGCAGCAGCTTGTACAGCCGCATGACGCCTTCGAGCACGTTGTAGAACGAGGTCGTGATGTCCTCTTCGGAAAACACGGTCTCGCCTGAGCCAAAATGGACACGGCGCCCCAGATGCTCAAATTCCCTGAGCTCGGCTGCATCCAGCGACGAGCAAACCGCCGATGCGCGTACGGCACAATCGCTGCAGAAATGCCCAGGCTCAATCGTGACCACGGAAGGCTTCATCCACCGCTCCAAGCGTCGGCCCAGCTCTGCCCCCAGGCCGAGTTGCCACGCACCTGCATTTTACTGCGCTGTGACAAAGCCGATTGACTCAGATCAATTTTGGCCGAGGTCCCCGCTCTATTCTGTCCTTCCAGAGTTCGACGGGGATCACTTTCCATGCTGCAAAGCGCGCTGCGTCACGGCCTGATTGGGCTGCTCCTGATCACGCCTGCGCTAGCCGCAACGACTGCCGAGCAGCGCGGCAAGGCCTTTGCGCGAGCAAATTGCGCTCGCTGCCATGCGATCGACCGTGTCACCGAGAGTCCGCTCAAGAGCGCGCCAGCGCTGCGCACCCTGCATCGGCGTTATCCGATCGAGACCCTTGGTGAGGCACTAGCCGAAGGTATCTACACCGGCCATGCCGACATGCCCGCCTTCGAGCTCAATCCGGACCAGATCCACGACCTCCTGTCCTACCTGAAGACCCTGGAATAGCAGGCATCACACCGCCTGCACGGTCCAGCCGATCAGCTCCTTTGCGATCCGGGCAAAGGCGGCATCGAACGCTGCGACTGAAGCGGCCGGCTCGATCTTGTCGAGGTTCTCGCTGGTCTCAACGAGGCGCGAGGCAATCACCTTGCCGTTCTTGTCGACGATTCGCGCCGACAGTCCGATCTCGACTTTCGCCTCCCCATCCGTGGCGATCCGAAAGCGTCTGATGTCGATCAGGAGCTGGTAGTCCGCCTGACCGAGATCGGTCGTGCGTAGCGGGGCGTGGGCAATGTCGTAATTCTCGAAACTGTCGATCAGGCGTGCCTGCACCAGTTTTGGAATGCTGTCGGCCCAGAGGAAATCGGCAAAGCCCGGATTGTCCCCGACCGGCGAGAACAGCATGCGCTGGGTCTGGAGCATCGCGACCGCGGTCGGCTCGGGAATGGCCAGTGACGCAGACAGCGTCTTGCCGGCCGGCCCCAGATTCTTCGGCGTGCGCAGGTCGTAGGTGACCTTCTGCGCGGGCGCTCCGCCACCGGTCATCTTCTCGAGGCCCGCCAGAATGCCGTCGATCTTGCCGGTGTTGCGCGCGAGCCCGTCGGAGAACGTCTTCAAATTGGCGATGGTGTCTTTCAGCGGGCCGGAATTGTCCTCCAGCACGGTGTCGACCTTCCGCAGCGCATCGCGCGCCGCCTGCGTCATGCTCTGGCCTGCGCCGGCCTCGGCGATCAAGGTCAGCGGCTCGCCGGACTTGGCGCCCGACTTGGCGACGATCATGCCGCCCTCCAGCGTCACCACCGGCACGCCGGTCAAGCCCTGGAAATCGAGCCCGACCTTGGTGTCGGCACGCACTGGCGTCGCCGCGGCAACCGAGATCGTCGCATTGACGAAGCGCGGGTTATCCGGCGCGAGCCCGAGCTCGGTCACCTCACCGACGCGGATGCCGTTGAACAGCACGCCGGCGCCGATCAGCAGGCCGGGCACCGGTCCCTGGAATTGCACGTGGTAGTTCGTGCGCGGCCCGATGCCGCCGGTGTTGTTCAGCCAATAGACGAAGCCGAACACCGCAACGATCGCAGCCAGCACGAAGGTGCCGATCAGCACGTAAGGAGCGCGGGTTTCCATGTGTCATCTCATTTCGTGTTGCAGCATCTGCGAGCGCTTGCCGTGGAAATAGGCCCGCACCCAGGGATGCTCGGATTGCAGCAGTTCGCGCATCGGGCCGATCGCCACGATCCTGCCGTCGGCCAAGGCGGCCACGCGGTCGCAGACCGTGGTCAGGCTCGCAAGGTCGTGGGTGACCATGAACACGGTGAGGCCCAGGGTCTTTTGCAGCGTCTTGATCAGCGCGTCGAAATCGCCGGCGGCGATCGGGTCGAGGCCGGAGGTCGGCTCGTCCAGGAACAGGATCGGCGGATCGAGCGCGAGCGCGCGCGCCAGCGCCACGCGCTTGGTCATGCCGCCCGACAGCTCCGCCGGAAATTTGTCCGCATCCTGCGCCCGCAGCCCGACCATCTCGAGCTTGGCAATCGCGATCTCGTCCATCAGCTCCTGCGACAGGACGAGATTTTCCCGCAGCGGAAACTGGACGTTCTGTCTCACCGTCAGCGATGAGAACAGCGCGCCTTGCTGAAAAAGGATGCCCCAAGTGGTGGCCGCGCCTTGAGCGCGGCCGCCGATGGGCTGTCCCATGACTTCGATGGTGCCGCTTCGGCGCGGGATGAGGCCGATGATGGTGCGCATCAGCACCGACTTGCCGCCGCCGGACGCTCCGACCAGCCCGAGGATCTCACCGCGGCGGACGTCGAGCGACAGATGGTCGAGCACGATCTGGCGGCCGAAGCCGACCACGAGGTCGCGGACGCGGATCGCGAACTCTTCCTGCGATTCCTCCATCGTCACATTCCAATCGAAGCGAAGAAGATCGCGAACAGGCCGTCGAGCACGATCACCAGGAAGATCGACTTCACCACCGATGTCGTGGTCTGCCGTCCCAACGACTCGGCGCTGCCTTTCACGCGCAATCCTTCGCTACAGGCGACGATCCCGATCACCAGCGCCATGAACGGCGCCTTCAGGATCCCCACCTCGAAATGGGTGATGGAAATGGCGTCATGCAGCCGTGCGATGTAGATCGCCGGTCCCATGTCGCCGTAGAACTGTGCGACCAGCCCGCCGCCATAGAGCGCGGCAATCGATCCGATGAAGGCGAGGATCGGCAGCGCGATGACGAGCGCGGCAACGCGCGGCAGGATCAGGACGTCGACGGGGTCGAGGCCCATGGTCGAGAGCGCGTCGATCTCCTCGCGCATCTTCATCGAGCCGAGTTCGGCGGTGTAGGCGCTTCCCGACCGTCCGGCGACCATGATGGCGACGATCAGCACGCCGAGCTCGCGCAGCACCAGGATGCCGACCATGTCGACGGTGTAGGACTCCGCGCCGAACCTGCGGAAATGGAAGAATCCCTGCTGGGCGATGATGGCGCCGATCAGGAAGGTGATCAGCACAATGATGGGAATCGCCTGCCATCCGATGCGGTAAAGCTGATAGACCAGCGAGGTCAGCCGCAGCGATCGCGGCCGGCGCAGCACGCCGATCACAGCCATGAATAGCGCGCCGAGCATTTGCAGAAAGATCGCGACGTCTTCCCGCGCAGCGATCGTGGCCTTGCCGAGATCGCCGAGCCTGAGCAGGAGCGGATTTGACGCGGCCAGGGGTGTCGGCGCGTCGCGGTTGACCTGGCGCACCTCGTCCATCAGCCCACTGAATTGATCGGCGACACCGACGAATTCAGTCGATCTGCCGGATGATGCAGCGCGGCGCGACAGCTTCTCCAGGACCCAGGCGCCGAGCGTGTCGAGCGCGCTGACGCCCGACATGTCCAGGGTCACGGCTCTGGACCGATCGACATCCGCCCCGACCGATCGGGACAGCGTTTCGAGCGTCACCACATTCGCTGCGGTCCACGGCCCTTCCGGGCGCAATTTCAGCACATCGCCGGACGGCGTCGCCAGCAACAGCGGTTCGGGGTTCACGCTTCCACCTCATCGGGACGATTGGCGCCCATTCAGCCGGGATTTCTAGGCCAGCATGTGGCCTCCGGGTTGACCTGTCTCAAGACCAGGACATCACCGCACCTCCTTGACGCACATCAAGCACCGTTGCGCCCGCGGATACTAGGTTCGCTAGCGGATCAATGGGGATATCAAATCCATGTTCGACAGCGACAAGATGAGCGACGAACTGCGAGCGCTGAAGGTTGACGTCACGCGCCTTTTGAGCACCGCCGGCGAGGAGATCTACGACAGTTCGAAAGATCGGGCCGAGGCGCTGGCCGATCAGATCAGGGCTGCGCTCACCGAGCTCGGCGAGACCGTCGACGAAGAACAGGAGCAGCTTCAGGGCCTCATTGCGGATCGGCCGATCACATCGCTCGCCTCCGTCTTCGCGCTCGGCGTGATGGTCGGCTTCATGCTGAGGAGGCATTAGGTGAATACCGAGAATGTCGTCAAACATCTGCGCGTGCTATGGCGCACCGATCGGATCATCGCGGACATCAGGCTGCGCCATCTGTTGATGGGGCTTGGCCTTCGCGCCTTCGCGGCGCTAATCGCAGCCTTCGGACTCCTGATGCTGGAGCTCTCGGCCTATTTCGCGCTGGTGCAGATCTGGAGTGCGATTGCCGCAGCCGCCATCCTCGGCGCCGTCAACTTCGCCATCGCGGCCGCTCTGTTCATGGTCGCCGGCCGCGCTCCGTCAGGGCGTGACATCGAACTTGCGAACGAAATTCATGACGCAGCCATCGAAGCCCTTCAGCTCGAGGCGCGCGCGCTCCAGGCCCAGGTGTCAGGCGCCGTGCATCATCCGCTCAGCACCGTCGTGCCGGTGCTGGTGCCGCTGATTGCGATCATCGTCAAGAATTTGCGAACGACGGCCAGGAAATCCACCGCAACGTCGGCTGAAGCGCACTCCTAAAGCGCGCGCTCAGAGCTTCAGCCTGACGTCGCAGATATCAGGCTCGGCGGGATCGGGCTTGACCTCGAAGCCGAGCTGCCGGCACATCTCGAGCATCACGATGTTCTCCTGGAGCACGTCGCCCGATATGGTCTTCAACCCTTCCGACTTCGCGTAGTCGATGATCAGCTGCATCAGGGCCCATCCGAGTCCCCTGCCCTTGAGATCGGACCGCAGCAGAATGGCGTATTCGCCGCTTTCATAGATCGAGTCCGAATGGAGCCGGACGACGCCGACCATCTCTCCGGTCTCCTGGTCGAATGCGATGAAGGCCATCGCGCGCGCATAATCGAGCTGGGTCAGGCGCGCGATGAACTCGTGGGTGAACTCCTTCATCGGTGCGAAGAAGCGCAGACGGAGGTCGTGCGGCGTGACGTGACGCAGGAATTCGTGGATGGTCGGCTCGTCCTCAGGGCGCATGGGCCGCACGAAGATGCGCCAGCCGTCCTTCAGCTCCAGGCGGCGTTCCCATTGCGACGGATAGGCCCGAACGGCGAAATTGGCCGGCCCGGAGCCGGCGAACTTTCGCTGCGGCGGCCCCACGGCGACGCGGGCATCGACCGCGGTCACGCCGGTTTCGTCCGCGAGCAGCGGGTTGATGTCGAATTCGCGGATTTCAGGAATGTCAGCGGCCATCTGCGCCAGCTTGACCAGCACCATGGCGACGGCATCCGGCCTCACTGCCGGCACGTCCCGGTAGGCGCGAAGCAGCCGTGACACGCGCGTGCGGTCGATCAGGTCGCGGGCGAGCTGCAGATCGAGCGGCGGCAGCGCAAGCGCCTTGTCGTTGATGATCTCCACGGCCGTCCCGCCCCGGCCGAAGACGACGACGATGCCGAAGGTGGGATCATCGGCAAGACCGAGGATCAGCTCGCGCGCCTTCGCCTTGACCACCATCGCTTGGACGATGACACCGCCGATGCGGGCTTCGGGTCGCAGCTTCCTCGCCCGGTCGAGAATGTCGGTGGCCGCCGCGCGCACCGCATCCGGCGTGGTCAGATTGAGGACGACACCGCCGACATCTGATTTGTGGACGATGTCACGCGACATGATCTTCAGCACGACGGTCGCGCCTTTGGCGAACATGTCGTTTGCATAGGCCACCGCCTGCTCGACATCGGTTGCGGCATAGGTCGGCACCATCGCAATGTCGTAGGCTTCGAGCAGGTGCTTGATCTCGACCGGCTCGAGCCATTGACGGCCGTCTGCAATCGCAGCAGTGACGATCTGCCTCGCCGCCTTGGCGTCCGGCACGAACGTGTCGGGCATCGCGGGCGGAACCTGGCTCAGCTCCTCCACCACTTCGCGGTGCCGGACCAGATGCATGAAGCCGCGCACGGCATCATCCTCGGTCGGGTAGTTCGGAATGCCCGCGCCGGAGAGCGTCTGAATGATGTTCTGGTCGGCTCCGACCCAGGCGGCAAGGACGGGCTTTGCCCAGCGGCGGTGCTGCTCGCGATATTTGCCGACGAGCTCCGTCACGGTCGTGGCGATGTCGGCCGCCGAAGCGATCGCCGTCTGCACGTTGAGGACAAGCACGGCGTCATTGTCGGGATCGGCGAGCAGCGCCCCCAGCGCCGCCGCGTAGCGCGCGGCGTCGGCGTCACCCACGATGTCGACGGGATTAGCACCGGACCAGGTCGGCGGCAGCACGTCATCGAGTTTCTTGCGCGCGTCCGCCGAGATCGATGCCGGAATTCCGCCAAGCTCGACCAATCGATCGATAGCTAAGACGCCGATGCCACCGCCATTGGTCAGGATGGCGAGGCGCTTTCCCGCCGGCGATTCGACGCGGCCGAGCGTCTCGGCGCAATCGAACAGCTCGCGCAGATCGGAGACCCGCAGCACGCCCGCGCGGCGGAACGCGGCGTCATAGACGGCGTCGGCGCCGGCGAGCGCCCCGGTGTGCGTGGCCGCGGCCTTCGCTCCCTGCGCCATCCGGCCGGACTTCACCACGACGACCGGCTTCACGCGTGCGGCGGCGCGCGCCGCCGACATGAACTTGCGAGCATCTTTGATCGCCTCGATATAGAGCAGGATCGCGCGGGTCTTGTGATCCATCGCGAAATAGTCGAGCAGATCGGCAAGGTCGACGTCGATCTGATCGCCGATCGAGACGATGCCGGAGAAGCCAACGCCGCGCTGCGCCGCCCAATCGACCATGCCGGCCGCGATCGCGCCCGATTGCGAGATCAGCGCGAGATTTCCCGCGCCTGGCATGTGCGCGGCGAAGCTGGCATTGAGGCTTACGGCGGGCATCATGATGCCGAGACAGTTCGGACCGATCAGCCGCATGCCGTACTTGCGGGCCGCGGCGATTGCAGCCTCGTGCAGGGATCCCGGTCCGTGGCCGAGCCCGGCCGAGACGATCAGCGCGCCCGCCGAGCCGCGACGTCCGGCCTGATCGATGATGCCGGGAACCTCCCGTGCCGGCGCGGTGATGACCACGAGCTCGGGGACGAAGTCCAACCTGTCCAGACTCTTCACCGCGGCGATGCCGCCGATCTCGGCATGGCGCGGATTGACGAGGCCAAACTGTCCTTTGAACTCGGCGCTGCGGATGTTCTCCAGGACGGCGCGTCCCACCGAGACCGGCCGGGCACTCGCGCCGACCAGCGCGACCGAACGCGGTGACAGCAGATTCTTCAGGCGGTAGGTGGACATGAAAGCAAATGCGCCCGGTCGCTGGCGGTTCCGAGGATGGAAATCAGGCTGGAAACTGCGTGCCTAGTGCGAGATCATAACCCAGCACGGTGGCTGGCCAATGACGGTCTTTGTCACACCGCCCCAAACGATCTCGTTCAGGCGCGAATGATGATAGGCGCCCATCACGATCGCATCGATAGTATGGGAATTCGCCCAGCTTCCGAGCACCTTTCCGATCGAACTGCCGCCGCATTTCGTCGTTTCGAACGAGGCGTGAACGCCGTGTTCCCTGAGGTGGTCGACGAGTGCCGTTCCGGATTGCACGATCGCGTCGGTCTTCTCGTCCGCCACGGTCACCACGCGGACCGAGGCGGCCGCTTGCAGGACCGGCAGCGCATCGCCGACCGCACGCGCCGCACGCGCGGAGTGATCCCACGCGATCATGACGTTCTCGAATTCCGGTCGCAGTTCATCGACATGCTGTTCCGGGCAAAGCAGCAGCGGCCGCCCGGATTCGAACAGGAGCGTCTCGATGATGTGTTCCGTTCGGCTGTCGTGCGGCCTCACCGGGAGCAACGTGAGATCGCTGAAGCGCGCATGTTCGGCCAGGATCGAGGCGATCTGGTCTGCAGGCACCTTGGCCGATCGGCCGTGAGCGCGAATGTCAGCGCGGGACGATGCATCAGTAAAGGCATTCAGGAGCAGCTGCATGTCGCCGGTCCCAAGCAACCCCGTTGCCTCGGCCGCACCGGCATCGTCCGGCAGCAGCACTTTCGGCCGCACGAAAACATCTTCCTCGAGCGCAAGTGCGGTGATCCTGGCGCCGAGATCAGCGGCGACAGCCACGCATTTCTCGATCGCGGCTAGAAGCGGCCGGCGCGGCTGGCCGACAAGCGGCAGAAAGACGTCCTTAATGGCCATCGGGATTCTCCTTGGCGGTCAGCATAGCCCGGCCTTCATCGGGACGCTTGATCCTCGTCAAGCCCGGGGAACTCTGTCCGGTCGGTTGGCGACGGCCCGTTGACCAACATCAAGGACTGGCCGCTCGGCCATTCTATGAATAAGTCAGTCCGAGCGGTTCGCCCCGGAGAGGTTCATGCGTGCGATGGTGTTGCCGGCCTCACGAGCGCAGCTCCGGATGGAGGAGCGGCCCGATCCTATTCCCGGCGAAGGCCAGATCCGGGTGAAGGTCGGCGCCTGCGGAGTATGCCGCACCGATCTTCATGTCGTCGACGCCGAGCTGCCCGATATTCGCTATCCGATCGTGCCTGGCCACGAGATCGTCGGCCGGGTCGATCTCTTGGGTCCGAATGTTGCAACGCATGCGCCCGGCGATCGGGTTGGCATTCCCTGGCTTGGTTTTACCTGCGGCAAGTGTCGGTTCTGTCGGGACGGCATGGAAAACCTGTGTGACGCGCCCCTCTTCACCGGCTACACGCGCGACGGCGGCTACGCAACGCACACGATCGCTGACGCGCGCTACGCGTTTCCACTCGGCGAAGACGGCAATGACGTGGAGATTGCTCCTCTGCTGTGCGCAGGGTTGATCGGCTGGCGCTCGCTGGTAATGGCCGGCTCTGCCAGCAAGCTCGGCCTCTATGGTTTTGGCGCGGCCGGCCACATCATCGCGCAAGTTGCGGTCTGGCAGGGACGATCCGTCTATGCATTCACGCGGCGCGGCGATGCCGCTGCGCAAGGCCTTGCACGTCGTATCGGCGCCGTCTGGGCGGGGGCCTCTGACGAAACGCCGGACGAGCCGCTCGACGCCGCCATCATCTACGCGCCAGCTGGCGAACTCGTCCCGGCCGCGCTGCGCGTCGTACGCAAGGGCGGCCGCGTCGTGTGCGCCGGAATCCACATGTCGGACATTCCAAGCTTTCCATATGAGCTGCTCTGGCAGGAACGGCAGCTGGTCTCGGTGGCCAATCTGACCCGGCAGGATGGCCTCGATTTTCTCAGGATCGTCCCGCAAGCTGGCATACGCACCGAGACCACAGCATTTCCGCTCGATCAGGCCAACGAAGTTCTGAGAATGCTGCGGAGTGGCCAGATTCTCGGCGCGGCCGTCCTGACGCCCTGACGGTGACGCAGATGCCAAAGTCGATCAGAGATGAGACGGAGGCCCAGGAGCGGATATTCCAGTTCCTGACTGGACGTCCTGGCGTGAAACGGATCGATACCCACGCGGCTTCGGTGTTTCTCGACGGCGACCGCGCGCTGAAGATCAAGCGGGCTGTGCAATTTCCGTTCCTCGACTATTCGACGCTCGACAAGCGCAAGGCGGCCTGCGAGGAGGAGATCAGGATCAACCGGCCGCTGGCGCCGCAGATCTATCATCGCGTCGTGGCGATCACAGAGGAGCCGGATGGGTCGGTGCAGATCGACGGGCCCGGCCGGCCGATCGAGTATGCGGTCGACATGTCGCGCTTCGACGAAAGCCAGACGCTGGATCATCTGGCCAAGGCCGGCCCGCTCGATGAGAATCTAGCTTCGGCTGCCGCCGACGCGATCGTGGCTTCGCATGCGGCGGCGGGCCGCTCCGACGGCAAGGCGTGGATTTCCTCCATCCCCGGCCTGATCGACGGCAACTGCAATGGCCTGGGAAAAGGCAATCATTTTGAAGCTGAAGAAATCGGGCAGCTCGGCAGAGCCTCGCACGCGATGTTCCTGCGCCTCCGGCTTCTGCTCGAAGAGCGCGGCCACTACGGCTTCGTGCGGCGCTGCCACGGCGACCTGCATCTTGCGAACATCGTATTGATCGGCGGGCGGCCAGTCCTGTTCGACGCGATCGAGTTCGATGCCCAGATGGCAACTGTCGACGTGCTCTACGATCTCGCATTCACGCTGATGGACCTGTTACACCACGATCAACCGCTCGCGGCCAACATCGTCCTGAACCGATATCTCGCTGCGACGCCATCCGACAATCTCGACGCGCTCTCGGTCCTGCCGCTGTTCATGTCGATCCGGGCGGCGATCCGCGCTCAGGTGGCGCTGGCACGGCTAAAGCCGCCGCGTTCTGATGATGTCGGCATCCTTAACGATGCACGGCGCTATTTCGGCCTCGCTCGAGCGCTGATCCACCCCCCAGCTCCGCGGCTGATTGCCGTCGGGGGACTGTCCGGCACCGGAAAGACGGTTATGGCGCGCGCGCTCGCACCGGTCGTCGCGCCACAGCCGGGGGCGATCGTGCTGCGCAGCGACATCGTCCGCAAGCAGATGTTCGGGATCGAGGACACGCAGCGGCTGCCGCCATTCGCATATACGCCAGAGGTCACGGCCCGGGTTTACGGCACATTGGCTCGTTACGCCCGGCGCGTGCTGGCGCAAGGCCATTCGGCGATCATCGACGGTGTATTCGCCGCCGAGGGCGAACGAGACGCGATCGCCGCGCTGGCGCGCGAGCGCAACGTGCCGCTGAACGGACTGTTCCTCGTCGCCGACCTCGCGACCCGGCAGGCGCGAATCGGAAGCCGCCGGGGAGATGCGTCCGACGCCACGCAAGAGGTTGCCGCGCAGCAGGAGCGCTATAATATCGGTCATGTCGGTTGGGCAACCATCGATGCATCCGGGACACCAGAGCAGACGCTCCAGAGCTGCCGGGACGCAATCGCTGAGGTCAAATAAGGCAATCTGATTGACGCGGGCAAGGATGGCGCGACCCAGCACGATCTCGACGGCCGCCCGCGCAATGCCGGTAACGCGGCGCTATGCGCTGCCCGGCCGCCTCAGCCCCGGCATGGCCTGCGACACGGCGTTCCGGATCATCGCGCGCCGTCACCTCGATGCCGTCCTCGCCCAGCACGACGGCACCTGCCGCGGCGATCCCGACGCCCTGCACCAGATCCGGATCGCGCTGACGCATCTGCGCACCGCCATCCGCTTCTTCGCGCCGATGGTCGACGACGCGCTGCGGCCGAATGTCTGGGCCGAGCTGAAATGGCTCAACAGCCAGCTCGGCATGGTGCGGGACCTCGACGTGGCGATCGAGCGGATCGTCGCCGAAAGTGGCAACGAGCTCGCCGTAATCGCCGAGCTCCAGCACTGGGACGAGAAGCGCGCCGAGAGCCACCGCCTGCTGGCACGCGCGCTGCAATCCGCGCGCTATCGCCGCCTGGTCGAGCAGACCTCGGCCTGGATCGAGAGCGGCCCCTGGTCGACGCGGCGCAGCAAGGAAGCCATCAGATTGCGTCGCTGCTCGCTCGCCGACCACGCGACAGCGCGGTTGACCGAGTGGGAGACGACACTGCTCAAGAAGGCCCGGAAGCTGAGCAAGCTCGACGTCGAGAAACGGCACAAGCTGCGCCTCCTCAACAAGCGGATGACCTATTCGGTCGAATCGCTGGCGGATCTGTTCGCCGACGGATCAGCGACGAAGCAGAAGTCCATCCTCAAGCAATTGCGCAAGGCGCAAAGATCTCTCGGGCAATTGAACGACGATGCGCGAGGGCAAACGCTGGCGGCGTCGTTGAACGGTGTCGGCTTCGAGGCCGGCACTCGCTTCCTCGACCGCAAACGGGAAAAGAAGCTGTTGCGAACCGCCGCGGCGGCTTACCGCAAACTGGACAAGGCCCAGCCCTTCCGCTCCTCGGACCTCGCGCCAAATGCAGAGCCTGAGGACTAGGTGCGGACGTAGTCTCCCGGCGCTTCGGGCAGACCTGAAGGGGCATCGCCAAGCCCGATCTGCGGCGGATCACAGGGCTCCCCGGAGCGCGCCGCCAGCCATCCGGCCCATTCCGGCCACCAGGAGCCCTCAACTCGCGGAGCCAGCTTCAGCCACTCATCTGCACCGACATAGGGCGCGTCCGCAGCCTTGGTCATGACCTGATAGCTGTGCCCAGGGTCATCAGGCGGAGCGACGACACCGGCATTGTGGCCACCGCTGGTCAACAGGAACGTCACGTCGGCATCGACTTGATAGTGAATCTTGTAGACGGATCGCCACGGCGCCACGTGATCGGCCAACGTGCCGACCACGAACATCGGCGCATGGATGTCCGAGAGCGAAATGCTCCTGCCTTCGACGCGATAGCGGCCTTCGGCGAGCTCATTGTTGAGGAACAGTTGGCGCAAATACTCCGAGTGCATGCGATAAGGCAGCCGCGTCGCATCGGCATTCCAGGCCATCAGGTCGCTTGGCGGACTGCTTTCGCCCATCAGATAGTCATGAGACAGCCGCGACCAGATCAATTCGTTGGAGCGCAGCAGCTGGAACGCACCGGCCATCTGCGTCGTGTCGAGATAGCCACGCTGCCACATCATGTCTTCGAGGAAGGCGACCTGGCTCTCGTTGATGAAGAGCGTCAGCTCGCCGGCCTCGGTGAAGTCGGTCTGGGCGGCAAGGAGCGTGATCGTGCCGAGCCGCCTGTCGCCGTCGCGTGCCATTGCGGCCGCAGCAATCGACAGCAACGTCCCGCCCAGACAGTAGCCCAGCGCATGGGTCCTCCGACCCGGCATGATCCGGCCGATCGTGTCCAGCGCGGCCATGACGCCCAGCTTGCGATAGTCATCGAAGGCGACATCGCGGTCGTTGGCATCCGGATTGCGCCAGGAGATCGCGAACACAGTGAAGCCTTGAGCGGTCAGATACTTGACCAGCGAATTCTGCGGCGACAGATCGAGAATGTAGTACTTCATGATCCAGGCCGGCACGATCAGGATCGGTTCGGGCCGCACTTGCGCGGTCGTCGGATGGTACTGGATCAGCTCGATCAGCTCGTTGCGATAGACGACGTTGCCGGGCGAAGCCGCCACCGTCTTGCCGACGACAAATTGCGCGTGGCCCGCGGGTTTCGATGCCGAAAGCAGACGCGTCAAATCGCTGCACCAATTCTGCCAGCCGAAGACGAAGTTTTGCCCGCCGCTCTGGAACGCCTTCTCCAGCACCTGCGGATTGGTCGCCGCGAAATTCGACGGCGCCAGCATGTCGAGCATCTGGCGCACCGAGAACTCGACGATGGCTTCATTTGCATGCGACACGCCGCGCACGCCGGTGGTGGAATCGTGCCACCAGCGCTCTGCGAGCAGAAACGCCTGTGCTAGCAGATTGAACGGCGGGACCTCCCATTGCGGTTGCCTGAAGCGGCGATCGCGTCCCTGCGGCTGAATGACCGACCACGGTTTTTGCGACGTCGCGTGCGCGACAGCTTCCAGCAGCCGGCCGGTGTCGCGAAGAACGTTGCGGGAAATCTCCATCTGGCGCTGCGGAGCTGCGGCGAGATGCGAGCTCCAGTCGAGCCAGGCGAGCGACAAGGCCATTGGCGAAATCCCGCCCGTGAACCGTGCCAGCATGGCATGAAACGCGCGGTCGAGGGGATACGGCTCCGATGCAGGCGGCAGATCTGCGGCGGCCGGCTTGCCTGCGGGCTTTTCGGGGCCTGCCGCAGCGGCTCGAGGGCCGGCAACGGGATTGACGAGAGCATGCGCCGCCGGCTCATCGACCCGTGGAAATTTCTGCACGACGCTCATGGCTGAATGTTCCCTGCCGGCTTCCGGTCTACATCGGCAGCAGGATATGGCGACGCTTCGGATGCGCGTTGAGCTGCATCAAATCCGGCCCAGATCACAATCGCTGAACCAGGACCAAGCGGCCTCGTCCGCTTGACCTGGGTCAAACCGCATCTCGACGTCCCCGCTAGGTTTTGCGCATCGACATTCGACGAGCCAGCGGAGTTCTTCATGCGCGCCCACCAGATCATGACCCGGTCGGTCATTTCGGTTACTCCTGACACCAGCATCGTCGAGGCGGCGAACATCATGCTGAAGCGGCATGTCAGCGGCCTCACGGTCGTCGACAATACCGGCAAGCTGGTCGGCGTCGTCTCGGAAGGAGATTTCATCCGCCGCAGCGAAATCGGCACCGGACGCAAGCGGGGGCGCTGGCTGAGATTCATCCTCGGTCCGGGCAAATCGGCCAGCGACTTCGTCCACGAGCGTGGCCGCAAGGTCTCGGAGGTGATGACAGCTTCGGTCGTGACCATCACCGAGGACACGGCACTCGCGGAGATCGTCGATCTCATGGAACGGAACAACGTGAAGCGGCTGCCGGTGGTGCGCGGCGACAAGGTGGTCGGAATCGTATCCCGCGCCAGTTTGCTACAGGCGGTGGCGGGGCTCGCTCGCGAAGTGCCGGATCCGACGGCGGACGACGATCACATTCGCGGCCGCATCATCGACACCATGGAGAAGAACGACTGGTGCCCGTTCGGGCTGAACGTCATCGTCCGTGACGGCATCGTTCACCTCAGTGGCGTCATCACCGAAGAACGCGCACGGCAGGCGGCCATCGTCGCGGCGGAGAACGTCGAAGGCGTGAAGACGGTGCACGACCATCTTTGCTGGGTCGACACCATGTCGGGCGTCTATCTGAACTCGCCCGAGGATGACGAGCTCGCCAAGGCGAGCTGATCAAGGCGAGCTGATCAGGGCCGAACTCAGCGAGGAATGACGGCGGTGGCCTCGATTTCGACGCGCGCCGCCTTCTCGACGAGCCGGACCACCTGAACCAGCGCCATCGCAGGATAGTGCGCTCCGAAGACGTCGCGGTAGACCCTGCCCAGTTCCTTCAGATTGGCCAAGTACTCGTCCATGTCGACGACATACCAGGTCAGGCGCACGAGGTGTTCGGGCCGGGCGCCCGCTTCGGCCAGGATTTCGGCGATGTTGCTCAGGGTCTGGCGCACCTGCGCGACGAAGCCGTCCGCGAGACGCTCCTCGGCATCCCAGCCGATCACTCCGCCGGTGACGACGATCCGCCCTTCGGCAGCCATGCCGTTGGCATAACCCTTCGGCATCGGCCAGCCGGACGGCTGGAGGATCTGTGCCTTGGGGCGGGTTTCGTGCTCGGCTGCTGTCGGCAGCACCGCGAGCTGCGGGCCTTTTGGCGTCGTCACGGACAATTCTCTATCCTTCTTTCATTCCGCAGCGACGCCTGAGGACGTCGCTGCAGCCTGCGCCAGCTGACGCAGGGCAAAACGCTTCAACTTGCCGGTCTCAGTCTTCGGCAATTGCGTCACGAATTCGATCGCGCGCGGATATTTGTACGGCGCGATCTCGCGTTTGACATGTTCCTGCAATTCGGCCACGAGCTGCGCGTCGGGCGTCACACCGGGCGCGGCGACGACATAGGCCTTCACGATCATGCCGCGTGCCTCGTCCGGCGCACCGACGACCCCGCATTCGACGACGGACGGATGCGTGAGCAGCGCTGCCTCGACATCCGTGCCTGCGATGTTGTAGCCGGCCGAGACGATCATGTCGTCGGAGCGCGACTGGTACCAGAAATAGCCGTCACTATCCATCAGATAGGTGTCGCCGGTGATGTTCCAGCCGTTCTGGACGTATTTCCGCTGCCGCTCGTCGGCGAGATAGCGGCAGCCGGTCGGCCCACGTACCGCTAGTCGGCCGATCGTGCCCGGCGGCACGTCGTTGCCGGCATCGTCGACGATCTTGGCCTCATAGCCCGGCACCGGCTTGCCGGTTGCGCCGGGACGGATCTCGTCCTCGGTCGCGCTGATGAAGATGTGCAGCAGTTCGGTCGAACCGATGCCGTCCATCAGCTTGATGCCGGTGGCCTTCAGCCAGGCCTCGAATGTCGGCTTGGGCAGCGTCTCGCCCGCGGAGACGCATTTGCGAAGCGAGGAGATGTCACGGCCCGCGAGCTTGCCGAGCATGGCCCGGTATGCGGTCGGCGCCGTGAAGCAGACCGTGGTCTTGTACTGCTCGACCGCATTCAGAATGTCGTCCGGCGTCGTCTTCTCCAGCACCACGAAGGAGGCGCCGATATGCATCGGAAACAGCACGCCGCCGAAGCCGAAGGTGAAGGCGAGCGGTGCCGAGCCGACGAAACGGTCCTTCTGCTCGGCCCGCAAGATGTTGCGCGCGTATCCGTCGCAGACCGCCAGCATGTCCCGATGGAAATGCATGGTGCCCTTGGGATCGCCTGTCGTGCCCGACGTGAAGGCGATCAGGCAGACGTCGTCGGACGCGGTATCGACAGCCCTGAACTCCGGGCTTGCATCCGCGACCAGCGCCTCAAGCGAGTCGCTTGCGCCATTGCCCCAATAGACCACGTGCTTGAGACTGGGCGCAGCGGCTTTCGCCTTCTCCATCTCCTCGGAGAGCTTTCCGTCACATAGCGCGAGGGTGATCTCCGCCTTCTGGATCGGATATGACAGCTCCTTGGCTCGCAAGAGCGGCATGGTCGCCACGACGATGCCGCCGGCCTTGATGACCGCGAGGTAGGTCGCGACCATCATCGGATTGTTGGCCGAGCGCAGCAGCACACGCCCGCCGGTCACAAGACCCAGCTTGCCGACCAGCACGTTGGCGATGCGGTTCACCAGGGCTTGCAGCTCGCGATAGGTGTAGCTGACCGCAGGACTGATGACGCAAGGCGCGTCGCCGTGACCTTGCTCGACCCAGCGATCGAGGAAATAGCTGACGCAGTTCAATCGCGTTGGGTAGCGCAGCTCCGGCCGCGTGAAGGTGAATTCGGGCCAGAGCTCGCGCGGCGGCAGATGTTGCCGCGCGAACGTATCGACATGGGCCGTCGCAGTATTGCCGTCACACGAGCCCGACACTTGAACCTTGGCGGCGTTGGCCATCGCACGCTCCTTTCAGCATGGATTGCACCCGGCAGCACGATCTGGAAAACATTTTAGGCTTAAAACAATTTGGCGCAATAGCGGATTTTGGGCATTCCTTGCTTTTTCCTGCGGCAAATGGGTTCGGCGGCCCGCCCGCCCGCCTGCTTAGGGCCGGCGGCGCGCGGCCGATTTCTGCGCCGACGCCTTGGTCCTGGCCAGGAGCCGCATCAATTCGCGCACATCCTTCGGCGTCAGATCGGCGAAGAGGTCGGCAATCCAGGTTTCGTGTTCCGCAGCCATTCTGCGAAACTCGGCACGCCCGAGTTTTGTGAGGCGGATCACCTGGACGCGGCGGTCCGTCTCCGAGGTGCGCCGGTCGAGGTGACCGGATTCCACCAGCCGCTCGACAAGACCGGTGACGTTGCCGTTCGACACCATCATGCGCTTGGAGACATCGGACAGCGTCATGCCGTCCGGCGCCTTGTCGAGCTGCGCCATCAGGTCAAACCGGGGCAAAGTGACGTCGAACCGCTGCCGCAGCCGGCCGCGGACTTCCCCTTCGATCAGGGTCGTGCAGGTCAACAGCCGCAGCCACAGCCGAAGCTCTTCGGCATGGTCCTCCGGCGTTTCGACGGCCTTGGTCTCGGAATCGAGCATGTTGATGCAATCACTCACGGCCGGCATTGGCGCCGGCACGGATTCCCTAACGTTTTGAGCTTCAAATAAATCGGGGCCGGCTGCAAGTCCAAAGCTGCAACAATCGACCGCAGGTCAACTTCTTTAGGCTTCAAATAATTGGCGCGCAGCTTGCATGCGCCGCTGCCCGCAGGATGCGACGCCTCGAGCTCGGCTTGCCGCGGCGGCCATCATCGGCATAAGCTTGGATTGGAGTACGCGGCTTGCAGCGCAAGCCGATCGTTACGAGGGACAGATCATGAAGACGCAAATGACCTTGGCCGCAGCCGCCATGCTGCTCGGCACCGCGATGAGCCCTGCCCTCGCCGAGGAGAAAATCAAGCTGGGTCTGGTCGTGACCCTGTCGGGACCTGCCGCTGCGTTGGGCCAGCAAGTCCGCGACGGCTTTGCGCTCGCGGTGAAGGATCTCGGCGGCAAGATGGGCGGCCGCGATGTCGAGGTGATCGTCGCAGATGACGAATTGAAGCCGGATGCGGCGGTGACCAAGGTCAAGGGCTTGCTCGAGCGCGACAAGGTCGACTTCGTGGTCGGCCCGATCTTCTCCAACATCCTCCAGGCGATCCACCGGCCCGTCACAGAATCGAAAACCTTCTTGATCAGCCCCAATGCCGGCCCGTCGACGTTTGCCGGCAAGGACTGCAATCCGTTCTTTTATGTGACCTCCTACCAGAACGATCAGGTGCACGAGATCCTCGGCAAGGTCGCGCAGGATCGCGGCTATAAGCGCATGTACCTGATGGTCCCGAACTATCAGGCCGGCAAGGATTCGGTGGCGGGCTTCAAGCTCGACTACAAGGGCGAGATCGTCGAGGAATCCTACATGCCGCTGAACACGCTGGACTTCCAGCCAGAGCTTTCCAAGATCTCGTCGCAGAAGCCCGATGCGCTGTTCACGTTCATGCCGGGCGGCCTCGGCGTCAACCTCGTCAAGCAATACCGCCAGGCAGGGCTTGCCGACAGCATTCCGGTGCTCTCGGCGTTCACGGTGGATGAATCGACCTTGCCGGCGCAGCAGGACGCGGCCGTCGGTATGTTCGGCGGCGCGAACTGGGCGCCCAATCTGGATAATCCGCAGAACAAGAAGTTCGTCGCCGCCTATGAGGCCGCCTACAACAGCGTTCCTGGTACCTACGCCTTCCAGGCCTATGACGCCGCGATGCTGATCGACAGCGCGGTCAAGGCCGTGAAGGGCGACCTCTCCAACAAGGACGCCGTCGCCGCCGCTTTGAAGAAAGCCGACTTCACCTCGCTGCGCGGCGCCTTCAAGTTCAACACCAACGGCTATCCGATCCAGAATTTCTACCTGACCAAGGTCGCCAAGCGTCCAGACGGCAAGTTCCAGACCGAAATCGTGCAGAAGGTCTTCGAGAATTACGGCGACCGCTATGCCAAGGACTGCAAGGCGACGAACTAAGGGCGTGTATCGCGGAGGACTGCAATGAAGAGCGAAATCACCGGCATCACCCGGGCCAATGAGGGCATCCAGGGCATCTCCTGGAACATCCTCGGCCAGACCTATGTGCCGAAGAGCTACGCCGAGAACAGCTTCTCCTGGCATGCGACACTGCCGCCAGGCACGTTCGTGCCCCCGCACATCCATCCCGATCAGGACGAGTATCTCTACATGCTGGAGGGCAAGCTCGACTTCATGCTCGGCAATTCGGAGGCGCAGGCGACCGCGGGCGACCTGATCCGCCTCGGCATGGGCGTGCCGCACGGCATCTTCAACAAGTCGGAGCAGACCGCAAAGGTGCTATTCTGGGTCTCGCCGAGCCGCAAGCTGTTCGACCTGTTCTGGGGCCTTCACAACATGAAAGAGCAGAAGCCCGAGGACGTGGTGGCGATGGCCGCCGAGTTCAACATCCACTTCCTGCCGCCGCCCCCCGGCGGCTAGCTAAAGTGGGATGAGGTTAGGCTCATTCGGTGGCTCGGGCTCCACCTCTCCCAGCGGGGAAGGGTGATCTGAGTTCCGGGCTAGCGCCGATTCCTCAAACTCATCCCGCTCTACCGCCGACTTCAGCGCGCACCGCCGCAAGTCCCGGCACTGCGGCGAAGCCTGCCTTGGTGGCATAGCCGCGCACGATGGCTTCGCGCTGGGAATAGCTCAGGACGTTATCGACATTGTCGAAGCCATCAGGCGCAAGCTGCTCGACGGCGTCAATGACGCCTTCGGGGCCACCGCGCCGGTTGGCGCGGACGATGTCGGCCGTCATCGGCAGACGCTTCTTCTCGTATTCGAGCAATGCCTGACGCGGATGCTCGGCGCGCACCAGCACGTCGGCAAGGCAGCGCGCGTCGAGGATCGCCTGCGAAGCGCCATTGGAGCCGACCGGATACATCGGATGCGCGGCATCGCCGAGCAGCGTGACGCGCCCCGACGACCAATAGGGCAAGGGATCGCGGTCGCAGGTCGGATATTCGTAGAATTCGGGCGTCGCCGAGATCAGGCTCTTCACGTCGATATAGGGCACCGAGAAGCGCGCGACATGCGGCATCAGCTCCTCGCGGCGGCCCGGCCGCGACCAATCTTCTTTCCGCGGCGGGGGTGCATTGCCTTCGCCCACTTTGACGAGCACCGCCCAATTGGTCAGACGGCTCGCCGGACTCGATCCTTCCGCGATCGGATAGATCACCACCTTGGCGTTGAGACCACCGGCCACGATCATCGACTTGCCGGTGAGGAATAGCGGCCAATCGCGGGCGCCGCGCCACAGCATCAGGCCATTCCAGCACGGCGGCCCCTCGTTCGGGAACAGTGTCTCGCGGACGCGCGAATGGATGCCGTCGGCGCCGATCAGGATATCGCCGCGCGCGGTGTGGACATGCACGCCGACGCGATCGAAGAAATAGGCCGTGACGCCGCCCTCGTCCTGCGTGAACGCACCCAGCCGGCAGCCGGTGTGAATAGCTTGCTGCCCGAGCCGCTCCTCGACGGCGCGATGGATGACGCCCTGAAGGCGCCCACGATGGATCGAGAATTGCGGCACGTCGTGGCCGGCGTCGATGCCGCGAGCTTCGCGCCAGACCTCCTGGCCGTGGCGATTGAGGTAATAGAGCTGATCAGTGCGGATCGCGACCTCGTCGAGCTTCTGCAACAGGCCAAGCCCGGCCAGCTCGCGCATGGCATGCGGCAGCGTGTTGATCCCGACGCCGAGCTCGCGAATGGTGTCGGCCTGCTCGAAGATCTCACAATCCAGGCCGCGCGAGCGCAACATCAATGCCGTGGTGAGACCACCGATACCGCCACCGACGATAATCGCCTTCATCGCCCTTACTCCACTCGAAACACAGGCAATGGGTCAAGGTCGCACGGGCGGTCACTCCGCCGCAAGCGGCTTTGTCGCCTCCGCCTTGAGCTCGGCCCGGGTCTTGGGCTTAGCCTTAATTCTCAGCTCCTCGAAGTCCTGCCGGTCACGGACGCTGTTACGGAAAATCTGATCCTTTCCGGGCAGATATTGCGGCGGGCAGAAAGCGTCGTTTGCCCCATACCAGGCCGCCGCCTTCATGGTGAAGAAGGGGTCGACCAGATGCGGACGGCCGAGCGCGACGAGATCCGCCCGGCCGGCGGCCAAGATGGTGTTGGCCTGGTCCGCCGTCGTGATGTTGCCGACGCACATGGTGGCTACCCGCGCCTCGTTGCGGACCTGGTCGGAGAACGGCGTCTGGAACATGCGCCCGTACACCGGCTGCGCATCGCGCACGGTCTGCCCGGTCGAAACGTCGACGAGATCGACACCCGCCTCGGCAAAGGCGCGCGCGACGGCGACGGCGTCGTCGCCGGTGATGCCGCCCTCCGCCCAATCAGTCGCAGAGATACGCACCGACATCGGCTTGTGCGACGGCCACACGGCCCGCAATGACTCGAAGATCTCGAGCGGAAACCGCAGCCGGTTTTCGAGCGAACCGCCATACTCGTCCGTGCGGGTGTTGGTGAGCGGCGAGATGAAGCTCGCGAGCAGATAGCCGTGGGCGCAGTGCAATTCGAGCATGTCGAAGCCGCAGCGCTCGCCGCGCTCGGCCGCCGCCACGAAAGCATCCCTTACCGCGCTCATGCCGGCGCGATCGAGCTCGCGCGGCACCTGGCTATCGGGGAAATAGGGCAGCGGCGATGCCGAGAAGACCTCCCAACCGCCCTGTTCCAGCGGTCGGTCCATGCCGTCCCACATCAATTTGGTCGCGCCCTTGCGGCCGGCGTGGCCCAGTTGCAGGCAGATTTTCGCGGCCGAATTGCCGTGGATGAAATCCACGATGCGCCGCCACGCGGCTTCCTGCTCGTCGGTCCAGAGACCGGCGCAGCCGGGCGTGATCCGGGCATCGCGGCTGACGCAGGCCATCTCGGTGAAGATCAGCCCGGCGCCGCCGATCGCACGCGAGCCGTAATGCACCAAGTGGAAGTCTGTCGGCACTCCCTCCTGCGCCGAATACATGCACATCGGCGACATCACCGCGCGATTGGCCAGCTCCATCTCGCGCAAACGAAACGGCTGGAACAGCGGCACCATCGGCCGGTCGGTGTCGACATCGAAGCCGCTGCTGCGCACCTGCTTGGCGAACGACTTGTCGACCTCGGCCACGAAATCCGGCGCGCGGAGCTTGAGATTGTCGTAGGTGATCGCCTTCGAGCGCGTCATGACGCCGAAGGCGAACTGCACGGGGTCAAAATCCCAGAAGCGGTCGACATGCTCGAACCAGACCAGCGAAACGTCGGCGGCATGCTGCGTCTTCTCGACCTCCTCGCGGCGGCCGTTCTCATAGACTTCCAGCGCCGCCTTAATGCTGGGCGCCTTCTCCATCGCTTCGGCCAGCGCGATGGCGTCTTCCATCGCGAGCTTGGTGCCCGAGCCGATCGAGAAATGCGCGCTCGCCTTGGCATCGCCGAGCAGGACCATGTTGTCCTTGACCCAGCGCTTGCTGCGGATCATGGGGAAGTTGCGCCACATCGAGCGGTTGGTCAGCAGCTTGTGCCCATCAAGGAACCAGCCGAAGATGTCCGCCATCCGCGCGGCGGACTGAGCCTCGTCCAGTCCTGTTAGCCCCGCCCGCGCGAACGTCTCGGGATCAGTCTCGAAAATCCAGGTCGAATGCCCGGCCTCATACTGATAGGCATGGGCGATGAAGGGCCCCCACTCGGTCTCCTGGAAGATGAAGGTGAAGGCATCGAGCGGCCTGGTCGAGCCCATCCAGGCGAACTTGTTGGAGCGAACGTCGACCTCGGGCTGGAAATGATCGATGTATTTCTCGCGGAAGCGGCTGTTGATACCGTCCGCAAGCAGGATGAGGTCGGCGTCGGCGAAGCGGGATTCGTCGTCGATATCCACTTCGAAATGCAGGGAGACGCCCAACTCGCGTGCCCGCTCCTGAAGAATCAGCAGCAGCTTCTGCCGTGAGCAGCCGCAAAAGCCGTTGCCACCGACCCGGTGCACCGTGCCGCGGAAATGCACGGCAATGTCGTCCCAATAGGCGAATTCCTGAGTGATGCGGCGGTAGCTCGGAAGATCGTGCTTCTCGAAATTGTCCAGCGTGGCGTCGGAGAACACCACGCCGAAGCCGAACGTGTCATCGGCCCGATTGCGCTCATACACGGTGACTTCGGCGCCTGGGCGCTGCTTCTTGAGCAGGATCGCAGCGTAGAGACCCGCAGGTCCGCCACCGATGATCGCGACTTTCATGGGAGCCTCGCCAATTCACCTGGTCACGAAAACTATTTTAAGCCTAAAATAATTTTGCGCAAGTCCCCCCGTTGCCGGTGTGCCCCCTAAAGACGATCGTCCTAGTCGCCTCTGAAGACCGGCTTGACCTTGTTGGCGAACGCCTCGAAGGCGCGCTCGAAATCCGCCGTCGTCATGCACAGCGCCTGGGCAACGGCCTCCGCCTCGATCGCCTCCTCCACCGACATCGCCCATTCCATCGCCAGCATCCGCTTGGTCATGGTGTTGGCGAAGGTCGGTCCTTCCGCGACCTGCTTGGCCAGCAATTGCGCCTGGGGCAGCACCTGCTCCGGCGTGACGAGGCGGCTGAAGAAGCCCCAGCGCTCGCCCTCCTCCGCGGTCATGAACCGGCCGGTGTAGAGCAGTTCGGAGGCGCGTGACTGTCCGATGATCCGCGGCAGGATCGCGCAGGCGCCCATGTCGCAGCCGGCGAGGCCGACCTTGTTGAACAGGAACGCGACCTTTGTGCCGCTCGCCGCGAGGCGCATATCCGACGCCATGGCGATGATCGCCCCGGCGCCCGCGCAGATGCCCTCGACCGCAGCCACGATCGGCTGCGGGCAGGCCCGCATCGCCTTGACGAGGTCGCCGGTCATGCGCGTGAAGGCCGTCAGCCCCTTGGTATCCATCTTCACGAGCGGGCCGATGATCTCGAACACGTCGCCGCCGGACGAGAAATTGCCGCCGGCTCCCGCGACGACGATGGATTTGACCGCATCATCGAACGCGCAGGCGCGGAAGAAATCGGTCAGTTCCCGGTAGCTTTCGAAGGTGAGCGGATTCTTTCGCTCGGGGCGATTGAGCGTAACCGTCGCGACACCGTCGACCACGGCCAGCAGGAAGTGCTGCGGCGAGTAATCTGCAAGCGGTATGGTGACGGGATTGGCTGGTCTGCTCATGCGATCTCCTTAGCTTCCTTGTTTCGCGCCTGCGCCACACACGCTAGATTTCACCACCGGCAACCGCGATCGCCTGTCCAGTGATCGCGCCGGCGCCCTCACCGCACAGCCACAGCACTGCATCGGCCACCTCTTGAGGCGTGATCAGTCTTCCTTGCGGATTATGTTTCGCGAGCTCGGCGATCGCCTGCTCGCGGGTTCGGCCGGTCTTCGTCATGATGTTTTCGATGCTGCCGGCGACCAGATCGGTGTCGGTGAAGCCGGGACACACTGCATTCACCGTCACATTGCTTCCAGCCATCTCGAGGGCGAGCGAACGCACGAGACCGACCACGGCGTGCTTGGCCGCAGCGTAGGCGCTGACATAGGCATAGCCCTTGAGCCCGGCCGTGGACGCAACCGCGACAATGCGGCCATAGGGACGGTCTTTCATGCCCGGCAACACACCGCGGATGGCATGGACCACGCCCATGAAATTGACATCCATCATGCGGCTGAAGAGGGCACTGTCCGATTTCGCGAATGGCGCCGATTCAGCGCTGCCTGCGTTGGCAATCAGGATGTCGATCGGCTTGCGCGCACTCGCTTCAAGGATAGCCGCCTTCAACGACGCTTCATCAGAGACGTCGGCAACGGCCGCAAAATGCGCAGCGCCGACGTTGACGGCCTCTGCAAGAGGCGCCGCATTCCGACCGAGCACGGTCACGGTCGCGCCAGCACCGACAAGCGAGGCCGCGATGGCGCGGCCGATGCCGCGACCGCCACCGGTCACCAGCGCGTGCGGCGAATGCGGCAATCCGGACATGCGCTTGCTCCCTGAGATCCTGATCGTTCTCTCGATATATTTTAACCTTCAAATTTTTGCAACGAAAGCGCCAATCGGCATGGGGAACGACTGCATGGCGGGCCGGCCCGAAAATTGCTTTAAGTATAAAATTATCCCTTCCCATCGTCCGCGAGCCTGTTAGCATCACAGAGCCAAGCAAAAGGATTGTCGCGTGTCGCTGCCTGCGCCAATGATAACAAAGGACGGACGCTTCGCCTACGAAGCCGCGGGCGATCCGGGCGCGACACCTTTGATTTTCCTGCACGGCATTGGCGGCGCGGCGCGAGCCTGGCGGCACCAGCTCGCCACATTCGGCAACCGCTTCCGCGCGATCGCATGGGACATGCCGGGTTATGGCGGATCGGCGCCGCTGGCCAGTGTCAGCATTGCTGCCTTGGCCGATGCGCTCCAGCAATTCATCGAGCAGCTCGGCGCAAGCAAGCCCATTCTGGTCGGCCATTCGATCGGCGGCATGATCGTCCAGAAATGGCTGGTGCAGTCGCCGAAACGGGCGCGCGCAGTCGTCCTGGCGCAGACCAGCCCGGCCTTCGGCAAAGCCGACGGCGATTGGCAGAGATCCTTTATCGCAGCGCGGCTCGGGCCGCTCGATCGCGGGGAGACAATGACGTCGCTGGCGCCTTCGCTGGTGAAGGAGCTGATCGGCGACGATCCTGATCCGAACGGGATGGAAATGGCACGTCAGTGCATGGCAAGCGTGCCTGAGGCCAGCTATCGCGCCATGATGCTGGCTCTCATCGGATTCGATCAGCGCAGCACGCTCAGGGATATTTCCGTCCCGACACTGCTGCTGTCCGGCTCGAAGGACAACAACGCGCCCGCACCGATGATGGCGAAGACGGCGACCTTTATTCCGGGAGCTGAATATGTCGAGCTCGCTGGCGTGGGCCATCTCGCCAATCTCGAACGCCCCGATGCCTTCAACGAAGCGCTCGGCCGGTTCCTGAACTCTCTCGCGACCAAAGCCTAAGGTGATTGCGCCATGACCATGCAAGTCGGCAAGAATATCGGCGCAAGCGACAAGGCCGTGCTCGACGGGCCGATCTTCGATCCCGTCGCATACCGCCTGGGTGACGAGCAGGGCGGCATCATTGCGCGCGCCCGCGAGATCGGCCAGAGCGTGTTCGCCGGCCGCGCCGCGACCTATGATCGCGAGGCGGCCTTCCCGACCGAGAATTATCGCGATCTGCACCGCACCGGCCTGCTCGGCATTGCCATCCCCAAGAAGCACGGCGGCCTCGGCGCGAACTACCAGACCTATGCCTTGGCCGCCGCCGAAATCGGCCGCTATTGCGGTGCGACGGCGCTGACCTGGAACATGCATGTGTGCTCGACGCTGTGGTCGGGCCCGCTGGCCGACGATCTCGACATGGACGCGGACACCCGCGCCGCGCACGAGCGGCGGCGCGCGGTGCACTACAGGCGCATCGTCGAGGACGGCGCGATCTATTCGCAGCCCTTCTCCGAAGGCGGCGCGGCCGCTGCGGGCGGTGTCGCTTTCGGCACGGAAGCAAGGCCGGTCGAGGGCGGCTGGATCGTCAACGGCAAGAAGATCTTTGCGTCGCTCTCCGGTCATGCCGACTATTACGGCGTGCTCTGCACCGAGATCGAGGAAGGCGGCAAGGCATCGCGTCGCAACACCCTTTATTTGGCCATCCCCGCCAAATCGCAAGGCGTCTCGGTCGTCGGCGACTGGGATCCGCTCGGCATGCGCGGCACCGTCTCGCGGACGCTGCTGTTCAAGGACGTGTTCGTGCCGGAGGATTCCGCGCTGATGCCGCGCGGCGTGTATTTCCAGGCCGCGATGCGCTGGCCGCACATGTTCCTGACGCTGTCGCCGACCTATATGGGCCTTGCGCAAGCCGCTTACGATTTCACCGTGCGTTATTTGCGCGGCGAGGTGCCGGGCATGCCGCCGGTTAAGCGCCGGATGTACCCGACCAAGCAGATCGCGGTCGCGCAGATGCAAATCAAGCTCGAGCAGATCAAAGCGATCTGGTTCCAGGCTGTGACCGAAGCCCGCGCCAATCCGAGCAAGGAACAGGTTCTGCGCGCCTACGCCGCACAATATTCGGTGATGGAGGGCGCCAATGAGCTCGCCACGCTCGCGATCCGCACCTGCGGCGGTCAGGCCATGCTGCGGTCGCTGCCGCTGGAGCGGATCTATCGCGACAGCCGCTGCGGCTCGCTGATGCTGCCCTGGACCGCCGAGCTCTGCCTCGACCGGATCGGACGCGAGGCGCTGTACGAGGCCGGCGAGACGGACGACTGACGGTGGACCTCTGTAGCCTGATCGACCGCAACGCGGCGTTCGCGCCAGACAAGACGGCCATTGCCTTCGAAGGCGAACGGCTGAGCTATTCCGCATTCGCCGCACGCATCGAACGGACCGCAACCGCCTTGAAGCAGGAACTCGGCGTCGGCCGCGGCGACCGTGTCGCGATCCTGAGCCTGAACCGGCCGGACTACCTCGTTCTGCTCTACGCTTGCGCGCGGCTCGGGGCGATGCTGGTGCCGCTGAACTGGCGGCTGGCGGTCGCCGAGCAGCTGTTCATTCTGAGCGATGCCGGCGCCAAGGTCCTGGTGCTCGAGCAGGCATTTGAGGGAGTGCTTGCCGAGCTTGGGCGGACCGCGCCGGGGACATCCGTCGTCGGCCTCGACTTCACGCCGCCTCGCGGCACGACATTCGAAGGTCTGCTGGATCGCGGCCAGGGCAGCGGCCGCAATCCGCACACCGATCTCTCCTGCCCGCTTCTCATCGTCTACACGTCAGGAACGACGGGTCGGCCGAAGGGCGCGGTGCTGCGGCAAGAGGCGCTGTTCTGGAACGGTGTCATGAGCCAGCACATGCACAACATGACGTCAGACGACCACGTGCTGACCGTGCTGCCGTTCTTTCATGTCGGCGGCCTCAATATCCAGACCACGCCCGCGCTGCAGTTGGGCGCAACCGTCACGATCCACGCCCGCTTCATGCCGGATACGGCGCTCGCGGCGATCGAACGCGAGCGGCCGACGCTGACCGTGATGGTGCCGGCGATCATCCAGGCCGTGAGCGAGCATCCCGCCTGGGCGACGGCTGATCTCTCGTCACTCAAGGCCGTCGCCACGGGTTCGACCATCGTGCCGCCGCACCTGATCGACCGCTTCGTCGCGCGTGGCGTTCCCGTGCTTCAGGTCTACGGCTCGACGGAAACCTGCCCCATCGCAATCTACACCCGCCTCGGCGGCGATCTGTCGCGTGTGGGATCGACCGGACTCGCTGGCTTGTGTTGTGAGGCAAAGGTGGTCGATCAGGCCGGTGTCGAGGTGCCGGCTGGCACACCGGGCGAAATCGCTGTGCGCGGCGCCAACGTGTTTTTCGAATATTGGGGCAATGCGGACGCCACGCGTGAAGCGCTGCAGGACGGCTGGTATCGCACCGGAGATATCGGCCTGTGCGACGCGGACGGCTATTTCTGGGTGCGCGACCGCAAGAAGAACCTGATCATTTCCGGCGGCGAGAATGTCTACCCAGCGGAAGTCGAGCGCGTCCTGCTCGAACATCCCGACGTCAGCGAATGCGCCGTGATCGGCCGGCCGGACCCGCGCTGGGACGAAGTCCCCATCGCTTATGTGATCCGGCGATCCGGCTCGCATCTCGAAGCGGAGGAGCTCAGAACGCACATCCAGGCGCAGCTCGCGCGATTCAAAGTTCCACGCGATATCGTCTTCGTCACCGACTTGCCTCGCACGGCGCTGGGCAAGGTGCAACATTTCCTGCTGAAGCAGCTCGATGCGCAATCGCGCGCGCAAGGAGAAACATCTTGAAGATTGCGGTTCTGGGTGGGGGAAACGGCTCTTTCGCGGCCGCGGGCGATTTTGCGCTGTCGGGGCATGAGGTCCGGCTCTGGCGCCGCGACGCGGATCAGGTCGCGGCGCATCGCGCTGCCGGCTCGCGCATCCTGGTTAAGGACCATAGCGGCCGCCACGACGTGAAGCTCGCGCTGATCACGGCCGACATCGCCGAAGCCGTCAACGGCGTCGAGCTGATCCTCTGCCCCGCCCCCGCCTTCGCACAGCCGCATATTGCCGGTCTGCTCGCCCCGCATCTGCGGGACGGCCAGGTCGTTTTTCTACCGCCGGCGACATTCGGCTCGATGATCTTCGCCCAAGCGGCCCGAGACGCCGTCAACCATGCCAAGGCCAGCTTTGCCGAGACCGGAACCTTGCCCTGGCTGACCCGCAAGCATGGACCGTTCGAGGTCGCGATCACCATCCGCGCCAAGCGACTGCCGGTCGGCGTGTTCCCGCTCGATCAGGCAGCGCATGCGCTCGAAGTCATTGGACGCGCTTTCCCGGGCGTGATCGAACCGTGCGGAGATGCGTTATCCGGCGCCCTGATGAATGCAGGGCCTATCATCCATCCGCCGTTGATCGTGATGAACGCCGGGCCGATCGAACATTTCGAACGCTGGGACATTCACAAGGAAGGTACGCAAGCCGCGATCCGCCGGGTGACCGACGCCCTCGACGCGGAACGCATCGCGGTGCGCGAGGCGCTCGGTTACGGCGCGCCGCATTTCCCGCTCGCTCATCACTACGCGAAGGAAGGCGAGATCTGGATGTATGGCCGCGGCTCGCACGACCGGCTGACCGATTCCGGGGACTGGCGCGAACGGATCGTGCTGACCGAGCACCGCTACATGCGCGAGGATCTGCGGCTCGGGCTGTCGTTGCTGGTCTCCGTCGCCGGCCTGGCTGGCGAGGCCACACCGCTGGCCAAAGCGTTCCTGGCGATCGGCGGCGCGGTCTGCGGCGAGGATTTTGCGCGAGATGGCCGAACGCTCGAGACGCTGGGCCTCGGCGATCTCAGAAAAGCTGAATTGCAGACGCTGCTTCGCAATGGATTCTGATCGATGACCAATCGCGTCAACATTGCCTGTCTCGGGGCCGGCCGCATGGGACGTGGCATCGCCGTCGCATTCGCCTATGCGGGGCACAGGGTCACGATGATCGACATCAAGGCGCGCTCCGCGGACGATTTCGCCAAGCTGGAGGCGGACGCGCTCGGCGAAGTCAGGAAGACCTTCGACAGCCTGTCGAAGCTGGGGCTATTGACCGAGGCCGACGTCGATCCGCTCATCGCGCGGGTCTCGGTGGTGGCAGCCGGCGAAAGCGGTGCAGCTCTCTCCGAGGCCGCTATGGTCTTCGAGGGCGTTCCTGAGGTCGTCGAGCTCAAGCGGGAGGTGCTGGCGGCCGCCTCAAGGCAAGTCGGCCCGGATACGATCATTGCATCGACGACGTCGACCATCCTCGTCGACGATCTCTCCGTCGCGATCGTGAATCCTCGCCGCTTCCTCAACGTGCATTGGCTCAATCCGGCCTATCTGATCCCGCTGGTCGAGGTTTCGCCCGGCAAGGCCACCGATCCCGCCATCATCGACGAGGTCAAGGCGCTGCTCGAAGGCATTGGCAAAGTACCGGTGGTCTGCGCAGCGACGCCGGGCTTCATCGTCCCGCGCATTCAGGCGCTGGCGATGAACGAGGCCGCTCGTATGGTCGAGGAGGGTGTCGCCAGCGCGGAAGAAATCGACAAGGCGATCCGCTACGGCTTCGGCTTCCGCTACGCCGTGCTCGGCCTGCTCGAATTCATCGACTGGGGCGGCGGCGACATCCTCTACTACGCCAGCCGCTATCTCGAGGGCGCACTCGGCAGCGACCGCTATCGGGCGCCAGAGGTGATTTCGCGCAACATGAGCGAGGGACGGATCGGCCTGCGGACCGGCGCGGGCTTCCTCGACTATTCCGGCCTCGATGTCGATGCCTATCGAGTGGAGCGACTCAAGGCCATGGTCGACCTGCTCCGCCACTTTGGCCTGGCGCGGCCGCCTGTGGTCGATCGCGGCTAGCCGAAGATGTCTTGGAGCACACCTTCGCGGACGACGGCAACGCCGTCCAGTTCGATGGTTGTTCCCATCATTGGCAGATCGAAATGACCCGCCGTATAGCGGCCTGCGAACTCGTTCGCACCGGTCGAGAACAGGAAATTTCCGGACACAGCGCGAAGCTCCGTGCCGTTGGTATCGCGCTGGTCGTACATCGAGAGCGCCTCGTACCGCGCGCCGGGGTTCATGCCAAAACCGACATGCGAGACCGCATAGGCTTCCCGATCGCCCCAGGCGGCGAGATAGCTGCGCATCATCGCCGCATCCGTACCTTCGCCTTCCAGCTCGATGACATAATCGTCCTTCAGCGTCATCTTAACCGGCGACGTCAGATAACGCTTGAAGGTGAGATTGATGTCGCCGGGCGCCATCACCAGCGTGCCGTTGATGGTCCCGCTCTTGGGAAAGCTGACGACGATTCCACCGGGCCAATGCGCCAGCGTACCGGGTTTGTCGGTCCAGCCCCATACGCCGACCGTGGAGGCTCCGACCATGTCGACGTCGAGCGCCGTTCCTGCTTTTGAGGTGACCCGCATCCGCTTGGTCCCGCGCAGCATCTTTGCAGCAGCACGAACACGCTTCTCGAGCGCGGGATCTGGCACCATCCGCTCCAGCGCCTCGGGATGCTCGTTCGAAATCACCAGAATGCGCGCGCCGGCTTTGAGAATTTCGGGTGTCTCCACCGCGTGCATCAGGCCCTCGATGGTGCAATCCACCACAAAGCCGGCCTGCTGAAGCGCGCTGATCACCGGCCCCAGCCGCTGGATCGCCTCGCTCGCTCCGGTCGAGCGAACCGGCACGACATGACGGTTACGCGGTGTCGGCATCACCACATGAAACGGTCGCGCTCCCATCCGCAGCAGCGCGAGCTCCGCCAGATGCACGTTCAACGCACGCGACTGGGTTTCCGAGAGGATCGCCGCGGTATCGCCGGCCTTGACGGCGCATCGCTCAAAGATCTCGTAAAATGCGTCGATCCATTTTGCCTCGATGCGATCAGCCAGCATGGTTCACTCCCTGTCTTCAGAATTCTTATTTGTCTGTTACGCTTCGGGGAAGCCCCGGAGCAGATACGATCGCACAGCCCCAAGTAAGCCGTTCAGGATCAAACCCAGCAGCGAGATCGTGATCAACGGGACGAACATGTCCACGGCCTGAAAGGTTCGGGCCGCCGTCACGAGCGCATGACCCAGTCCGTCCGTCGAGGTGATCATCTCGGCCAGAAACACCACGATGCAGGAAATGACAAGACCGATCCGGCAGCCGGTCAGGATCGACGGCATCGCCGCCGGCAGCACGACCTTGAAGAGGATTTCATAGCGCGGCGTTCCCGCCGCCATGGCCGACCAGATCAGCTTCTGCTCCACGGTCGACGCGCCGTAGTAGGTGGACAATAGAATGGGAAAGAGAGCATCGGCAGCCACCAATGTGATCTTCGACCCGTGGCCAAAGCCGAGCAGCAGCAGCAATGCTGGATAGAGGGCGACCTTGGGCAATGGCGCCAATACGCGCACGATTGGCCGAACCACGGCGTTGATCGCGGGATTGGCGGCGGCAGCGATGCCGATACTGACACCCAGTACGACCGCAATCGCGAACCCAGCAAACAGCCGGACCAGGGTGGCCGCGATCTCCTGCTGAAACGTCCACGTCACGAGCTGCTGGAACAACCGGCTGAAGACGTAGCCTGGAGGCGGCAGCAGAGTCACAGGCGCAAGGCCTGTTGACACGAGGCCTTGCCACACTGCGATCACCAGCACGATCGGGGCAATGCCAAGAACGACGTTTGGGGCGAGAAGGCGCGACATCATGAGAAGCTCAGCGGCATGTCGAACTGAGGCTCGGACCAGCGCACAAGGCGGGCACGAACCCTTTCGAAAATCGCGTCGAGGCAGATTCCCATTGCCCCCACGATGATGATCATCGCAAAGACGGTGTCATATTGGCCCATGTCGAGCGCGTTGAACAGGATGTTCCCGGCGCCGGACTGGCGGGCGATCATCTCGCTGGTGATCATCGTGATCAGCGCCAGCACCAATCCCGTGCGGCAGCCGGTCAGAATTTCCGGCAGTGCCGCGGGCAACACGATGCGCATCAGGCGTTGCGCCGGAGAAAGCCCCATCGCGGCGCCTGACCACAGCATCTTCTCTTCCACAGCCTTGGCGCCTTCGAAGCTGTGATAAATCACTGGCAGGCTGACGCCGAGGAAGATCACCAACGTCTTCGTGACGTCGCCAACGCCCAGCCACAGCATGATAATCGGCATCAACGCCGCCTTCGGCACCGGATAGATCACCATCAGGAGCGGATTGAAGAAGGCTGCGACTGCGCGGCTGCGTCCCATCAAGAGGCCAAGTGGAATCGAAACAAGCACGGCTACGCCGAACCCAAGCGCCATGCGGCGAAGCGAGGCCAGAATGTTGATCAGGGATTCCTTATCGCCAAGAATATCCGGGATCGCGCGGATCGCTTCGATCGCCGTCGGAAAACTGTCGTTCTTCAGCGCGAGTGACGCGACCTGCCACACCGCCAGCAATCCGATGCAGGCGAGCACCGGGGCAGCGCGCTTGACTATGGCAGCCGACGACATCATGCGGGCGCGCCGGCTGCGTCGCTCTCATCGAACATGTGCTCGATATCGACGACGTATTTCTGGTACCGTGGATCGAGCAACAGCTCGTTGCGACGGCGCGGCCGCGGCAGATCAATATCGATGACCTGCCGGATGCGGCCGGGCGATTTCGACATCATCACGACCTTGTCGGAGAGGAAGACAGCCTCGTCGACCGAGTGGGTGACGAACAACACCGTCTTGCGATCACGCTCCCAGATGTTCAAGAGATCGTTCTGCAAGCGGGTCCGGGTATGCGCGTCGAGCGCACCGAACGGCTCGTCCATCAACAGGACTTCGGGATGGTAGGCGAGCGTTCGCGCCAGCGCGACGCGCTGCTTCATGCCGCCCGACAGCTCCTTGGGATAGAAGTTCTCGTAGCCCTTGAGGCCGACCATTTCGATCAAGGCGCGGCTCTGCGCTTCAGCCTCAGCGGTGCGCACGCCCTGCTGGCGCGGGCCATACATCACATTGCCGAGCACCGTTTTCCAAGGAAACAGGGCAAATTCCTGAAACACGGGTCCGCGATCTGGACCGGGCCCCGTGATCGCCTGCCCCTTCATCTTCGCCGCGCCGCTGGTCGGGCTGACGAAGCCCCCGACGATGTAGAGCAGTGTCGACTTGCCACAGCCGGAGGGACCAAGGATTGAGACAAATGCGCCCTCGTCGATCGTGAGCGAGATGTCCGATAACGCCACATGATCCTTCCGCGCCGAGGTTTGAAAAACCTGCGAGACGCGGTTGATCTGAATGATCGCAGAAGCCCGGTTTTGTGACATTACCGGTTTCACCCATTCACTCGATCTCGAAGGCACTGCCGTCATCCCGTCGCTCGCCTCACTTGCGCGTAAACATTACTCGACGAACCTGCCGAACGTTCACCTTCAGCGGCACGAGGTTAGCAAGAAACCTGCCAGACCGGCTGCCGCTTTCGCACGGGTGCGGTGCGTCATCCGAACCAGGGCCATTCCGCCGGCCCTTCATGCGTGACAGCTCCACCCGGTGCCTGGCCGACCAATCGCGCATATTTCGCCAGAGCGCCGGCTCGATGACGCGGCGGGCGAGGCTTCCAATCGCGTCGGCGCGCCGCAAGTTCCTGCTCGTCGACCAGCATGTCCATCCGCCGGTTTGCGGCATCAATCCGGATCCTGTCGCCGTCACGAACAAGCGCCAGGGGACCGCCAACGAAGGCCTCGGGAGACACGTAGCCGATGCACATGCCGCGGGTCGCGCCAGAAAACCGTCCGTCGGTGATCAGGGCCACTTTCTCGCCCATGCCTTGCCCGTAGATCAGCGCGGTGACCCCAAGCATCTCGCGCATGCCGGGGCCACCAACCGGCCCTTCATTGCGGATCACCAGCACCTCGCCCACCCTGTAGCTGCGATCACGAACCGCTGCGACGCAAGCCTCCTCGTCTTCAAAAACGCGTGCCACGCCCTCGAAGAACTGTCTCTTCAATCCCGCAACCTTGATCACCGCACCGTCCGGACAGAGGTTGCCCTTCAGCACCGCCACGCCGCCATCGGGCATGATCGGCGCACGGGCCGCGTAAACGACCTCACCATCGGGCGCGTTAGCCGCACCATATTCTTCGGCAAGCGTGCGGCCCGTGATGGTGATGCAGCTGCCATCGATATGCCCGCTCTGGATCAGTTCGCGGATCACCACGGCAGCGCCGCCGATATCGTAGACATCCTTCGCCGTGTATTTGCCTCCAGGCCGCAGATTTCCGATCAGCGGGGTCCTGGCAAAAACCTCGCCGACGTCATCGATGGTGAATGCGATGCCTGCCTCGTTCGCGATCGCCGGCAGATGCAGCGCGGCATTGGTTGAGCCGCCCGTCGCAGCGACAATCGCGGCACCATTCTCCAGGGACTTTCGCGTCACGATGTCGCGCGGCAGTGGGCCGCGGCGTTCCAGCATCTCCATGATCAGGCGTCCGGCCCGGCGTGAGATCTGCGCGCGCTCGGCGTAGACACCGGGCACCATCGAGACGTTGGGGATGGTGAGGCCCACCGCCTCCGACACCATGCCCATGGTATTCGCAGTGAACTGGCCGGCGCACGCACCGATCGTCGGCAGGCAGGCGCGCTCGATCCGCTCGAGCGTGGCGCCATCGATCTCGCCGGTCATAAAGCTGCCGACAGCCTCATAGGAGTCGAGCACCGTCAGGGTCCGCCCGTCCACGCGGCCCGGCAGCGAGCTGCCGCCGTAGATGAAAATGGATGGCACGTTGCAGCGAACCATACCCATCATCACGCCGGGAAGCGTCTTGTCGCATCCGCCATATCCGATCAGGGCGTCGTAAGCCAGACCATGGACGACCGCTTCGATGGAGTCGGCGATCAGCTCGCGCGAAAACAGGGAGAACTTCATCCCCTCATGATTCATGCTGATGCCGTCGGAAACCGACACGGTGGAGAATTCCCGCGGCGTGCCACCGGCCTCCTCGATTCCGGTCTTGGCCGCGGCGACCTGAAAGTCGTGGGTCATATTGCAGGGCGTTTGCTCGCCCTTCATGCTGACGACGCCGACCATCGGCTTGGCGATCGCGGCATCGTCGAGACCCATTGCGCGCATGAACGCACGATGCGGGGCTCGATCGAGACCGTCTGTGGTGACCCGTGATCGCAACTTCTTCATACGTGCATCTTCTTCATGCTGCGTCCCGGATGATCCGGGACGCCACGATCCCCCTCTTCGGACAATTCGCCCGCTCGCCTATTGCAGCGGAGCGACGATCGTCGGATGCTTGAACTGTGAGACATCCAGTTTCGGCAGCATTCCTGTCTCTGCATAGATGTCCAGCATCTTCTGGATCGCGGGGAAATTCGGTGCCGCACCTGGATCGCGGCCGAAATCGTTGTCCTTGAGCAGATATGTTTCGAGCACTGGAACAGGCGCTTTCAGCACCTCGGACACGACCTTCAGGGTCTCTTCGCGGTTTGCCAGCGCCTTCTTCATGCCCGACGTGATGTCGCGGACATAGGCCTTGACGAGTTCCGGGTTCTTGTCGACGAAATCGGCACGGCAGGCTTCCAGGATGTGCACGATGTTCGGCATCGCCTGCGACAGCGAGAACAGCTTTCGGGTGCCGCCCTTTGCCTCTGCGCGCGCGGCAAAGGGCTGGTTCATGTTGACTGCATCGACGCGGCCCTGCCGGAGCGCGTCTTCGGAGACGGCAAAGCCGACCTCGACCAGCTTGATGTCCTTGGCCGGATCGACGCCATTCTGCTTCAGGAGCAGGTTGAATGGCCCCTGCGTGCCGCCGCCGATCACGGAAATGCCGACCGTCTTGCCCTTGAGATCGGCGATCGTCTTGATCGGCGAGTCATTCATTACAGCCCAATAGACCGAGAAGCCGCCGGGCTTCTCGAAGACGTGCTGTGCCACGATATAGGCCTTGAGATTGCCGCCGACCACGCCATTGGCTAGCGACAGCGGCGCCTGTGTCGCGCAATCCAGCGCCCCAGCTGCAAGTGCCTGCGTCATCGGCGCGGTGCCCTGAAACTGGGTCCATTCGACGTTGTAGGCCTTGCCGAGGTTGGGAAACTCAGCCGGGCGGCGCATCATCCAGTACTTGGATTCTTCGGCCGGGATCGTCCAGCCGACGCGGATGGTCTGCTGCGCCCGCAACGGGCCTGAGCCCACGATTACGGCCGCAACCGCGCTCAATGCCAGGATCCACCTCGAAACGGTTCGCATCGTGCCTACTCCGCTGCTCCGGCGCCGACGGGCGCCCCCAACCCGACCAGGCCCAAATGTTTCATGGTTCAAACAATCAGGCAAGCCATGCATGCCCACCGGTGTCACCGAGCGAAGCGCCATGTAAGATAAGGCGGCGGTCGCACGGCGCTGCGCCGCGACACAAGGAGGCAACCTATGGCTGATGCGAGCAGGACAAACCCGCAAGGGGTCGAGAGGCTCGGCTATATCGGCCTTGGGCTCATGGGCGCACCGATGACCCGGCGCCTGCTCAGGGCTGGCCATCAGGTCACCATCTGGAACCGATCGCAGGACAAGATGGCTCCGCTCGTCGAGGCCGGCGCAAGCCGCGCAGATACGCCCCGCGACGTGATGGCGAGCTCGGCGATCGTCTTCATGTGCGTGACGGACGCCGCCGTCGTCGAAGAGGTGATCTTCGGGCGCGATGGTCTTTCATCGGCTCCCGGCGCCGGCAAGCTTGTCGTCGACTTCTCGTCGATTCATCCTGACGCCGCACGCGACCTTGCAACGCGACTGAAAGACGCGAACGGTACCGGCTGGATCGATGCGCCAGTGTCCGGGGGCACGACGGGCGCTGAGGAAGGCACCCTAGCGATCATGGCTGGCGGAGAAGCGGCCGATATCGAGAGGGTACGGCCCTATGTGCTGGCCATGGCGCGCAGGTTCACTCACATGGGCCCGATCGGTGCCGGCCAGACCACAAAGCTGTGCAATCAGGTGATCGTCGGATGCGCGATGGCCGTCCTCGCGGAGGCAACGCGCCTTGCCGTGAACGCCGGAATTGACGCCAACCGATTGCCCGAAGCACTCGCCGGCGGCTTCGCGGATTCCATCCCACTCCAGCTCTTCGTGCCGCGGATGGTTCAGGGCATTCACACCCCGCCGCTCGGGCACATCGCAACAATGCTCAAGGACCTCGATACGGTCGCCGATGTCGCACAGGCGACCTCCACGCCGGTGCCGATGGCCTCGCTTGCAGGGCAACTTTTCAGGTTGGCGAAGGCAGCGCGAGGCGCGGAAGCGGACGCGCTGGAGATCTACAAGCTTTCAGCGTCGGAGCGAGCTGTCTAGGACGGAAGCGCGTTACGGCGCCTTGTTGCGCTCATCGTCGGCCAGAAAGCGACCAAACGTCCCGCGCGCAAAGAGCAGCGGCTCCTTCGCGCCGTAAGCATAAGCCTCGACTGCGCCGAGAAAGATCACGTGGTCGCCGCCATAGTAGCGATTGACGGAGCGGCATTGGAAATTGGCGACGCTGTTTGCCAGCACCGGCGCACCGCCAAGCCCCGGCGCCCAATCGACGCCGGTGAATTTGTCGTCGGACGGTTTTGCGAATTTGTTCGCGAGCGCCTGTTGCGAAGCGCCAAGCACGTTGACCGTGAAATGACTGGCGTTCTGGAATACGGTCAGACTCGAGGAATAGACAACGAGGCTCCACAGAACCAGCGGAGGATTCAGCGAGACCGAGGCGAACGAATTGCACGTCAGACCATACGGCTTGCCATCAGGAGCCGCGGCCGTGATGATCGTTACGCCCGTTGCGTAGGTGCCGAGCGCGTTGCGGAAATCGCGAGGATCGATCAACGAGCTGTCGCTCGCGAATTCGTTGGCTGGATCGGGAACGGCCGGCTGCTTCGGCAGATCATTCATCGGCCGGCCTCACAGCGTGAGATTCTCGGACGGCAGGCCCAGCGCCACGCGTCCATAATTGGTCCCGGCCGCGTCGAAATTGAACGCGAGATGCGAGTTGATCGCGTGCGCATCGCGGAACTGCCGCTGCAGCACCCCGGTCGTGAACAGGCCGCGCGCTCCACTGGCGGCAAACAGCATGGAGACCGCTTCGGTGCACAGATTCACCGAAAAGGCTCCATCGCGCCGATATCTGGTTTTGGTCGCCATATCAGGAATACGACCGCACCGAGCGTTCTCCATCGCATCCAGGCAGGCCGAGCGCATGATCAGGCGCGCCGCATCGATCTTCGCCGAGGCCTCCGCGATCTTGATTTGCGTGCTTTGAAAGTCGCTCAGCTTGGCACGGTTGTAGGTCGAGATGCGATGACGCGCGACCTCGGCATAATCGTCGAGGCACGCCTGCGCGTTTCCCAGCGCGACGCCGGAGAGGACGTAAGGAAACAGCGAGAACACAGGGAGCGCATACAGCGGATTCGGATTGACCTTGCTTCCCGGCGTTGGGCCCCCGGCGAGATCGCCGACGGCGACCGTCATATAATCAGGCACAAAGGCGTCCCTGACCTCCACGTCGCAAGATCCCGTCCCGCGCAATCCCGCGACATTCCAGGTGTCGAGGACATTATAGTCGCCTTTCGGCAGCAAAAAGATTCGATACGCGATGCCGTCGGCTTCGTCGTCGGAGTAAACAACGCTTGCGAGCATATTCCATTCGCAGGAAGCGACGCCCGAGGAGAACGGCCAGCTACCATGCAGCCGATATCCACCCGCGACCCTCGTGGCGCGTCCGGCCGGAAAAATGAACGAGGACGCAATCAACACGTCCGGATCGCCGTCCCAGACCAGATCCTGCGCCTTCTGCTCGAACATGCCGAGCATCCAATGATGGCTCGCCAGGTTGGCCAGGTTCCAAGCCACCGAGGCATCCGCCGATCCAAGCAGTTCGGCGCAGTCGATCAGGGCAACATAGTCAAGCTCCGCGCCGCCAATTCGTCTCGGTTGGAGCATCCGGAACAGTCCGGCGTCGTGGAGATCCTCTTCAGTCTCCGGCGGAAGATGCCGTAGCTCCTCCGTCCGCGCCGCCCGCTCTCGCAGCCTTGGGAGGAGCGCCCGGGCCTTCGCGATCATTGCCGCATAGGCGCGTTCACCGGCTTCCAGTCCAGCGGGCTCGCTCATGCTCGGCTCTCGACCAGGCGCCATTCGTATCCCTCGCTTTCACACAGTTATGCGGCGGGACCTTCGCCAAATCAAGTCGAGGCCACACTCGCAGTGCGGTCGCGCGGTACCTCGGCCGGACGAAAAAGCAGGATCGCTCGCGCGGGCATCGCAAAGCGGCGATCCGCGGGCATCGCCATACCTGCCCCGAGGCGGTCAACTGCCTAGCTCAAATCGATCGAAGGCTTGACCGACCCAAAGGCACCCTTTTCGGCGAACTCCGCGATGCGACGTTCGTCGTAGCCGAGCGTATCGTGCAAGATTTGTTTCGTATGTTCACCCAGCAGCGGAGCAGCCACGGGATCAATGGCCCCAGTCAGGCTCATCGCAATTGGCGGCTCGATGTTGGGGACCCATTCTGCTGTACGATGCGGAATCCGGCTCAAGCGGTGGCGCTCGCGTGCTTCCGGCGCATTGAACCCCTCCTCCACCGTCCGGAGATAGCCGACCGGGATATTGGCCAGCTTCATCTTTGCCATCCAGTTCTCGAGGGTATCGCTTGCAAAGACCTCGGCGATAGCTGCCCGCAGGAGCTCCTTGTTCTCGGAGCGCGCTTTCCGCGTCGCAAATTGCGGATCGGTGATCAGATCGGGCCGGTCGAGCACCTCGACCACGAGACGGCGATAGAGCCGGTCGTTGGCGCAAGCCATGTAGAGCGGCCCATCGGAGGCCTCGTAGACGCCGACGGTGGGAGATCCGCTCGGCGAATTGCCAAACCGGCCAGGATTCTCGCCGTTGATCAGATAGGCCATGCCGTAGAAACCGGTCATCCCCATCGCAATGTCGAACAGAGCGACCTCGACATGCTGCCCGCGACCGAGCCGGTCCCGCGCCAGTAATGCCAGCAGGATGGCGTTGCAGGCAGACATTCCCGTGGCCATATCCACGATCGGCGGACCGGTACGGACCGCCGGGCCGTCGGCAAACCCGTTGAGCGACATGAAGCCACTTTCCGCCTGCGTGATGGGATCGAAGCCTGGACGCGCAGCGAACGGTCCGGTGCGCCCATAGGCGGAGATTGAGCAATAGACCAGCCGTGGATTTAGCGAAGCGACAGATTCATAATCGAGGCCGAATTTCTTCATGACCCCGCTGGAAAAATTTTCGACGACAACGTCTGCCTTGCGGATCAGGTCGAGCGCGATCTCGCGAGCCTCCGGCACCGTAAGGTCGAGCACGATGCCGCGCTTGTTGCGGTTCAGGCTGAGATAGGCGGCACTCTCTCCACCGATTTCGGCGTGCTCATAGGCTCGTGTGTCGTCGCCGCCGTCAGGGTTTTCAATCTTGATGACTTGCGCGCCGAAATCAGCAAGCGTCTGTGTGCAGGCCGGCCCGGCGACGACACGCGTAAAATCGACGACCAGCAGACCATCGAGTGCAGTTGGCCCTCCCCTCGCCCGCGACGCACGTTCCGGCAACTGAGGCTTGGTAGGCATTGATAGCGCTCCTTTACATCGGCTTATAGCCGCCGAATTTCCTGCAAGATCGAACTTAAAGCCCGGCGCCACCGACTTCGCAAGTGTTTCACCTGCACGGCCTGAGAACGCAAAAAAGGCCCGGCGGCCATCGGGCTGCCGGGCCTCTCGACATACTGCGCATATAGGCTGCGCCACATCGGACTATTCGGCGTTACAGGCCGCATTCCGCATCACGGGAAACGCGGCTCACCGCTCATCTCAGCCACTTTCGCCAGTAAAGCGTATGCGACCAGGCCCAGGGCACTTCGGGCTCAACCTCGATCCGTCGTACGGCGACGTCGCCCCCGAGGAATCCTCACTTACCCAGCACGACCTGGACGCCTAACAAGACGGCCCCCATCAGGCCGGTGGCGATTACCGTGATGACAGCCTTCAGCGTATACCGCTGCGCCTGGTCCACGCTTTTCCGCCATCGCCGCAGGTGTTGGAAGTCCACCCTGAGCTCTTTCCGATCGTCATCCTCGATTCCAAAAGAAGCCAGCGCCGACGCCACTGCCTTCGATACGATCGCATCGATGCTCTCTTGCCGGAGTCTGTGCTGCTCAGCCAGCGTTTTGACAACAATGGCCTTGATTTCCTCGTCCACCATCTTCACCGCTTGATGATCCTTGCAGCGTTCTCGAAGCCGCGTTTGACGAAGTAGGGGACCACGAGATTGGCCGTGATTCCTGCCAGAGCATCCGTGGATGCCAAAGCCGAGGACCTTGTCCCCGACCAGGAGTTTTGCGAGATGTAGTGCCGCGCGATAGACCATCAGCTTGTCCGGCCTTTACGAGTGCCCGATCTCGGCTCCTGGAGATCGCAGCGGCGTAAGCAAGGAGCGCAGCGCCGCGCGGGCCAGCACGTTCGCGCGTCCAAGGCCGGCTACGGTACGGACGGGCGGCACGCTGATCGGCGCTTCCCGAACACATGCCAAGCGAGCGCGTCGCCATAATGTGTGGGCCACCATCCGATTCTGGATCGAGAACTAAAAACCCACGGCGGATATTTTCCACGCGGGTGAACCAAATTGGTCTCAAGATGTCATCCTACCGGTGTGTTTTGCCTGACGTTTCAAACGAACAAATTCACGTAACGTGCGTTTGGCGATCAGGAGGACCGGTTGATGACAGTTAAGATGACGCTACAAAAGACATCGCGAAATCTGCCGGGACCCAAGCCACGCATCGACACGGCGCGCGACACGCAAGAGTCGATTATTGAAGACGCTGGCGAGACAGAGGACAGCGGTCGCGACCTCGTGCACGGCGATGGCGGAACCATCGACCTCCCCACGAAATCCAGCGATTTGTCGAAGGACGATTAGGGGCACCGGCGGCGCGCGTTTGGATGATGCCATGCGGCCGAGGTTTTGCCCGTCGTGTCAAACGTCTGAAAATGCGACCAGAGCCTGCCGGGAACCTACCTGACGAGAGGCGCGTTTAGTCCTTCGTTGGAAGGAACGTTCGTTCGATGAGTCACACTGTCCTGGTTGTTGACGACGACCCCGCCGTCCTCGACGTGATCGTCGGCATGCTGGAAGATCTTGGCTGCCAGGTGATTAGCGCGCAAAATGGTCCGAATGCGCTCGATCAGCTCAACGAGAACCAGGACATCTCCATCCTGATCACGGACATCAATATGCCGGATATGGACGGCCATGAACTGGCCGAGTTGGCCAAACGAGTCCGCCCCGAGTTGAAGGTGCTTCAGCTATCCGGTCGCGAACCCCGGCGCGGCGGCCTTCCGATGATCAGGAAGCCGTTCTCGTTTGAGGAACTCGCCGACATCATGCAGCGAACCGCCGGCATTTTCTGACGATTATGTCCAAAAGAAAACCCGCAGCGGATCGCTCCCGCGCGGGCTGAACCAAACTCTTTCGATGATGCCATTCTGCCAGTGTTTTGCCCGACGTGTCAAACACCGTCGAGGGCAAGACGACGAAACCCCTCCTCCCAGCTAGATATGTGGTGCGCGAGGGGCTTGCTTCAAGTCCCCGTCCCTGCCGTAGAACTCGTGGCCCAGCCGACACATCGAGGGGTCACGACATGCCTGTATTGCTTCCCAGGTCCCGTTCACACCAGCATGTGCATCGCGCCGGCGCGAGGACCGCCGCGATGACCGATCATGCCGTGGTGATCGCCGGCGCTGGCCCAACTGGTCTGATGCTGGCTGCGGAGCTCGCGCTCGCCAATGTCGACGTCGCTGTGGTCGAGCGGCGCGCGAACCAGGAGCTGGTCGAGACGCGCGCCGGCGGATTGCACGCCCGCACCCTCGAGATCCTCGATCAGCGCGGCGTCGCCGACCGCTTTCTGCGCGAGGGCCAGATCACCCAGCTCACTGGCTTCGCGTGGACGCGGCTCGACATCAGCGACCTCCCCACCCGGCACGCTTACGGCCTCGCGCTGCGGCAGAGCCACATCGAGCGCATCCTGGCCGGCTGGGTCGAGGAGCTCGCAGTTCCGGTCTATCGCAATGCCGAGGTAACGGCTTTTGCGCAGGATGAGACCGGCATCGATATCGCATTGTCCGGCGGCGAGACGCTACGCGCAAACTATCTCGTTGGCTGCGACGGCGGTCGCAGCCTAGTGCGCAAAGCTGCCGGCATCGAGTTCCCCGGTTTCGATCCGACGCTCAGCAATCTCATGGCCGAGGTCGAGATGAGCGAGGCGCCCGCTTTCGGCCTGCGTCACGACGCAATCGGCTTTCACGGCCTCAGCAAGACCGAGCGCGGACGCGTGCTGGTCGTCGTGACGGAAGCAACGCTCGAGCGCACCGGCGAGCCCACATTGCGCGATCTCAGCGACGCCCTCATCGCGGTCTACGGCACCGACTTCGGTCTCAACAATCCCGCCTGGATCTCCCGCTTCACCGATGCGGCACGGCAGGCCGTGTCCTATCGCAAGGGGAGCGTGTTGCTCGCCGGCGATGCCGCGCATATCCATCACTCCGTCGGCGGACAAGGTCTCAACACCGGCGTGCAGGACGCCGTCAATCTCGGCTGGAAGCTGGCGCAGGTGGTAAATCGCATCTCGCCGGACAGCCTGCTCGACACCTACTATTCCGAGCGCCATCCCGTCGCGGCACGCGTCCTGCAAAACACCATGGCGCAAATCGCCATGCTCCGCCGCGGCGACGATGGCCTCAAAGCCGCGCGCGACGTCGTCTCCGAGCTGCTCGCCATGGACCAGCCGCGCCAGCGCGTTGGCGCAATGATGAGCGGGCTCGACATCCGCTATGATCTCGGCGAAGGGCATGCGCTGCTCGGACGGCGTATGCCGGATCTCGATCTGGCGGTCGAAAGGCAGCCACTAAGACTGTTCACGCTACTGCACGGCGCGCGGGGCCTGCTGCTCAATTTTGAGAAGGCAGATGTTCTCGACATCACGCCCTGGGCAGGGCGCGTCGAAGCGGTCGATGCTGCCTACGACGGCACATGGGAGCTTCCGGCCATCGGACAGATCGCCGCGCCCAAGGCCGTGCTCGTGCGGCCCGATGGACATGTGGCCTGGGTGGAAGACGATAGCCAACGCGGACTTGCGGAGGCGCTGACGACCTGGTTCGGGCCGCCTGCTGCGTAGTGTTACGAACGTCTCACTCGCCGCCGAGACAAACAAAGCCCGCGGCATCCCCCACGCCTGATCCGAACTCTTTCACTGATGCCATTCTGCCAAGTCTTTTGCCCGTCGTTTCAAATTCGAAACGGCCGCGGCGCGCGACAGACGGCAGGTTCAGCCGGGAGCCGCCATTTCCAACCGGCAAACGGCGTAAGCCGGCGGCAGGACGTGCATTCATGGATGTTGCTTCCAAGGATGAAGCAGACCTAGGCAGACGATCCCGGCATTTCATCTTTTGACCCGCGGACTTTCGGATGCCGATCATACGGGTGTACCACCGCCTCTTATGATCAGATTGCTCTCCGACGACTAGCATTCCTGTTGTCGCCGAATTGGTTCAGAGCCTCGCCCGGCCGGGCAGCGGTCTCGCTGGCTTCGCTGCGTTCGGCGAGGAAATGTCGGCCAAGCGCATCGAAATGATCCGGGAGATCCTGCCCACGCTGAAGAAGATCGGCGTTTTGAACAACGCCACCAAGCCAACCTGTAGCGCCTGGGGAGCGCAATCCAACCAGGAAGCACGATGCGCGGCGTAGAGCCAATGCGATTCGGACTCACAACCGCGTCTCGGCGGCGGCTGCCAAGCAAATTCAATGTGCTTGCGAGCACGGGCCGGCAACGTTGTGATCGTCATTCGCGACTGCATGACCGCCGCAATGCAGAACGAGATTTGTCGTATCGGTATCGACATGAAGATCGCTGTCATCGGCCAGCAGAGGGAGTTCGCGCACGCCGGCGCTCTGCTCAGCTATGGCGCCGATATTGGCGACCTCTTTCGTCGCCATGAGGGTTATATCGATCTGATTCTGAAAGAGCAAAAGCCCTCAAATATGAGCTTACCCTGGAGGAGATGCAAGCTTTTATACATCGGACCAGGTAATTGGCTCAGCGCGGACGGCGCGTCGTCGCGCGCCATCCGCTCCTACGATCGGTCTCTTACGAGGAAGCCAGCCTTATGCCTTCAAGTCCGTGATCCGCATAATCGCGACCACATTGCCATCGTTGTACGCCTGTTCTTTTGTATCCTTGTTGCAAGTCCAGACAAAATTCTTTTTGCCCGTAAAGGTCTTTCCGTCCTGCTCGAGCCGAAGCTCGCCTTCGGTGATATGGCAGACCATGGCATTCATCATCGGCGGCCCCATGGTCTTCGACCCCGGCTGCATAATGATATCGCGCATTGAGACGGTCTTAAAACCTGGGATCAGGGATGGTGTCTCGCCTTCATATTCACGCACTACAACACCTGCCCAAGGCGTCGTATCCTTGTAGCCTGTGGGTTGAGCGACGGCTGGCTTCACCATGGCAGCCGAAGCCGCTGCCAGCCCGATTCCCAGTGCGGACCTTCGATCGATCTTGGTCATCGCTTTTCTCCCAACATAACCTAACGACCGCTGCAAAGCAGCGCGCAAAGTTTGTGGCTAAGGTGGTGCGAAACCGAAAAAAAGGATCGGTCGCTAAGAGAGCCTGCCTGCCGATAGCACCAGCGCAGCTCGTTCGCCCTCGACGGTGATTTCGGCACATCCCGCTTCAAGGGCAGCGACATTCTACGCCTGCAGACAGATCCGGGAAACAAATAGGTTGCACGAAGATAGGGTTGTCAGGCGCTTCGAGGCAGGGAACTGCGGCCCTTAGGACTGCCCGGCGCCTTCTGAGGCAAGCTTAGGCGGCCGATCGTGTGCTTTGCGCCCAAGAGCTGCCGTTCCCACAGATTCGCATTTGCCCCACAGCGCTCGGTTGCTGACGAGTGAGAGGACCTTTCATCGACTCGTCCGGCGGTAGTTAGTGGACGGCCCACAGGTTTGCCGGCATTTGCTGATCACCACCAATTTCGCGTTTGGGTCGCGACAGGCTATGTTCAGCTTTCTTAGATTGAAAATAGGCTTGAGCTGCAGAGTGTTAGCCACTTCATAATTCTTGTCGAGCCTGCCGGCTTAAGCTTGTCGAGACAACCGCTCGGGAGGCAACGTTGACACCCGGCTGGCTCATTTTCCCTGCGACTATCGCCTGTATCTACGTCCTGATCATCGTGAGTTTGATCATCCTTGGCGCTTGGTAGACAGCTGACGAAGAGAATCTTCAAAGAGCGCGCTCTGAAGGTTCGCCCCTAGACCGACGTGAAACTCATGTATCGGGTGCGGCATGAATTGCCCGAGTTGCGGCAGAGTCAATCGAGAGGGAATGAAGGTCTGCGGCGATTGCGGCGCGCCGCTATTCTTTCGGTGCCCTGCGTGCGGGGCCGACAATCCGACAGGCAAGAACTTCTGTGGCGACTGCGGTGCCGCGCTCACGCCGACAGTACCGCCGCAAGTAACAGCAGGGGCCGGCGCATCGACGTCCATCGTGGCACGGGTCACGGAGCGCTCGAGCTTGTCACGCGCACCAAGTTCTTCCGCCGAGCGTCGCCAGCTCACAGTGATGTTTTGCGACCTCGTCGGCTCGACGGCGCTTGCGACAAAGCTCGATCCGGAAGATCTACGAGACATAATCGGCGAGTACCGCGATAGCGTAGCGGCGGTCGTCCGCAAGTACGGTGGCACTATCAGCCGCTACATCGGCGATGGCATGCTCATCCTGTTCGGCCATCCTTCAGCGCATGAGGACGATGCCGAACGCGCGGTGCGCGCTGCACTTGAGATCGCCGCGCCCAGGAACGCGCCGGGAGCCCCGCCCGGGTTCGAGCTTCGGGTTCGCCTTGGGCTCGCGACTGGTCTCGTCATCGTGGGTGACCTTATCGGCAGCGAAGCTGCGGAGGCACAGGCGGTCCTTGGCGAGACGCCGAACCTTGCCGCTCGACTGCAAGCGCTCGCCGAACCGGATGGGGTGGTAATCGCTGAGGACACGCGGCGGCTCATCGGCGGGCTCTTTGACTACGAGAATCTCGGCGCGGTGACGCTGAAGGGCTTCGCCACGCCGGTGCAAGCCTGGCGGGTGCTGCATGAGGGAACAGCGGAAAGCCGCTTCGAGGCGTTGCATCCTTCGGTCCTCGCCCCGCTGGTTGGGCGCGAGGAAGAACTCGCGCGGCTGGAGCGGAGCTGGCGCCGTGCGCGGATCGGTACCGGTCAAGTGACACTGCTCGTGGGCGAGGCGGGGATCGGCAAGTCGCGCCTCGTTGCGGCTCTCCAGGAGCGTATCGAACGCGAGCCGCACACCTGCTTGCGCTATTTCTGCTCGCCACGCCATCAGGAAAGTGCGCTCTATCCCTTCACCGCACAACTCCAGCGAGCGGCTGGTTTCGATCGTGAGGACACACCGAGGGCGAAGCTCGATAAACTCCGAGTGCTGCTATCGCCGGCATTGCCGTCCGACGAGGACGTGGCGATCCTGGCCGAGCTGCTGTCGATCCCGAACGGTGATCTGGACCTGCCCGTTACCGTTACGCCGCAACAAAAGAAGGAGAGAAGCTTCGCCGCTCTGGTTCGCCAGCTTGAAACTCTCGCACAAAAACATCCAATTATGGTCGTGTTCGAGGACATGCAATGGATCGATCCGAGCTCGCGCGAGCTGCTGGACCAAACGGTCGATCGAGTAGCAAGCCTACCGGTTTTGGTCCTGATCACCTGCCGCCCCGAGTTCCAGTCGGTATGGACCGGAAAGCCGCACGTCAGCTTGCTCGTGCTGAACCGGCTGGACCAGCACGCGGGCGCTGCGCTGATCCGGAGCGTGGCTGGTACCCGGACGCTGACGACCGAAATCGTCAATGAAATTGCTGAACGAACGGATGGCGTGCCGCTGTTCGTTGAGGAATTGACCAAAGCGGTGCTCGAAACGAGCCCCGAGGGGTTCGCGCGAGCCATCTCTTTCGCGCCGCTGCCCGGACTTGCTGTGCCGGCCACGTTGCATGCTTCGTTGATGGCGCGGCTCGACCGAATCGGTCCGATAGCTAAGGAGGTGGCGCAAGTCGGCGCGGCCATTGGCCGCGAGTTCTCCTACGATCTGCTTGCCGCGATCGTACAGCGGTGCGATAACGAGCTGCAAGCGGCGATCGACCGGCTGATCAACGCCGGGCTCATTTTTGGGCGTGGCGAACCGCCCGACGCCAATTTCTTGTTCAAACACGCACTGGTCCAAGACGCGGCATACGGCACACTGCTGCGCAGCCAACGCCGCGAGCTGCACGCGCGGATCGCTGGCACGCTCGAGGAGAGGCTCGCTAGGGGCATCCAAGAGCAACCGGAGATCCTCGCCCACCATTGCGGGCATGCGGGTTTGATCGAAAAGGCGGTTTCCTATTGGCAGCAGGCTGGTGAGCGTTCCAAGGCTCGATCGGCCATGACGGAAGCAATCGTGCAGATGCGAAGGGCGCTCGATCTGCTATCCCATCTCCCGGATACCCCCGGGCGCCAGGGCACCGAAACTGACCTTCAACTCGCGCTCGGCGGCGCACTGATTGCCGCAAAGGGCCATGCGGCCGAAGAGACCGGCGGGGCCTACGCCCGGGCGCGTTGCCTCTGCGAGTCACTGAACGACATGCCGAACCTGCTCAAGGCGCTCTGGGGCGAGTTCGTGCATTATCACGTGCGTGGTGAAACTGACCGATCGCATCGCATCGCCGAGGACCTGCTCGATTTGGCTGGACGACAAAACGACACGGCCATTCTTGTCGCCGGTCATCGGGCAGTCGGCGATAGCTGGCTTCATCGCGGACAATTGGCCTTGGCGCGTTCCCATCTTGAGCGAGGGCTCGCCCTTTACGATCCGGAGCAGCAGCGCTCTCTGACGACTCTGTTCGCAGAAAACGCCCGCGTGGCGATGCTTTCGTTCCTCTCGCTGACGTGTGGCCTTCTTGGCTTCGCCGATCAGGCGCGCGTGCAGAGCAGTGACGCCCTGTCAGAGGCGCGCGAGTCGTCCCAACCGATCAGCCTCGCATTCGCGCTGAGCGTCGCATGCCGATTGCATTTCGTGCTCGATGATGCGGATATGGTTGGGCGACGGGCGGAGGAGCTAGTTGCGCTCACCACCGAGCAGGGCTTTGCCTTCTTTCTCGCGATGGGGACGGCATATCGCGGCTGGACGCTGGCCGAGGCCGGCGACGCAGAAGCCGGGGTGGACTTACTGCGGCGCGGTATCGAGGGATTCCAGGCGTCCGGCGCAGCGTGGACTCTTCCGTTCTACCTCGCGCAGCTCGCGGCAGCCGAGGCAAAGGCTGCGCGATTTGAAACCGGGCTCGGTCAACTATCCGACGCCTTGGCACTCACCGAGAAATTGGGGGTGCGATGGTTCGAGGCCGAGCTGCATCGGCGACGAGGCGAGTTGATGCTGGCGGCTCGGGCGGGCGCCGAGGTCGAGGCGGAGACCGAGTTTCGCCACGCCATTGCGATTGCTCGCCAGCAGGAGGCGAAACTCTGGGAACTTCGCTCTGCCGTCAGTCTCGCCCGGCTCTGGCATGGTCAGGACAAGGTTGATGAAGCACGCGGTCTTCTCGCGCCGGTCTACGGTTGGTTCAGCGAGGGCTTCGACATTCGCGACTTGAAGGAAAGCAAGGCACTGCTGCAAGATCTTTGGGTGTCGACACGTGGAACTTTACCGTAAGCGCGATCCATTGGAGCTCCGAAGCAATCTCGGGTATGGCGACTCCGCTGTGCCACCGAGTCAGAAGGCCAACGCCGGAGAGTCGCATCGCAAGGTCCTCTTTGCGTCACGAAAATGAGGTCCCAGTCAATCGACGGTATTGTTGACAGTTTGCGAAGCTCCCTGAAGCCAAAGTGCGCGTACGTACCTGTGGAATAGAGGGCTGAATCGTGTCGCGATCGGCGTCCAACATTTGCAAGCCGATAGACACCGGAAAATGCCGGGACAGCGCCAAATCGACGCGAATGACGCGAGGCGGACTCCGACTTACACCATTCGCGTTAATTTACGCGGCGCGTTCCTTGTCTGACTGTTCCTCGACGACGGTCGCCGTTTCTTCTAGCCCTTTTTCGTAGTTGCCCGCGAACCTCTCAATACTATCGGCCCACATCCTCAGGACTGAGACTTGAAAGTGCATAATCGGCTTCAACGCATTCATACCGATTGCAGTCGTTGCGGTGATGGGATTTTTTGGGTCGCGCGCGAAACGGTTTGCGTTAGCGGTCTTGTCTGCCATGCGGTTCGCTCCCTCGTTTTGGTGTTGTGGCCTTAAGCTTCGTGGTGGGTTGTGCCCTGCGTCTCTAAGCACTCAGCCAAGACCTGATCTGCCGCGAGCCTCGCACATCTTTCGTCGTGCAATTCGTCCAGTTTTTTTAAGTAGGCGACGGCCACTATTTGCAATAGATCGAAATTATCTCCACCAGTATCAGGAAGATTGGCGACGTAGCGATAGAGGGCAGAACGCCTGTTATCGTTCTCGCTGATGCCGCTGTGGAACAGCAGGTAGTTCCGCCAAGCGAACGCACACGCACCTTCTCGGGCCTGAGAAGTCATAGGCACCCTCCAAAGACAGAGAAAGACTGGCTACCGGTTTCGTTCCGCGATGTAACGTTGTTCCGTAGCTGCACCGCATGGTGCCTACACGCGCACTCAAAGTGAGCAGTTCCTCGGCGCGCTCCTGGAACGTTCCACACGCACCCCGAAGATTTTTAGGAAGTCACTGCGGGAGGATTTGATGAACAAGCATCGGGAATTGGCAACAGCAATGCTGGCAGGAGCATTTTTGCGCCGTGCTCCTAGTCACTCCACCTCTACGTAGAGCACCGCACAACGCGTGGGATCCGCAAGACACCGCAAGCAGGCGTAAGCAAGGGGCCAGATATTTGGCGCGTCAGCGTGGAGAGCCCTTACAAGAGGTCAGAATGTTAGGAGCAGCTTCCCACGCGAGCGGCTGGATTGGCTCCATTCCGAGAGTTCCTATGACACCCCCTCACTTGACAAATTCCAGCCGCGTCCCAACGCGCCGTCTCGCGATGACCGCTTCTGGCCCAAAGGCGCTGGTCCGGGCGGCGTGCCTGTTGTCGGCTCATCGAGAAGAGCGAAACAAACAAGCGGAGCCACCAGCCGGCGCTCATGACCCTCAAGTTCGAGAGCCGAAACAGCCAGACGGTCTTTCCCTGTAGATGGAAACCGATGCGTGATCTTGGCGTTGGGGTCAATGGATGACAATCCGCAAGCTCGCAGCGAACAAGCTCTTGTCGTGGTGACCCTCAGCACGGCGACGCTGATCGCGTGCGTTACACTTTTAGTATCTCAATTGTAAGCTTCGTTAATTTGGTGGTGACTGAGTAATCCGCCGCAATGTAGCGAGTTGGCCTGAGCGAACACGTCCGTAAGGAGGGCGACGCGGACCTCGCGCGACGTTCTGGTCCCAAACGGGCACGGCGGCACGTCCTACTGAAAGTCGGTTCTTAGGGGTAAAGCTAACTTCGCCTAAACTCAGCCAGAGCGCTCAGTGGCAAAGAAAAGGCCGCCGGAGGCGGCTAGTCTTGGTCTTCCCTCTCGCTTATTTTTTGAGGGCGTCAGCGGCGTCCCGCGCTGCATCCTTCACATCTCCCGCGGCGTTGTGGGCGGATCCCGATCTTGCCTTCGGTTTCCATGTCCCTGTCGCCACTGAGCTTACCCGCACCTTGTTTGATGGCGCCTTTTGCCTTGTCGGCTGCGCCCTTCACATGTTCGCGATCCATCATCGTGTTCGTTTGCTGTCCGGAAGACCAGCACAACGAAAGAGTCACGCGGTGGTTCCTCGGAGAATAACCAGCGGTCTTGCACACGAAGACTTCTGAATTTGCGTCTGAGCCGACCATTGCTTCGCTTCCACGTCAGCTGTTCGCAGTAGATCGGACATTGGTCCTCGTCCACGTCTACCGCCGCTTTTGGACCCGAGGCGGACTTTTGATCAAGGCTGTAGCAGCGAGAGGAGGCGTTGTCGGTCTTGATCGCGCCGACGCTGGTCTTGGCGCAGTATTTCGAGTTCTTTTTCAGCATTGTCCGTATTCAGACCCTGCCGCCTCAACTCAATAATTTGCGCCTCTTGCGCCGCAAGCTGCCGCTCCCCTTCTACTACATCGCGTTCGACCTGCCTCAACTCATCATAGATCGGGTCCTTGTACATCGGGAATGCTCAGCGGGGCGACGTTTCGCCGGCTGCGTTCGTCCTTTGAAATCTCAACTTGGCTGGACCTTCCCACGTTCCTGCCAGAAGCCATTTTCCCGATACCAGTGTTGTGCGAACGCGGCGATGTGAGGCCACTTCAGTTTGCGGCAACTTCGTTTGAGAACAGCAGCTATGGGCCCTAATGCGAAGTCCGCCATGGCTCTGAAATGGTCTGCTTATCGGTGAAGACCGGAAGAGGCCGGGAGATGTTCAAATCGACGCGTTTGACCCTGAGCGAACGAGGTGCCTGTAGTGTGGCTCCGACGCGCCCTTGCCGACGCGCTGGGTCAAGAGGTAGTCTCCTCCAGTCGTTGGCGTACAGGGGAGCGATCCATGCGCTATTACGGCAACAAAGAACTCGAACAGGGCCATCGCGGTACCCTCGACGAACACACGCACTCACTGAAGAAAGTCGGCGAACAGATTGCTCGCTCAAGAGCACAGATTTTCAAATCGCAGAAGATCCTCCATCAACCAGTGCCGAAGCTCGGGCGTGCCGAAGTCCCTCAGATACCAACCGCTGCGGAGTGCCGCATACTTGCCGAAATCTTTAAGCGCCGGGCGACGGAGACAAAGCTGTCCGAACGGACGGCCACGATCATGAAGAATGTCTCACGCAGTCTGAGCGGCTTGGCGCACCAACTTGAGATGCTCAGCGATACTGACCGGCAGGAGTACTGAGGACGAAGAACGGCTCACCTGAAGCCTTTTGGTGGCCTTGCTGCCACTCGGCGGCCGCGGGCGAGCGTCAGCTCTGGAGGGGACATCAGGCTTGTCCTTGGCGTGCACCTGGGCTGCCTTTGACCCATCTGCGACATAGGCAGCATCGAAATCCCGCAGCGCAGCAGTCTCCTGCTGTAGCCGAGGTGTGTTATGCTTCCAGTCGGAAGCACGGAGGGACCGGGAGTGAACCGGCGCTCATGCATCATGCTGCTCGGCGGCGCGGCGGCTTGGCCGCTCGCAGCGCGTGCGCAGCGAGGCGGGAAGGTCTATCGCGTCGGGATTCTGGAGCCAATACCGGCGGCACGGAACGCCGCCAACCTCGAGGCTCTGCGCAAAGGTCTGCGCGATTTCGGTTACTTCGAAGGAAGCAATTTGATCATCGAGTATCGGTCGGCCGACGGTCAGGCCGAGCGGTTTCCGGATCTCGCATCCGAATTGGTTGGCCTCAAAGTCGACCTGATCCTGGCGAGAGGCACTCCTGCCACCACGGCGGTTCAGAACGCGACCGGAACGATTCCAGTAGTCATGATGACAATGGGCGGCCCCGGTGCGATCGTAGCGAGCTTCGCGCGGCCGACCGGCAACATCACGGGGGTGATTACTTTCAGCACCGAACTGACAGCGAAACGGGTTCAGGTTCTCAAAGAACTGGTTCCTGGCCTCACGCGAGTTG